>JANLYR010000206.1:0-4409 GCA_031365765.1 Hyphomicrobiales bacterium | reverse complement strand
AGCGAGGAGGCGCGGGCGGCCCCGCCGCAATGGGACCGGGCACGCGCCGCCGTCGCCTTCGACGAGGCTTCGAGGCCTCTCGTTCACGCTCTCAAATACCGTGATGACCAGGAATCGGGGATCCTCATGGCGCGGCTCATGCAACGGGCCGGCCGGAGCCTGCTGGCCGACGCCGCGATGGTTGTTCCGGTGCCGCTGCATCGCTGGCGCTTGTGGCGCAGGCGGTTCAACCAGTCGGCTTTTCTGGCGCAAATTCTCGCAGCCAGCGCCGGCAAGGCCTATAGGCCTGATGCGCTGGTCCGTCTCCGCCACACGCCCTCGCAGGTGGGGCTGGGCCACGACGAACGCCGCAAAAATGTGCGCCGCGCCTTCGCGGTGCCGCCCTTGGAGCAAGGCGGCCTCGCCGGCCAGCGGGTGCTGCTCGTCGATGACGTCATGACCACGGGAGCGACCGCCGGGGCTTGCGCCGAAGTGCTGAAATCCGGTGGCGCGGCGCGGGTGGACGTGCTGTGTTTCGCACTTGTGCTCGAACCCCACCATTTCCATATCTGACCGATGATGCCGAAAATCACCATCTACACCACGAGTTATTGCGGATACTGCTTTCGCGCCAAGGCGTTGCTCAATCGCAAGGGCGCGCCGTTCGAGGAGATTGACGTATCCGATCCGGCGCGGCGCAGGCAGATGATGGAGCGCGCCAACGGTGGGCGCACAGTGCCGCAGATTTTTATCGGCGACCGGCATGTCGGCGGCAGCGACGAACTGCATGAACTGGATCGCCGCGGAGAGCTTGACCCGCTGCTCCAGGCCGCGTGAGCTTTCGCGCCGCTTTGGTGCAGACCTGCGCTGGCCGCAATCCGGCACGCAACCTCGAAATCGTATCGGACATGATCCGCGAGGCGAACGCACGCGGTGCGCGATTCGTCTCCACCCCGGAAATGACCAATCTCATCGAGCCCGACCGGCCGCGCCTTCGCGCCATCGCCCGGAGCGAGAGCGAGGATATGAGCGTTGCCGGTTATGCCGCATTGGCCCGTGATCTTGGGCTCTGGCTGCATGTAGGTTCGCTGGCCCTGAAGACAGAGGGCGATCGTCTCGTCAACCGGTCGATGCTGTTTGCGCCCGATGGCACTGTCGCCGCGCGCTATGACAAGATTCATCTTTTCGATGTCGATCTCCCCGATGGCACGGCGATCCGCGAATCTGCGGCATTTGCAGGTGGTGACGCCGCCGGTCTGGCCCGGCTGCCCTGGGGAATGGTCGGCCTCACCACCTGTTATGACCTGCGCTTTCCCGCCCTTTACCGTTCCTTAGCGGCGGCGGGTGCAGACTTCATCATGGTCCCCTCGGCTTTCACCGTGCCGACGGGCGAGGCCCACTGGCATGTGTTGCTGAGAGCCCGCGCCATCGAAACGGGAAGCTATGTGCTGGCGGCGGCGCAAACCGGGGTCCATGAGAGTGGGCGTGAAACCTATGGTCACAGTCTTGCCGTCTCGCCCTGGGGCGAGATTATCGCGGAATCCGGAACAACGCCGCAAATCCTGCTCTTCGATATCGACCCCCGTGCCGTCGCCCAAGCGCGAAATAGAATTCCCGTCCTTGTCCACCACAGGAGCTTCGGCTTGAAACACGCAACCGGCATTGCTACGTAACGCACCATGATCCGCTACGATCTCATCTGCGACAAGGGCCATGCCTTCGACGGCTGGTTCAGCGGCAGCGCGGCCTATGACACGCAGGCGGCGGACGGTCTGGTCAATTGCTCCGTATGCGGATCGATCCGCGTGGAAAAGCAGTTGATGGCGCCGGGGATACCGTCCAAGTCCAATACGAGGATCGAAGCGCCGAAGAAAATGATCGCCGGACCTGTCGATCCGAAGACCCAGATGATGCTGGCGATGATGCGCGAGATGCGAAAGTCGGTGGCCGAGAACGCCGAATATGTCGGCGACAAATTCGTCGAGGTGGCGCGGCAGATTCATTACAAGGAGACCGAGAGGCGCGGCATCTACGGCGAAGCAACGCCAGCCGACGCCAAGGCGCTGATCGAAGAAGGCATCGAAGTCCATCCGCTGCCGGTTCTGCCCGAGGATGGGAATTGAAAACACTGTCACCCTGATTACCACGCTTCGTCATCCCGGCTTTCGCCGGGATAACGATTTGAGGGAAGTTCAAAGCGCCGGTCCCCTCTCCCCCACCACCATGTAATTGACATCCATATCCCGCGACCTCCGCCACTCCCCGGACAACGGGCGGAAGGTGACACCGGTTTCCCCGCACATCGTCAGGCCGCTCTGCGTCATCCACAATCTCAATTCATCCGGAGCGATGAACTTCTCCCACTGATGCGTGCCCTTGGGCAGCCAGCCCAGCACATATTCGGCACCGATGATGGCGAGTGCGAAGGATTTGAGCGTCCGGTTGAGCGTGGCGACAAACATCAGCCCGCCCGGATTGAGCATGTGGGCGCAGATACGGGTGAAAGTTTGCGGGTCGTTGACATGCTCGATCACCTCCATGTTGAGGATCACGTCGAAGCGTTCCCCGCTCTCCGCCAGTTGTTCGGCCGTGGCGGTACGGTAATCGATCGCCAGCTCCTGTTCGCGCGCGTGGACCGCGGCGGTGGCGATATTCTTTTCCGATGGGTCGGCCCCTACCACCTCGGCCCCAAGCCGGGCCATGGGTTCGCTGAGCAGCCCCCCGCCACAGCCGATGTCAAGCAGCCGCAAGCCCTGGAGGGGTTCCCTGGCGAAGGGATCGCGCGCAAACCGGGCGCAGACCTGTTCCTTGATGAAGGCGAGCCGCACCGGATTGAACACATGCAGCACCCCGAATTTGCCTTTCGGATTCCACCATTCGGCGGCGAGCTTTGAAAATTTCTCGACTTCCGATGGATCGAGGGTGGAGAGATTTGTCTGCATCAGGCGATTATTGCATAGTCCGGGGCCCTCATCTATGAGTACGCCCGCCCGCTTCCGAAGGGCTTACCACGACACACAATCCGACCGCGGCCGGCTTCCGGGAGAAGGCCTGTTGCGCTGTTGAAAGGCAGGCCATGGGCCGTTTGGTGATGAAATTCGGCGGAACCTCGGTGGCCGATGTCGGGCGCATCCGCAATGTTGCGCGCCATGTCGAGCGCGAGGTGAAGGCTGGGCATCATGTGGCGGTCGTCGTCTCGGCCATGGCGGGAACGACCGATCAGCTCGTGTCATGGTGCCGCGAGGCCGCCCCGGTCCATGACGCGCGCGAATATGATGCCATCGTCGCATCGGGCGAGCAGGTGACGGCGGGATTGCTCGCCATCGTGCTGCAGGATCAGGGCATCCCGGCGCGTTCCTGGCAGGGCTGGCAGATTCCCTTGAAGAGCGACGGCGTCCATGGCGCGGCGCGCATTGCCGAGATCGACGCGGCCGAAATCAGGAAGCGTATGGAGCAGGGCCAGGTGGCGGTGATCGCCGGCTTCCAGGGCATCGGCCCCGACAGGCGCATCACCACTCTGGGCCGCGGCGGCTCCGATACTTCGGCGGTGGCCATCGCCGCGTCGATTGATGCTTCTTGCGATATCTATACCGATGTCGATGGCGTCTATACCGCCGATCCCCGCATCGTCACCGGCGCCAGGAAACTCGACCGCATCTCCTACGAGGAAATGCTGGAACAGGCTTCCCTCGGCGCCAAGGTGCTGCAGACGCGGTCGGTTGAACTGGCGATGGTGTACAAGGTACCCATGCAGGTGCGCTCGAGCTTCGAGGCGCCTGATTCGCCGAACCAGAACCGGCCCGACGGATCGGGCCCCGGAACGCTCGTATGCGATGAGGAACGGATCTTGGAACAGCATGTCGTCAGTGGAATCGCCTATTCGCGCGACGAGGCCAAGGTCTCGATCCGGCGGGTGAAGGACCAGCCCGGCGTTTCGGCGGCGATTTTCGGGTCACTCGCCGAAGCCGACATCAGCGTCGACATGATCGTGCAGAACGTGTCGAGCGACGGCTCGACCGCCAATATCACCTTCACGGTAGCGCGGAAGGATCTGCGCAAGGCCATCGAGGTTCTGAACGGCGTCAAGGAAAAGCTGGGCTTCATGGATATGACGCACTCCGCCGATGTCGCCAAGGTCTCCGTCGTCGGCATCGGCATGCGCAGCCACGCCGGGGTTGCCGCGCGCATGTTCCGGGCGCTGGCCGACAAGGGCATCAACATCCAGGCGATCACCACATCCGAGATAAAAGTCAGTGTACTGATCGACGAGGCCTATACCGAGCTCGCCGTGCGGGCTTTGCACACAGCCTACGGGCTGGGCGCCAAAGCCTAGCATGAGGAGCCTCCGCCAAACCTTGAATGAGTAGCTGATGCCCGCTTCCGCCATTGGCCCGCGCGTGCTGCTCAAGCGACTCCGCGAGGTCATGGCG
>JANLYR010000173.1:0-2593 GCA_031365765.1 Hyphomicrobiales bacterium | reverse complement strand
CTTGTCGAAGGCCGCGCCGCCGACAACATCCTCCTCCATATTGAAGGTTGCGACGTTGCGCTTGTTCAGCCAGTTGATCACGAGCTTGGCTTCCGCCATCACCTCCGGGCCGATACCATCGCCGGGGAGCAGCAGGAGATCATAGGATGCCATGGAAGCCTTCTTTGGGAGATCGTGGGGATCGGAAAAGTCGCTGGAGTGCTAGCGGCTCGAGCTTGGCAATTCAAGTGACCCTCGCGTTGGCCTGCGGACTTGTCATGTTTGCCGCGTCTGCCGGGGCTGACGACTTCAAGCTCGCCTGGCCGATTGATTGCACACTGGGGAGAGACTGCTTCATTCAGAACTATGTCGACATGGATCCAGGACCAGGCGTCGAGGATTATGCCTGCGGGTCCGCAAGTTACGACAAGCATACCGGGACAGATATCCGGCTGCTGTCGGAAGCTGCCGCTAAAAAAGGTGTCGCTGTGAGAGCCGCCGCGAAAGGCATCGTGCGCGGATCGCGGGATGGGGTGGACGACCACAGAGTGGCGACGCCAGCGGACTTGAAAGCGGTCGCCAATCGTGAGTGCGGGAATGGCGTAGTGGTCGTGCATGAAGGCTACGAGACCCAGTACTGCCACATGCTGAAGGGTTCGGTTGTCGTAAAGCGCGGCGATGTGGTTGAGCCGGGCACGGTGCTCGGCAAGGTCGGCTTTTCGGGTGAAGCCGCCTTTGCGCATCTGCACTTCGAGGTGCGACAGGGCGCGACGCCGCTCGATCCATTTCTGGGGGCGCCAGCGAAAGGCGAGTGCCGCACGGAGCTAGGCAAGGCGGAGGCGCCAGCTTCCGGGCTATGGTCGGCGGATCTTGCGAAGTCCGTGCCCTATCGAGGGACCGAGATCATCGAGACGGGATTCGCCGATGCGCCGCTAACCAATGACACGCTGGAGATCGGCCCGTCGGCCTATCGTTTGCCGGAGCCAAAGTCGAGCGGGCTCGTCTTTTTCGCGCGGCTGATCAATGCCCGGATGGGCGACGTTGTGAACCTGAGCGTCAGCGGGCCGGCGGGTTTTGAGGTCGTGAGCAACGGTCAACCTCTCGACCACAGCAAGGCGACCTACGTCGCCTTTGCCGGCAAAAAGTTGAAGTTGGCGGCATGGCCGGCCGGAAGCTACATCGGCAAGGCCCAAATCTTGCGCAATGGGACCGTCGTCGCGGAAGCGTCCGCGAACTTTGCGATGCCCTAACTCAAAGCCACGGCCGTTCGGTCGCCGCCTTTTTTTCGTAAGCCGCGATGGACGCTTCCTTTTCGAGTGTCAGGCTGATGTCGTCGAGGCCGTTCAGCAGGCAATGCTTGCGGAACGCATCGATCTCGAAGGGGATCGTTTCACCATCGGCGGTGGTGATTTCCTGCGCCTTCAGGTCGATCGTGAACGTGGCGTTTGCCCCGCGCTCGGCTTGCGCCATCAGCTTGTCGACGGTCTTTTGCGGCAACTTGACCGGCAGAATGCCATTCTTGAAGCAGTTGTTGTAGAAAATGTCAGCAAAGCTCGTCGAGATCACGCAGCGGATGCCAAAATCGAGGATCGCCCAAGGCGCATGCTCGCGCGAGGAGCCGCAGCCAAAATTATCGCCCGCGATCAAAATCTTCGCCTTCTTGTAGGCGTCCTTGTTCAGCACGAAATCAGCGACCTTCTTACCCTTGTCGTCATAGCGCATCTCGTAAAACAGGCTCTTCCCGAGCCCGGTCCTGAGGATTGTCTTCAGGAACTGCTTCGGGATGATCATGTCGGTGTCGACATTGGTGATCTTGAGTGGCGCGGCGACGCCTGTCAGCTTGGTGAATTTTTTCATAGCGGTCCTGATGGGTTTCATTGGCCAAGTCGATTCGACGGCCGGAAATCGTTTGCTCACAGATAGCGCATCCAGTGCTGGCGTCAACGTAGCCGCAACAGCACGGAGTTGATCCCCCTGCGTTCCGGCTCCGCCCGTGTGAACGTCGTACGGCTCTCCTCAAAACATTCCGTTGCCGTGCGCCATTTCTTCCGGCACCGGCTGCAAAACATCCCAGTGCTCGACGATCTTTCCAGCCGTGTCGAAGCGGAAAATGTCGATCCCGGCCCATTTGCTGGCGGGTTCGTTGTCTGGGCCTGGTAACTCCTGGCGGCAGTGCAGCATCACAAGATCGCCCTCGGCGATGGCGCGAATGAAGCTCACGTGCTTGCCCGGATAATCGCGCGCCATATCCTCGAAATAGGCGATGAACGCGGCCTTTCCGGAGGCAACATCGGGGTTGTGCTGGATGTAATCGGCACCGGTGTAGCGCTCGATTGCCTCGCGCGGCCGCGACTGGTTGAACATCATGTCGTAGAACGCCTTCGCGTTGGCCTTGTTGCGCTCGAGATCGGTCGTCATCGTGGCCCTCCTTCAGCAGCTGGTGGTTCAATTCTAACATTTGATCCCCACTTTCGGCACGTTCAGTTTCAAATGTCAGAACAAATGGACGACTGGCAAGTTTGTGATTCTAGTGGTCCAATTCTAACATTTGATTCCCACTCGCAGCACGTCAAGTTTCAAATGTTAGAATTAAAGGACCACTAGTAAGTTTATG
>JANLYR010000149.1:0-2066 GCA_031365765.1 Hyphomicrobiales bacterium | reverse complement strand
CTTGTCGAGGCCGGTGTTGACGACGGCGTCAACACCGCGCGCCTTGAAAATGGCAACCGCCTGCGGGGAAAGTTCATCGGCAATGAGAACGCGAGGGGGCATAGCGAGGCTCCATTGGGAGAAGGCGAATGTACCGAGTAGCCTCAAGCAGCTTTGGCGAGTGACGCTTTTGCGGAGGCGAACGCCCAATCGAGCCACGGCAGCAGCGCCGCGACGTCAGACGGCTCAACAGTCGAGCCCGTCCAGATCCGCAAGCCGGGCGGGGCATCGCGGTAATGGCCGATGTCGTGCGCGACCTTTTCGGCGTCCAGCAATTTCACGATGAGTTTCGCGAAATCCGCGCGGGCCTCGGGTGCAAGTGCGGTGATCGCCGGATCGGAGAACACCAGGCACACGGAGGTGTTCGATCGGGTCGCGGGATCAATTGCAAGATGCGCTGCCCAGGGTGAATCACTCACCCAATCCGCAATGATCGCCGCGCTCTTGTCGGCCCGTGCGCGCGTGGCCTTCAATCCGCCGATCGACTTTGCCCAAGTCAGCGCATCAAGATAATCCTCGGCCGCCAGCATCGACGGGGTGTTGATCGTCTCGCCCTCGAAAATGCCTTCCGCCAGTTTGCCGCCCTTCGCCATCCGGAAGATTTTCGGCAGCGGCCATTTCGGAGTGTAGGAGACCAGCCGTTCGACCGCGCGTGGTGAAAGGATGATCATCCCATGCTGGGCTTCGCCGCCCAGCGCTTTCTGCCAAGAATAGGTCGTCACATCGAGTTTCTCCCACGGCAGCGCTTGGGCGAAGGCGGCTGATGTTGCGTCGCAAAAAGTCAGGCCTTGCCGGTCGGCCGCAATCCAATCGCCATTGGGCACGCGCACGCCCGAAGTCGTGCCGTTCCAGGTGAAGACCACGTCGCGGGAAAAATCGACCTCAGCGAGGTCGGGCAGCGCGCCATAGTCCGCATCGATCGCCCGGACATCGGTGAGCTTCAGTTCTTTCAGAATGTCCGCCGCCCAGCCCTTGCCGAATGCTTCCCAGCCGAGCACGTCGATCCCGCGCGCACCCAGCATCGACCACATCGCCGCTTCGAATGCGCCGGTGTCGGATGCTGGGAGAATGCCGATCCGGTAGTCAGCGGGAATTTCGAGGATTTCGCGGGTGAGGTCGATCGCCCGCTTCAACCGGGCCTTGCCCTCTTTCGAGCGGTGCGAGCGGCCAACCAGCGCCGATTGCAGCGCGCCAGCCGACCAGCCGGGGCGTTTGGCGCAGGGACCAGAAGAGAAATGGGGGTTGTTTGGCTTTGCAGCCGGACGCGCGGAAGCAGCGCTAGTCATTGCGACTATCCTTCCAGATAGTAAGCCTCCCGGTGGGGGGAGGTGGCCCGCCGCGGAAGATACGCATGTTCGCGGCCCGGTCAAGGAGAATTGGGTCAAGCCGATTTGGCTCAGCTGGCAAAACGCGCCGCCTGCTTGACGATGCCCGGCGGCTGGACCAGGACTTGAGCGAACAATCGAAGGGGATAGAAATGGCGGATGACGCTGCAATGACGGCAGGCCTCAGAACGTTGCGGCCCTATCCGCATGTCCTCGCCTTTTACGACGGCCGTCCGCCTGAGCCGCTGGCGGAACCGGCAAACTGGGTCGATGATGGCGCGCTGGCACTCGGCGTTGCGTCCTATGCGATTATCTCTGGCGATCAGGCGATCGTTTACGACACGCACGTTTCGCTCGCGCATGCCCGGGCCATTCGCGCGACGCTTGCGGCCGAGGGTGTCCGCCGCATTCGGGTGGTGCTGAGCCATTGGCATCTGGACCACATCGCCGGCAACGAGGTGTTCGCCGATTGCGAAATCATCGCTCACCGGCTGACTGACGAGGCGATGCGGGAACGCAAAATCGCAATCGAGAGCGGGACGGAAAGCGGCCCTCCCGCAATTAATCCGCTTGTCCTCCCGACACTCGTTTTCGACGGCCAGATTGACCTGCAACTCGGCGACCATCGCATTGAACTCCACCGCTTCGACATCCATTCCAAGGATGGTGTCGTGCTTTATCTCCCCGGCGACCGGCTGCTGC
>JANLYR010000023.1:0-3297 GCA_031365765.1 Hyphomicrobiales bacterium | reverse complement strand
GGTTAAGTTCAGTCTGACCGCGTGGTCATACTGTAATTCCCACATACGTTGTGCCGGGTTCCACTTGCCACCTGCCAATTTGATTTGACGCTGCAAGTTGATTTCATTAACGCCAACACGCAACCCAACGATTTCCTCAGCGCGAAGCTTTGTAACAGGCGATTCCCAAGGCACTTCTTCAACCAGCAATTCGACGGTTTTACGCCGAGTTTTACGTTCTGCATCATAACGATAGCGTACGCAAAGCAACTGCTCGCCATATTGTGCTAAGAGTCGTTTTGTACCGGGCTGACCGGGCTTTAAATTCCGTAACATGCTTTTCCTCACTGAGAAAAACTACATGGAATAAACTGAGTGGCTTTACTGTAGAACGAGACAAAGTATAATGCCACTCCAAAAACAAACACAAGAGTTACCAGATCACGACCAATAAAAACTGTTAGAAGTTATGACGACTACCCCCAAATCGTCTCCGCCCAAACTGATAGAACAAGTCCGTATCGTCATGATGCGCCTGCGCGGACTAAGCTATCGCACCGAACAAACCTACACCGATTGGATCAAACGCTTCATTCTTTTAACGACAAACGCCATCCCAAAGAAATGGGCGTCGAAGAAATTCGCGCCTACCTCACGCATTTGGTGATGGAGCGCAATGTTGCCGCTTCCACACAAAATCAGGCATTACACTCCAACTTATTTCTTTACAAACAAGTCCTGGAAATCCAGCTACCGCATCTCGGCGCGTTGCCAGTGGCAAAGAAGCAACCGCGCTTGCCCGTTGTGTTCACGCGGGAAGAAGCGCAGGCGATTCTGGCAAAATTGAGCGGTGAGAAATGGTTGATGGCAAGTTTGCTATATGGCGCTGGACTGCGCCTGATGGAGTGTTTGCGATTGCGGATTAAGGACCTTGATTTTGACCGCAACATCATCACGATCCGCGAGGGCAAAGGGGGAAAAGATCGCGTGACGATGTTGCCCAACAACTTGAAAGAACCATTGCAAACTCATCTCGCAGGCGTGAGGCAAAAACACAAGGAAGAGTTGGCGGAGGGCGTTGGCACTGTCAAATTGCCCTTTGCACTGGCGAGCAAATACCCCAATGCTCCGACCCAGTGGAAATGGCAATTCGTCTTCCCCGCCCCCAAACGTTCGTGTGATCCGCGTACGGGTCTGTGGCATCGAATCAATCACGTGATCTACCTAAGCTGCTTGTTTGCGGCTCAGTCGCGCTTGCAGTTGCGCTCCGATGGATTGAAAGGTTGGCTCCAATTGGTTGAGCCGCGCCACAAAAGTTTGATACGCGGGCAGCTTGGGGAAAAATTCCCGCCAATAGTCGCTGATAAATTCGTGCATCGCCTTTTTTTCGTATCTCCTTTGCAGATGGGAGAACCAGTAGATCGCGATCAATTCCTGATCGGTGATCCCTCCGGGCTTAGAATTGTTGCTGTACCGTTGAAAACTTGTGCTCCGCCCGTTATCGTACATCTCACAGGCAAGCGTATACAGTTGAATCAGTTGAAGGGTTATTTTCACAGATCAAATTCTACTCGTTCAACCCGGCTTGTCTGTCAATTCAACCCCTGATTCACATATCAACATCCAGTATCGTCCAATGGCGTTGATTGCGCATCTCGCCAAGGAGGCAAAGATGGGACATATCCGTTTAGGGACTCTTCCACGAACACGCAGATGGATTCAGGTCCTTGACCTCATCGGCGAAGGTGCTGGTACGCCCGAAGTCTCGGTCGCGACGATGGGCGCTTCCAAACAAGGCCTGATCAGCGCCGCAAAGGATCCCGGGCTTGTTTACACCTTCTGGCTTTTAACGCAGATTCCTCTAGCGGCTCGAAGCAACGATTTCGTCGCGCGCCTGCAGAAGCTCGGGCTAGAAATCACAGAGCCCCCAAGTGTGCTGGAAATCGCGGGGGCTTTTATGGGTGCTGTAGATGCCCACGTGCGCCACACCGGAGGGCGTACGGATCTCGGCGAAATGGCACAGATGGCAGCATCCGAGACGCTCACCGTGCTGGGAATACCTGCGACTGCCAATCTGTTTGAAACGACGCCAGCCGACGTTCAGCAGTCGATTAGGAGCTTTTCAACCTCCAGGCAATTCAGCACGCTCGCCAGGGAATTCTTCACACGCCTCACCAGAAAATATCTAACGTATTTCCTGAGCCGAGAACTCTCTAATTACGTCAGCGGGGATGGGCGGTTTGCCAATATCGACAAGCACGCTGAGTTCAACAAAGGGTTGGATCTGCACTGCCGCCAGGCTTCGAGAATCATCGAGGAGTTTTCCGGGGGTTGGTTTTCCAAGGCCAATTATCAGAGAGGGATCACACGCGAGAAGGCAGCTGGGTTTATCCATATCGCCATCAAGAAGCTCTGTGCAGAGCTTGCAAAGGGGGAACACGCCAATGAGTAATGAGCGTGTCATCCTTTGCGGGGGCTTGAGCGCCTCAGGCAAGGCAATAGGCAGGGACATTGTGCCGCTGTCCCTCTGGGGAACGGACAGCAATGTTGTGCTCAAAGTCGGCGACATCAGCAAGAAGATGGTGGCAAACATTGCGCCGGTGATGATTGATCTCCTGGAAATCGCCACTTACGTCTACTGCGCCGATCAGGCGACCACGCGCGGCGGGAGCACGTCGCGGGAATATGGCGCAAAGTGGCGGCGCCGATTTCAATTTCATATTCCGGTGAGAGAGCCTGATATATGGTCATCGATGCCGGTCCGCACGGCACTGTGCGACACCCTGGGGTTCTTGTCGGACGATGAGTATGAGTTCACATTCAAGAAACTGATCAAGCCGCCTCCGATAGATCAGTACCTGGATTTCGGTGATGGAGGGGCAGGCGACATCCAGGTAGAAGAGGTCATCTTGTTTTCGGGTGGGCTCGACTCACTCGGCGGCGCAATCCAGGAGGCCATCGTCGAAAATAGATCGATTGCATTGGTCAGCCACCGATCTTCCCCCAAAATAGACAATCGGCAAAGGGCGCTCCTGGAGGATCTTAGGAAACATAGCTCTTCCAATCAACCCTTTCACATACCGGTCTGGATCAATAAGGAAAAGGCGCTAACGAGGGAATACACACAGCGCACGCGGTCCTTTCTGTACGCCTCCCTGGGTGCCGTCGTAGCACGCATCTTTGACCTTTGGAGGATTCGCTTTTACGAAAATGGGGTTGTCAGTATCAATCTCCCAATTTCGCCTCAGGTCGTCGGTGGACGGGCGACGCGCACCACCCACCCTCAGGTCCTGAATGGCTTTTCCGAAATCTTCTCTG
>JANLYR010000067.1:0-2886 GCA_031365765.1 Hyphomicrobiales bacterium | reverse complement strand
GGCACCGCCGCGGTGGTCACCGCGGTCGGCAAGGTCGCGGGCAAGCACGGCGAGTTCGCCATCGGCAGCGGCGGCCCCGGCCAGCTCACCCAACGCCTGCGCAACCGCCTGGTGGCGATCCAGCGCGGCGAGGCCCCCGATCCGCATGGCTGGGTGACGCGGCTGGCTTGAGGCGGGGTCGGCGCGAAATCAGTTTGTCCACGAACGACGCCTTTTCGGACAATCTAGCGGCCTCGGCGACTCCTCCAAACTCGCCCTTCGTTAAGATTGACTCATCGATAGATATTGGCTGCCTACACCATCAATTCGGTGAAAGGGCCCCACGATACGCAACGATCAGGCCGACCCACGGAACGGCGATTGTCACATCAAATCGGAATTGGCCATCGCTCTCGGCTTCCCAGCTATTCCCGCGCGGTAGCAGGAGGCCGGGCATCGGAATGCCTAGAACGGACCAAAATCGTGGGATGAGCGTCAGGCGACCATTTTCAACGACAAGGGCAAGTGCAAATGTTGCTAAGCCAAAGCGTTCGACGAGAAGATGGCGGCTGCGCCCTTTGCCACATGTCTGAAATGAGTTGAAACGACGGTTGCCGAATGACCGTGTCCAAAGCTCGCCACCATTTTCCGGGGAAAAAGCGACTGTAACGGGAACATCATTTCCGCTCTTCGGAAAGCCTACGATGCTCGCAATCAAGCGCACTACCGGTCCCTTGCCGCGAGTGACATCGGCTTTACCGACCCAATTCCTGGGGGCCGAGCTATCGTGCAGTTGCCTTATCAAGGGCGGCAACGAGTCGAAAGCAGAGCCAAGCACTTGGCGATATATAGGGCCACTTTGGCCTTCGTCGCGAAAACCGTTTTTGATCGTGCGACCTGCAAACATTTCATCATAGTCCGCAAGGTCAAGTGCATGCGTTGCCGCACGTGCGCCGGCTGAAGGGACTTCACCGCGCAGAAGTTTGCGGACGATAGCCTCGATCGCCATCGACGGAATGTACGGCCCATCATCGCCTTCGGCAAGCAAATGCCAACTGCGCTCCACCGTAAGCGAACCTCTGAGACCATGAGCGTGAACATACATTCCACCGCGATGTTCGCCGAACTTCATCAGGTTGAGCACGACGTAGAACAAGCGAGAGAATGGTTCGAATGACGGCAGTCCAAGGTTCGCCCGCGCCTTGGCAAGCACGTTCAAAACTCGATGAAGTGATTCTGGGACCGGCCCTGCACCCATCCAGATGTCAGCGAGGGTCGGATGTTCTGGCGGGAGCACCTGCAAGTCAGGCACATCGACCAATGAGAAGCGTAAATTGCGTAACGGAAGCTCACCCGGAACGGCGACGGTGTAGCGGCGACTTTCGGCGAGTCCGATACCGTGACCCTTCTTTCCTTCTCGGGTCAACTTCACTGGCGCTCCGGCATAGCCAACCACAGCGCGCATCACATTGAGGCCGATGCCTGCATAGGGTGACGGGGCAATGCCGCCCTCGACGCTGACAATGTCCATACTGCTGGCCATCTCGCGCAGAACTGCTGCGGTCAGCACGGGAAAGCTGCTCACGCCTGAAAGGACGAACACTCCAGCCTGCCGGGCCCGTCCGTCGAACTGAGAGACACCAAAGACGAAATCGGCGGCGTCGGCGAAATCAAGATAATTAACCCCGGCCTGGATGCAGGCGTCGATGATCCGATAACGGTCACTTCCATAGTCTTGGAATGGGCCGGAGGCATCGACCACCAGATCGGGATGTTGCTCAGCGAGCGCTGATGCAATGTCGCGCCTATCCAGAACAAGCGAAACGGCTTTTGCGGATCCAACGTAGTCGGCACAAAACGCCTCTGCCTTGGCCCGGCTCCGGCCGCAGATCAGAAGTGTCAATCGCGGGAGATCGGAAAGCAAGTGGACAAGCCGTCCACCGAACACACCGTAACCCCCGAGTATCAGGATTTTCAGTGAGCGTCCCTCAATCTCGTCAGTCATAGCATACGCGCGCGGTAGCGTTCAGCGGGAAGCCAACACGTCTCACGTTTACCGAATAAGCGATACCGGTTGCGCGCGACTAGCCGATAGATCGGATCGCGAACGAAGGCAGGTATAACGCGAAACAGCGACATCAACCGCCATGGCAAGCCAAGGCCTTCGTAGATGGCAATGACGGCATCGCTGTCCTTGCGGGCCTTTCCTTCTTCGATAACCAATATGCTGGTTGGATCAGTCGGGTCCAATCCGTGCTGGCGGAAAAGCGTTTCTCCGACAGGCCCCTGCATTGAGGCTAGATAGAAGCGCTCGGCTTTATCGTGGTTCAAAATGAACTTTGCGTTCGCCGAGCACAGGACACATTCAGCGTCGAATAACACGATGGAACCTGCAGCGAGGATTGCCTCAATTTCTGAGTTGGGCGCGTCTAATGTGACCATCATCAACCAGCCTAGCGGAAGCCGATGAATATTTCATCGGCGAATTGGCCCAATGATCGCAAAACGCGGTCCCACATACCGACACGAATGTCCGCAATTGCCGCTTGTCGCACCAAAATCGGACAGTCAGCAACCCACCCAATTCCGGACAATGGTTTTTACTTTCCTACACTTCGCAAATCTGGCTCGTTCTGCGTGATGAAATCGACCGCGTTCCGCAACGCCCCTTCCGTCCACCGACCCGTCCGCAAAAATCGCAGGGTGACGCTTCGCCGCGCGGTGAGGCGACTTTTCTTGGCGGAAAGGCTGGGCTCGGTGGGCAAGGGTGACGGTCCGGCGATTTTTTACCCTTGGACCGTGGTCCAAGTGGTCCACGCCCCTCGACCACCCTCGATGGGATCGCGCCTGAGCGAATTGAGCGGGCAAGACGCTCGTCGCTTACGCCGCCGCGATCAGCTTGGCTGC
>JANLYR010000005.1:0-10413 GCA_031365765.1 Hyphomicrobiales bacterium | reverse complement strand
CCGAAGCGCTTGGTGATGCCGGAGAGCCGGAGAACGATCTCCTGCTCTCCGGCCGCCGGTGGTTTCATGGATTTACGAGGACTTGGGTTCGCTGTCGTCGATGGGCGCGGCGAAAGAGCCGGACTTGATCTCGGCTTCTTTCGCCTTGACCTTGTCCATGACGTCGGCGGGAACCTTGCCCTCGAAGGTACCGAGCGGCGACAGGCTGCAGCCGCCGTTCTTCATGAAGGAATACTGTCCGTAATCCTCGGCCTTGAACGCCCCCGCTTTCACCGCGGCGATCGCCGCATCGAGGGTGGGCTCGAAATGCCAGAGCGCCGAAACCACCACGGTTCCGGGATAATCGGCCTGCGTGTCGATCACATTGCCGATGGCGAGAACGCCCTTTTCCTTGGCGGCGTCGGACACACCGAAGCGCTCCGCATAAAGCAGATCGGCGCCCGCGTCGATCTGGGCGAGGGCCGTCTCCTTGGCCTTGGGCGGATCGAACCACGAGCCGATGAAGGCCACCTGGAATTTGGCGTCAGCCTTCGTTTCGCGCACCCCCGCCATGAAGGCGTTCATCAGCCGGTTCACTTCCGGGATCGGATAGCCGCCGACCATGCCGATATTGCCCGACTTGGTCATGGCGCCGGCGATCATGCCGGAGAGATAGGACGCATCCTGGATGTAATTGTCGAACACCGCGAAATTCGGATTGGCGGCGGCATCGGGTTTGAAACTCGAGCCGATCAGGAAGGCCCGGTCGGGATAATCCTTGGCGACGGCGCGGGCCGCGTCCTCGACGGCGAAAGCCTCGCCCACGATGAGCTGGTTTCCCGCCTCGCAATATTCACGCATGACGCGCTCGTAGTCGGTGTTCGAGACCTTCTCCGAGAACACATACTCGATGTCGCCGCGCTCCTTGGCGGTGGTCGCCGCCTTGTGGATGCGGCTCACCCACTGCTGTTCGACGGGGACGGTATAGATGGCGGCTGTCTTGATCGGGGCTTGGCCGCGCGCCAATTGCGGAAAAAGACCGGCAAGCGGCGCCACCGAACCGGCGGCCGCGAATTTGAGCAACTGGCGCCTCGAGGCGCGGTAGATATTGTCTGTCATGGAATACCTCTCCTGCGGGGGTCTATGGCCCCGGTCCGGCCATTATACTACATGGCGGCAGGTCAAAGTCCACATGGCCACGCGCCTTCGCCGCCATGACCGGCACCCAATCGATGGGGCGGCCATGGCGGCGTCGCGGCAGTTACAATGCGATGGAGATGCGGTTCGACGTTCCGATATTGCCGGCGTTATCCGACGCCTTGGCAACGACCACGATGCTTTTCTGCCTGGCGGGCGCTGTGTATTGGAACACGTAGTCCGGTCCGGACGAGGTCTGGAGAAATTTGCCGTTCACATAGAACTTGACCCACTTGACACCGGAGTCGTCGGTGGCGGTGGCGGCGAACTGGAAGGTCCGGCTCGCCTGGCGGGAGGGAGCACCCGACGCCAGTGTGGTCAGAGAGACCGCGGGCGCGGTGAGGTCATCGGTGACCGCCAGCTGGTAGGCGCCGCAATCGAAGCCGATGCCGGAGGGGCGGGGGCGCATGTCCATGTCCTCGCCCGGCGCCAGGGTGGCCGTGCCGCCGCCGATCGCGGGTGACGCCAGCACCGTGCGGAAATCCGCTTCCGCCGGAATGAGCGACGCCTTGACGAACTTTGGGTCGGCCACGATGTCGGTTGCCCCGCGGATCGCCGTTGCACCGTTGAAATAGATGTTGCTGTCGAACATCACATCCGCATTGCCGTAATAGGTCTGGCACTTCTTGCCGGTCCGGGCGTGCAGGATGTTGTTGTGAAAGCGGACCGAGGACGACTTCGAGGCGATGATTTCGCCATTGTCGAGTTGCGGACAGCGGTTGTTGAAGTAAGCCGTGTTGTTGACGAAGTCCACGCGCGCCGAGAGGAACGCATGCATGCCGGTGCCGCCATTGTTGTAGCACAGGTTGTTCTCGACCAGCGTCCGTCCGGTATAGGCTGCAACGCCGGGGTGCTGCGTGTTGGTGTTGTCGTCGATGATGATGCCGTTGCCATCGGTGATGGTGTTAGTGTCGAAATAGGGAATGAAGTTCTCGTTGTCGTAAGCTTCGTTCCGGCGGACGATGGTGCGGTAGCCGGCGGCGAAATCTGCGTTGCGCGAACTGTAGACCGAAATGCCGCTGCACTGATAAGGGCTCCACCAGCCGCAGGAATACGCCTTGTTGTCTTCGATCGTCACATAGTCGCAACCGATCGCGGAAATTCCGCCGCCTGGCATGTGATGTACCGTGTTGTTGCGCATGACGATGTTGCGCAGCGTTCCAACCTTGCGTCCGTCGGCGAAAAGGCCGTTGGCGCTGGTGGCGGAACTTCCCCAGTTGTTCTTCTGCGAGAACGCATAGGCGTAGGTGATCGCCGCGGCGTTGCCCTCGATGTTAAAGCCATCGACCGTGATGTAGGACGCAAGAATTAGAATGCCCTGCCAGTTGTGGGCGCCGACAATAACGCGCGGCTTGTGGCCGGGAAAATTCCTGTAGGTGATGGGTGCGCCGTCCGCGCCGGAATTGCGGATGGTGAGAACGTCGGTGCCGTCATAGGAACTGGCGTAGTCGCCGTTCATGACCAGGACGGTGTCGCCCGGCAGAGCGCGGTCGCTGGCAAGTTGCAGGCTGCGGAGCGGCGTGGCCGAGGTCATGCCGTCATTGCTGTCGCTGCCCGAGCCGCTGACGAAAAGATTGCGAGGGGAATTCAATGCATAAGCCGCATTCGGGATCAGCAGAGCAGCGCCGGTCGCGCCCAACATGCCAAGGAAATTGCGTCTTTTCATTTTCATCACTCCAATGCCCAGTGCCGAAATTCGGCGCGAGAATTTCCGCTGTGCGGCCAGCGGCCGCTCAGTTTTGTCGGTGGTTATTTTCGAAGCCTGTGCCGGACTATTCCGGCGGGTCGTTACGCTGGGGTGTTCTCAAACGGATCATCCTTGCGTCATCAGGTAACGGTCTCATCGCATGGACGATCCACTGCGGCCATCAATTCCCCGGCGCAGCCTTAAGTTGATGGTAATCCGCCTACGGAATTTTCCGCCAAACTCTAAGAGCATTTGTGTTGAAATTATTGGCGCTATCCAACGTCATGATTTGCAATCGAAAGTTGCTTCACGCGTTGATGTTTGCAAAACTTGTGAAAATGCGAGCGGCTTTTGAAATCAAATTTTACGCAACCGCAGATGGGGAATTCACAGCGCCGCAGACTGACGAACGGCGTTCGGAGCGGCTCGTCCACGTTGCCCGCTGAGGGCGATCGCGGTGGCCATGGCCCACAGCGGCGTCTGATGTTCGCTGAAAAAACCGGTCTCGAAAAAATTTCGCGCCAGGAAGAAGGTCAAAAGCGCGATCGCCGAAAAACGCATTTCACGCGACAAGGTCGCATTGCGCACCAGTGCTGTGATTGCCGGTACGGCGAAGGCGAAGGTGGCGAGCACGAGACCGATGAATCCGAGTTCGGCCTGAAGATCGAGATAGCCATTGTGGCCATTGGGTGCCTGCGCCGCCCAGCCGCCCGACATGGTCAGGGCCGGTCCGTCGGCGCCGATCCGCCAGAACGATCCGAAACCGGAACCCAGCCAGAAATGTTCGGCGCTGTATTGCAGGAGGAGGCGCCAGATTTCCATGCGCCCGGTGAAGTTCTCCGGGTTCCAGAACCGCTCCCACACTTCATTGCCGGCAAAACCGATGGCGACGCAGGCTGCCGCGGCAAGTGCGCCCGCGGTGGTGACCACGACGGCACGGGTGAGCGATCCGCGGGTGGAGTGGTTGAACGCCAGCGCCACCGCCAGTGCCAGCGCCCCGATGAGGATGGCGGTCTTGGACCGCGAGCCCACGAGCAGGACGAGAGCCAGCCCAACCTGGATCATGCTCCAGCGCGAGCGCCGGTAGAGCGCGCCGGCGAGCGCCACGATGAGCAGGGCGCCGGCCACGGAACCGGCGCTGTTCTTCTGCGCATGCAGGCCCTTCCAGTCGCCGGCCAACCCCGCATACCATTCGGTGGCGCCATGGATGGCTTCGGGCCACACGGCGACGGCGGCGAGATCGGCGATGACGATCGCCGCCAGGACGAAGCCGAACAGCCGGTAGGCCGTCTCGACGCCAATCTGCCGGATCGCGATCAAGGGGGTGACCAGCACGATGGCGGCGAAAATGTTGCGGCGGAAGGCATAGTCCGGGCTTTCGGCCCACACTATGCTGGCCGCCATCCAGGCCAGCAGCACAGCGAGGCTGAGCGGCACGGCGCCGAAGGCCCGCCAGCCCGTTCCAGCCAATGCCGCCGCGACCGCTATGAAAAACAGGCCGAGCGTGACAATCTGGCGAACCTGGTCGCCGCCTTCCGTCTCGGCGTCGGCACCACCCTTCAGAACCAGCAGAAACTGGAAGCCCACGAAGCACATGACGAGCAGAAACACGAAATTGAGTTTCTGGACCGGCGCGGCGATATTCATGCGATGCAGTTTGCTCACGCTTGCCCGCCACAGTCAAAACAAGACAGCGATGAGGGCGCGGTGAACGGCCGGCCGAAAGTCAGCATCGTCATCAAGACGCTCAACGAGGAAGCCGGGATCGCCGCCGCGATCGAAAGCGCGCTTGTGGCCTTGCGCGGCATTTCGGGAGAAGTCGTTGTCGCCGACAGCCTGTCGGTCGACCGCACGGTCGAGATTGCCATGCAGTTCCCCGTCACCATCGTCCAGATGCGGAATGCCGGTGACCGCGGCTGCGGTGCCGGCGCCCAGCTTGGCTATCAGGCATCCCGGGGCGAATTCATCTATCTGCTCGACGGCGACATGACGCTGTCACCAGGGTTTCTGGCCCCGGCATTGGCGGCGCTCGAAGCCGATCGGAGGCTCGCTGGAGTGGGTGGTCTGGTCCGGCACCGCAATCTGGAGACACGGGAATTCCGCATGCGCGCGGCGCGAAGGCCAGCCCATCTGGAACCCGGTGAGGTTGACCGGCTGGATGGCGGCGGGTTGTTCCACCGTTTTGCCATCGAGGATGCGGGCTATCTGGCCGACCGCAACCTGCACGCCTTCGAGGAGCTCGATCTCAGCATGCGGCTGGCGTCCAGGGGGTGGAAGCTGCGACGTCTCGATCTGCCGGCGGTGGAGCATGACGATCACCAGCTCTCCGACACCCGGCTGATGGCGATGCGCTGGCGCCTGGGCTATGCGTCGGGCCCGGGCGAATTGCTGCGCGCGGCGTGGGGCAAACCGCATTTCCTCGGCACCGTGCTGAAGTCGCGGCTGATCGTGATCGTTGCCGGTGTCTATCTGTTACTTGGCGCCATGTTGGCGCTGGCTGTCTTCGGCGGCTGGAGTGGAGTTGCACTGGCGCTGGTTGTGGCTGCCTTGCCGTTCGCCGTGATGATGCTCAGGAAGCGCGATATGGCGTTCGGCATTCACGCGGTGGTGACATGGCTGCTTTATGCTGCGGCCTTCCCGCGAGGATTTCTGGCCCCGCGCAAGAACCCGCTCGAAGCAATCGCCAGCCGGACAATCAAGTCCGCCTGACCAGCCATACCGCCAGCCCGTAAAGCGCCAGCACGGTGAAACAGGCGGCCGCGGTCGATGCAACAGTCTGGTATCCCATCCATCTGTCGGCCTGCCAGACCGCGAGACCGATGCCCAAGGCGCCGAGAAACGGGTAAAGTGCTGCCACGTCGAGAAGCGTGAGGCCAAGCCGCCGCTTAATCATCAGTACACGGAGCAGCCACAGCACTGTCGCCGCCGCCAGCACCGCAACCGCCGCGCCCAACGCTCCGGCCAGCGGAATGAGCGCCACGCAAAGCGCGATCTGCACCGCGAGCGCCAGTCCAACGATGGCGGCTTCGGCCTTGTGGTGGCCGGTCATGCCCAGGGCGTGGCCGAGATTGCCGGTGACTGCCGTGAGGCCCGCGGCAAGGGCAAGTACCGCCAGGACAAGTCCGTCGATCTCATAGGCATGGCCGATGAGCAGGGTGATGCGCCCGCCCCAAAACAGCACGCAGGCAAAGAGCGGCGCGGCGGCAAGCGCCACCATCACCATGTTGGAGCGCTGGAGATGGGCGATGGCTGAAAGGTCGCCCCCGGCCCATGCGGCAGCGATGCGGGGGCCCAGGGTCTGTCCGGAGGCCGCCCCCACCAGCGCCACCAGTTGCGCCAGCAACAGCGTCACCGCATAGCGCCCGGCATCCTGCGCGGGCAGGAAATATCCCAGGATCAACACATCGACCATCCGCATGGCGGAGCCTGCGGCCAGCGCCAACCCAAGCGGCAGGGAATAGCGGAGCACGGCCTGAACCTCGGGCAGTATGGCGCGGTCCGGCAATCGGATGCCGCCGAAAATCCGCGCGGTGCGTGGCATCAGAACGGCCCATCCGGCGGCATAACCAATGGCCAGGCCCGCCGGCAGCGCCCAGAACGCCCACCCGGAATAAACCAGCACGGCAACGGCGAGGAGCCTTGCCAGGGGCTGGACGATGGCTTGTGCGATGATGCTGGGGAGCGGCGCCAGCACGCCCCGGAACGCAGCACCCAGAACCGCGAGGTCGGTCCAGAACGGCAAGGCCACGAGGCAGAGGATGAGACTGGGGGTGAAGCCGGGGCTGGTGAAGATGTCGCTCTCAAGCTGTGCGGCGCCACCCGCTGCCGCCATCGCCAGCAATCCGAGCGAAAGTGCCAAGGGGATCGCGCGCAGCACGCCCAGAAGCCGATTGCGGCGGATCTCGTCGAAGGTGCTTGTGGCGAAAGTCCGTTGCAGCGCCAGATCGAGGCCAAGCGGCGTGACCGTCGCTGCCAGGAACAGAACGGTCCGGGCGATGCTGACCGTGCCGAAGGAGGCAGGATCGAGATGGGCCGCGACAAAGAGGCCAGCACCGGCATTGACCGCCTGGTTAAGCAGAAAAGCTGTGAACGCAATGCCCCAGGCGGCACCCTCGGAGCGCGGCAGGCTCTTCACCGGCACCTCTCGTTTCAGTCAATGCTGACGTTTCGAGGTCCGGAGGGGGATGAAGCACCGGCGGCGCGCAGCATGCCGATCACATAGCACATGAAAATCCAGGAGACGATCTCTTCCGTCAGTTCATTGTAGCTGACCAGAGACTGGGTGAAGGGCACGATCAACAGAGCCAGCCTGACACCCGGCGGCGGGATAACAAGGGCAAGCCCCCTGAGCGGCAAAAACGCGGCGATCTCCTCGGCGAAGATCGAAGCCAGCGCCAGCCCCGCCATCAGCAGCATGGTGAGATGGGCCATGACATTCCAGCTCAGCAGATTGTGCAGGTTGGTTTCATCCTGGACATTGTTCGCCACGAAATATTCCGGCGAATGCCAGCCGAAAATACGTTGGCCCCAGCTCAGCTCCTCGCCCCCGATCAAAAATCCGCCAAGGGCCATGACGACCAGCACCATCGACACCGCAGGCGCCCGCCTGCGCAGCCGCAGCGCGGCCAACAGCAGGCAGACGCAGGAAATGACGAAGGCTACGACGGTGAGGTTTTCCATCACCCCGTCTTCGAGATAAAGCGACGGGAAAATGATGGGGCCGCTCGTCATGGACCGGAAAAACACGCTGATGCCGGCCGCTGAAACCAGCGTCACGAACATCGCGGTCAGGACCAAGGCTCCGGCGATGACCGCCATTTGTGACCACGGCGTGTTGCGCCAGAGGGTTGCGATCCGCCCTTGCGCATGGGCTGCCATGAATATGATCGACCATACGAGCAGCAGCAGCCGTGCTATGGAGGCTTCAATCCTGATCCTGCTGGTATCGATATTGAACAATGCCCCGAACCACGACAGAAACGGTTGCTGAATGACCGTCCACAATGGCACCACGGCAAGGGCGATGAGCAACACCCAGGACAGAGCGGCGAGAACGTGAAAGCGCCGATCAAGGTGTTGATCGCCACGCCGTTCGGCCGAGGCGGGCAAGGGGGCATCGACCGCCTGATGGACATGATCATGGACGAGCGGGCGCGCCTGGGCGATTCCCGGATCGCCGTCGAAATCGCCCCAACGCGCGGCGGC
Organism: Hyphomicrobiales bacterium; assembly: GCA_031365765.1. Taxonomy (GTDB): domain Bacteria; phylum Pseudomonadota; class Alphaproteobacteria; order Rhizobiales; family Aestuariivirgaceae; genus Aestuariivirga. The sequence goes on along the minus strand of JANLYR010000005.1, from coordinate 2,345 downwards.
CGCGGATTGATCGCGGCGCAGTTCGTGTTTGCGAAGTTTCTTCTCCGGATGGCTTGGCTGTGCCTGACCCGGCGGCTCGACCTCGTCCACATCAACCTCGCGAGCCGGGGCAGTACGCTGCGCAAGCTGGTAGTGTTTTCCCTCGCGCGGATGGCGGGTGTCAAGACGGTCATCCATCTTCACGGACCGGATTTCCGCCAGTTCTGGGATGAGGCCAACGGTGCGGTTGCCGGCGCCATCGGGTGGATGTTTCGCAAGGCCGATCGCATCATCGTGCTGGGAACGGTCTGGCGGGACCTCATCGCCACGCGCATTCCCGAGGCAATGGAGCGGATCGTCATCATGGCCAACGCCGTACCCCGTCCACATCTCGCCCACGCGACTACCATCGGCACGGTGCGCATTTTGTTCCTTGGCAGACTGGGGGAGCGCAAGGGAACGCCGCAACTGGTTGAGGCGCTGCATCGGCTAAAAACGGTGCCGGGCTGGGCCGCGACTATGGCCGGTGACGGCGACATCCAGGGAACGAAACGGGTGGTGACGACGCTGGGGCTGGACGATCGCATCGAAATTCCGGGGTGGGTCGACCCTGACGGCGCCGCGCGGCTGCTTTCCACCTCAGATATCCTGGTGCTGCCGTCCTTCGACGAGAATCTGCCAATGTCGGTGATCGAGGCGATGGCCAACGGACTGGCGATTGTCGCCACGCCGGTGGGTGCTGTGGAGGACATCATCATCAACGGAGTGACCGGGCTTCTGGTCGTACCCGGAAACATCGACAGCCTGACCGCGTCACTCAAGCGCCTCATCCTCGATCCGGACTTGCGGAAAAAGCTGGGAAACGGAGCGCAAGCGGTGCATCGGGAGCGCCTGGATATCCAGCCTTATGTTACAAAATTGGGGCGGCTGTGGGAGGACACGGTTTTTTCAGGCCCGGCTTGACCGCTTAGCCGGGACTTCCCACCGCGCTACCGTCTGGTTCAACCCGCAGCGCAATCTGGGCGAAGGCCCCGGCAAAACAGCCAGGCGCGGTTTCCGTCACCGTGGACGAAATCATTCCGAAGAGCCCGGTATTGGTCGACTTGATGCCGAATGCGGCGTCGCCAATGCCGCGCGCGATGTTGAGGCCCTCGCGTGAGCAGACGCAGGCCTGGGTCTCCCCCGTCTGCTGAACGCAATCGTTGGCCGCGGCGAGCCAGTGGCGGACAGCCGCGACACAATCGGAAGGCGAACTTGCGCAGGAGGATGCGACCGCGCTGGCCACTGCGCCCCGCGAGGATTCAAGGCCAGGCTGTTGCGTGGCGCCAAAGGCGAGGCCCGAGGCGATCATCAAGGCGGCTGCGGCTGCGGCGGCTGTCAACTTCATCATGACCGGATCCCTTGTGATTAAGTTCAATGGCTTTGCAACTATAAGAAGCAATTTAGTATAGATACAACTTATACGAGATTTGTAAATGGGTGAGTCTGGCGATCGTTAATGTTCCCAAAAGACCTTGGGGGAGCGCCAATAGTGGCGCAGCGCACCTCACCAAACGTGGGCTGCGGCCGAGGGGTCACAATGCGTTGCAGCCCAACACCACGGCGGGAACCGTGCGGATCATGATCCACAAATCGAGGCCCAGCGAGCGCCGGTAGACATATTCAAGATCGGACGCGATCCGCCGCGACATGGCTTCGAGTGTCTCCGTAGGGCCCCTGTGGCCGCGGATTTGCGCCAGTCCGGTCAGGCCGGGCTTGACGGCATAGCGGCGCTGATAGTCGCGGATGCGGGGCGCGAATTCAGGGTCCAGCCCCAGGGGATGGGGCCGGGGTCCCACCATTGCCATTTCCCCCCGCACGACATTGATCAGTTGTGGCAGTTCATCGAGGCTGGTGCGGCGCAGGAACGCGCCAATCATGGTGACGCGGGGATCGTTCTTCCGGCATTGGACCGCTTCGTGGCCGCTTTCGGTGCAGCGCATCGTGCGGAACTTGTAGATGGTGAAGATTTCGCCGCGCTTGCCGTAGCGCTGCTGGCGAAACAGCACGGGTCCCCGGGAACTGACGCGTATGGCGAAAGCGATGAGAGCAAGAAGCGGCGCCAAGACGGCCAGCATTACCGACGCCACCACGGTATTCGCCACGGTTGCTGTGACATCGCCGCCGGGAGGGATAGTGCGGATTTGGGGAAAATGGTGGGAGAGGCTGGCAAACATAACGCAATACTTTCGCTTTATGGTTGCAAATAGTCATAATTGTTCTTTTCAGTCAATTTAAGATTGCAAAAAATTTGCAATAAAGTGAATGCTCGAATTAACGCACGCAGGGGTTGCGTCTAAAAACGAAATTTCGCAGTTAATCGCCGT
>JANLYR010000014.1:0-1679 GCA_031365765.1 Hyphomicrobiales bacterium | reverse complement strand
GAACCCCTCGTTGCTACGGATGTAACCGAATGGCAGGTCCGGCGACATGCGCCAGCGTTCGAGGATGGGATCGAGAAAGCCGTTGCTGCCCGAAGCCCTGTCGCGCGCAGAAGGCTCATGCCGTCTGCCGGGGATCATTCGGCCATGGCCTCGATGACCGGTTGAATCTGCTGCATCAATCCCTTCTCCCACTGAAAGCCAGCGGGCGAATTGAAACAGGGTGAAATATACCACGTATATTTTGGCTGATAGTCAGGGAATGCCGTGTTGATGATGGTTACGCGAGGGTCCTTTGTCAAAGACGGGGCGTCTTCCGTTTTGAGGAAGTCGAGCACAAGCAACCGGCTTTCCGGGGATGGTGAAATGTTTTTCACCACGTCCCACACGTGCTCAAGATTCACCTTAGAACTGCGCGTGAACACAAAGAGCACCTTGCCGCCGCCGACCGCTTCGCGAAACCTTGCAATGCGAGCGGCGTATAGATTGCGCAGCCTCCGGCATTCCCGTTCCAGCCAAAAGGGGCCAGTCTCATGATTAAAGAAAATCCGATATTTCGGGAGTGTGGCGGACAATACGCCGCCCGCGGTGTTCGACAGCTGCAGATTTTCGAAATCGCGAAATGCTTTGAAATCGCCTTCAATCGCAAGAAGTGGGCTATCGCCGCGATATATGCCGGAATTGAAAGGACCATCGACAACATGGCGTCCATGTCCCCAACGTTTCAGCAGATCACCGGGTATGCAGTTCTGACCCAATGGAACGATGGTCAATCGCTTATTCGCGGTAGCGTTTTCGAGCGCCATCCGGAGCCGCAAATTCATATTCAGGTCGACGTCGGTCTTCTCCGTGCCGTCAATCCAGCCCAGAGCGGAAACCGCCTGTCTCACACGGCCATATTTTTCACAATGAACCGCCAAATCCACCAAAATCGGTCTGGTCAGCAAAGGGCGAATATTGACGGCAAGTCCAAATATCTCATTCATCCGGCCGCGTGCAGCTTCAATCCGGCCTTGTTCATAGTAGCAAATAGAAAGGCTGAAGAGGTAATGGAGCCGGGCGATCCCCGTGGCATCCCTAAGCGCGTCCTCCAGCCGGTCCTCAAGTTCGGTCCATTCCCGCCGATGAATGAGATCGGCAATTTCCGGCGCCGTTAACATTCGAGTTGCCCAGCCTGCATGCCTTCGGTGGGAACTGGATTATCAGAGAGAGCAGGCAAGGGAAATTGCAATCTAGAGCATTGTACATCAGCGGGGCCCCCGCCTGCGCGGCGGTGACGGGTATGTTCAGCCGGCCGTCGGCGCGGGGGTGACGGGTATGTTCAGCCCGGGTACCAGACTTTGCGGGGATCGCCGCCGGCGCGGCGGTAGTCGAATGCCGCGTCGATCAGTTTCGCCAGATCGTAGCGGGGCCGCCAGCCTAGCTCGAATTTTGCCTTGCTGTTGTCCATCCAGTTCGAATGGTAGGGACTGGGGATGTCGATCGAGTCAGCGCCCCGGCTTTGCTTGAGATGGGCCGCGACGGCGCCGTAATCTACCGGCTCGTCCATGCAGATATTATAGAGTTTGCCATTGGTGACGGGATTGTCGAGCGCGGCGAGGATCGCCTCGACCAGATCGTCGGCGTGGACGAAATTGCGCCTGAGGGGACGGCCATGGGCATCGCGGAGGAGCGGTACTGTT
>JANLYR010000505.1:0-18169 GCA_031365765.1 Hyphomicrobiales bacterium | reverse complement strand
TGATCTCCTTGGCGCGCGGCTTGTGCGGCACGAGATCGATCGTGGTTTCGACCGAGGGGTTGTCAAGATTGAGGGTGGGCGGACAGACATTGTCGCGGATGGCCAGCACCGAAAACACGGCTTCGACCGCGCCCGCCGCTCCCAGCAGATGGCCGATCGAGGATTTGGTCGAGGACATGGATAGGCCCTCGGTGCGGTTGCCCATCAGGCGCTCGACGGCGCGCAGTTCGATTTCGTCGCCCATCGGCGTCGAGGTGCCGTGGGCATTGATGTAGTCGATCTCGTGGGCAGGAACAGCGGCGCGCTTCAACGCCGCCTGCATACAGCGATAGGCGCCGTCGCCATCGGGAGCGGGGGCGGTGATGTGATAGGCGTCGCCCGACATGCCGTAGCCGATGACCTCGGCGTAGATGGTGGCGCCGCGGGCCTTGGCGTGTTCCAGTTCTTCCAGCACCACGATGCCGGCACCTTCACCCATGACGAAGCCGTCGCGATCCTTGTCATAGGGACGGGACGCCTTATGCGGTTCGTCGTTGTAATGCGTCGACAGCGCCTTGCAGGCGATGAAGCCCGCGATGCCAAGCCGGCAGATCGCCGATTCGGCACCGCCCGCGACCATGATGTCGGCGTCGTCGAGAGCAATGATGCGCGAGGCATCGCCGATTGCATGCGAACCTGTCGAGCAGGCAGTGACCACCGAATGATTGGGACCCTTCAAGCCGAATTCGATCGAGATCAGACCGGCGGCGAGATTGATCAGCGAACCGGGAATGAAGAACGGGCTGACGCGGCGCGGTCCTTTTTCGGCCAGCAGCAAGGTTGTCTGTTCGATCGAGGTCAGGCCGCCGATGCCGCTTCCCACCAGGGCGCCGGCGCGGCATTTCTCTTCTTCGGTCTTGAGTTGGATGCCCGCATCCGCCATGGCCTGCTTGGCGGCGGCGACCGCGTAGATCAGGAAATCGTCATAGCGCCGGAGATCCTTGTGATCCATCCAGGCTTCAGGATTAAAGGTGCCGTTCGTACCGTCGCCTCGCTTCGCCTCGCAGGCGATACGGCAGGGCATGTCGGAGGCGTCGAACTTGGTGATGGGACCGGCTCCCGACTGGCCGGCCAGAAGGCGCTGCCAGGTATCCTCGATGCCGGTTGCCAGGGGAGAGACAATACCAAGTCCGGTGATGACGACGCGCCGCATGCTGGTGTTGCCCTCTCACATAAAAACGCGGCGGCAAGAACCAAACTCCCGCCTCCGCGCCGAAAACGTCAATGCCCTCATATGCCCGAGGGGGATGCCGCCAATCAGGCAGCCGTCTTTTCGATGAACTTCACCGCGTCGCCCACGGTCTGGATGGTCTCGGCCGCGTCGTCGGGAATCTCGATCCCGAATTCCTCCTCGAAAGCCATAACCAGCTCGACCGTGTCGAGGCTGTCCGCGCCGAGGTCGTCGATGAAGCTCGCTTCCGCCTTGACCTTGTCGCCATCCACACCGAGGTGCTCGACAACGATCTTCTTCACCCGCTCAGCCACGTCACTCATGTTTGATCGTCCTTGTTGTTTCTTTATCAGTCGGCCGGCCGGCAGCACCTGCCGGTCCCCCTCTCGCCGAGGCGTTCCCTACCACAGATTTCTGCCATGGCAAACGGGGCTTGAGAAGGTCAAATCATCGCCATGCCGCCGTTGACGTGCAATGTCTGGCCGGTGACATAGGCCGCTTCCTCGGAAGCAAGATAGAGCGTGGCGGAGGCGATGTCGGCAGGCTGGCCGAGACGGCCCGCCGGCACACGCGCCAGGATCGCCTCTTTCTGCTTGTCGTTCAGCACATCGGTCATGGGGGTGGCGATGAAACCGGGCGCCACCGCGTTGACGGTGATGTTGCGGCTGGCCAGTTCCTGCGCCAGCGACTTGGTGAGGCCGATGACCCCCGCCTTGGACGCTACGTAATTGGCCTGGCCCGGATTGCCCGTGACGCCCACCACCGAGGAAATGTTGATGATGCGGCCCCAGCGGCGCTTCATCATGCCGCGCATGGCGGCCCGCGCCAGGCGGAAATTGGCTGTCAGGTTGACATCGAGGACCGCCGCCCAGTCCTCGTCCTTCATCCGCAGCGCAAGAACATCGCGCGTGAGGCCCGCATTGTTGACCAGAATATCGAGCGAGCCCATGGCGGCCTCGGCGGCTGGCACCAGTTTCTCGACCTCGGCGGCGACCGAAAGATTGCAGGGAAGCACATGCACGCGCTCCCCCAATTCCCTCGCAAGTTCTTCCAGAACGGCTGCGCGGGTGCCCGAGATCGCCACCGTGGCGCCCGCCTTGTGCAAGGTTCTTGCGATCGCTGCGCCGATCCCGCCGGTGGCGCCGGTGATGAGTGCCGTTTTGCCGGTCAGATCGAACATGGCGCTCATCCTTGCTTCAGTTGCGCCAACGCGGCGGTGATGTCGGCGGGCGTTGCAATGGCCAGCGCGGTGGCGCCGGGCGCGTTCTTTTTCGCGAGTCCGGTCAACACTTTGCCTGCCCCCACTTCACAAAACAGTTGAACGCCATGGGCCGCTATATAGCCAACCGATTCGCGCCAGCGGACCGTGCCGGTGACCTGCTCCACCAGCCGTGCCCGGATTGCAACGGCATCGGTGAGCGGCGCCGCCACCACGTTGGCAATGAGCGGTACCGAGGGCGGCCGCATGGTGACCTGTGCCAGTGCTTCCGCCATCGCTTCTGCCGCCGGTTGCATCAGGGCGCAATGGAAGGGCGCCGACACGGTGAGCAGGATGACGCGCTTGGCGCCCTTCCGCTTGGCGATTTCCAAAGCGCGCTCGACCGCCGCCCGATGACCGGACACGACGATCTGGCCCTCGCTGTTGTCGTTGGCCGCCTGGCAGATTTCACTTTCGGCGGCTTCCGCCGCGACCGCCACCGCCGTGGGGAAGTCGATGCCGAGCAGGGCCGCCATGGCGCCAGTACCGACTGGGGTTGCCTTCTGCATCGCCAGTCCCCGGATGCGCAGCAGGCGCGCGGCGTCGGCCAGGTTAAACGTGCCCGCCGCCGCCAGCGCCGAATATTCGCCAAGCGAATGACCCGCCACGAATTTAGCGGTATTGGCAGCCGTGATGCCATGCTCGGTTTCAAGCACCCGCATCACCGCCATGCTCACCGCCAGCAAAGCGGGTTGGGCGTTTTCCGTCAGCATCAGCGTGGCCTCTGGACCCTCCCAGATCAGAGAGGAAAGATTCTGAGACAGTGCCTCGTCGACTTCCGCGAACACCGCGCGGGCGGCGGCGAATTCCTGCGCCAGCGCCTGACCCATGCCAACCGCCTGGCTCCCCTGCCCCGGAAAAACAAATGCGATTGCCACTGCTACTCCATTATGCGACTTGCGTACTGCTGGCCACGAAACATGAGGAATAGGGCAAGTCAAGAATGTTCGACCGCCACGATCTCGACGACGCGGCGCGCATCGTTTACGCTGCGATGCCGCCGACGGCCCAGTATGCCTGGCCCTTGCTGGAGCAAGAAACCGGCGTTGAAGTCTGGGTGAAGCACGAAAACCATACGCCGGTTGGAGCCTTCAAGGTGCGGGGTGGACTTGTCCACATGGCCAGGCGCAAGGAGCGTGGCCTGACGAAGGGCGTCATCACCGCGACACGCGGCAACCACGGCCAGTCGATTCCCTTTGCCGCCAACCGGGTAGGCGTTGCCGCGACAATCGTGGTGCCATTCGGCAATTCGCCGGAAAAGAACGCGGCGATGCGGGCGCTTGGCGCCGAACTGATCGAGGCGGGCAGCGATTTCGACGCGGCGCGCGACATCGCCCTGCGCATGGCGGGCGAACGGGATCTCGATTTCGTGCCGTCGTTCCATCCAGATCTGGTGACTGGCGTTGCAACCTATGCGCAGGAACTGTTCCAGGCGGCGGGAGCACTCGATGCCATCTATGTGCCGATCGGACTTGGCTCGGGAATTTGCGGGGTCATCGGGATGCGCGACCTCATGGGACTCAAGACAAAGGTGATCGGCGTCGTGGCCGAAAAGGCGGCGGCCTATCTGCATTCGTGGGAACAGGGGCACCCGGTTGCCACCAATTCCGCCGCCTCCTTCGCCGATGGCATGGCGGTGCGCATCCCCAATGCGGATGCGTTCGGCATCATCAAGCGGGGGGCGGAGCGGATCGTTGCCGTAAGCGAAGATGAGATCGCGGCGGCGATGCGGACCCTGTACCGCGCCACCCACAATCTGGCCGAGGGTGCCGGTGCCGCAGCGCTCGCGGCGCTGGTCAAGGAGAGGGAGCGAATGAAAGGCAAGCGCGTGGCTGTCATTCTGTCGGGCGGTAATATCGACATGGACAAGTTTGCCGCCGTTGTGAAGGGCGGAACGCCCGCGCCTTAAAGCGAAACCGACAATCCACCATCCACCGCCAGTACGTGACCATTGACATAGGCGGCAGCGTTGGAGGCGAGAAAGACGGCGGCTCCGCCCAATTCCTCAGGCCTGGCCCAGCGCCCGGCGGGGGTACGGCTTTCCACCCAGGCGGTGAACGCCTTGTCCTCGAGCAGTGCGGTGTTGAGCTCGGTGGCGAAGTAACCGGGCGCCAAAGCATTCACGGTAATGCCGTGACGGCCCATCTCCGCCGCCATCGAGCGCGTCAGGCCGTGAAGCCCCGCTTTGGCCGCGACGTAACCGTGGATGGTCGGGCGGCCCAGAATGGCGGCGACCGAGCCCGTGTTGATAATGCGGCCGAACTTGTTGGGAAGCATCAGGCGCGCCGCGTCGCGCGACAGGCGGAAGCAGGCCGAGAGATTGGTCGCGACAACGCGTTCGAAATCGTCGTCCTCCCATTCAATGAGCGGCTTGCGGTGCTGGATCCCCGCATTGTTGATCAGAATATCGAGTCGTCCCAGACGTTTGGCGACATCTTCCAATGCAGTGCGTGAAGCGTGGCTGTCGGTGACGTCGAAGGCCATCGCCTCGGCGCCGATCTTCGCCGCAGCCTGGCGAAGCGCGTCAGGGTCGCGGGCATTGATCACGACATGGGCGCCGGCCTCACGCAGCGCCTTGGCCATGGCAAAGCCCAGCCCCCGCGAAGCACCGGTGACGAGTGCCACGCGGCCCTCGAGTGAAAACATTTGTGTGTCGGTCATGATTCTGGCGTTTCCCTCATGGCGATATTGGCGGCCGCGGCGGCGTTCCTAAGATTTTTGTCGCGCGTCCAGATAACTGTTCCGGGCGTGAGTTTTGTCGCCACGAGAAGATGGGCGTCGATGTAACCAATTCCGGAACCCTGGAGTTGATCGGTTTCGATGAAAGCCAACACTTCCTCATCCGCCGCAACTGCGGTGGAAGGGAGATGAGCGAGTTCCGCGAGAATCTGGCGGCGCGGACCCAACCGCCCGAGCGCCAATTCTCCGATAACAATGGGGTGGGTGAGGACGAGCGTGTTCTCCAGAAGTGCAACCAGCCTTGCATCCGGTTTGCGAAAATGGTCGATCCAGATCGAGGTATCGACAAGGATCACTTTGCGGGCGGGCGGCGCCGCGGCGGGGCCCTGGCGCGCCGATCTGAACCGCCCAGCAATGCCAGCCGCTTGGCGCTCTCGCGTGCGATCAACGCCTTCAACGCCTCGCGGATCAGTGGCGCTTTCTCCCGAAGGCCGGTCAACTTCTGTGCCTTCTCAATGAGTTCGTCGTCGAGAGCGACAGTGGTGCGCATCGGCACACTCCATTTTACTAGGCATTGATATAGCATCAAATGATGCAACCCTCAATGCCGCCGTGAGAGGGTGCCGGTTGTTTGGCAGCCTTCCCCCGCAAAGGGGGAAGGCTCGTTTCGTGGAATTCGGTTACTTCGCGATGCAGGTGTCGGCGGTCTCTGGCGTGCAGACGTCGAGTCCGGTGTAGGTCGGGTCAGCCGGGGGCGCCTTGCCTTCCTTCATGTCGTAGAGCGCCATCATGGTCTTGTAGCCCATCTCGAACGGACGCTGGCCGACCTGGCCGAGAGAGAGGCCTTCCTTCATCTGGTCGATCTGAACCGGCAGCGTGTCGGCGACGACGAGCGCCAGCGACTTGTCGGCGATTTTCGACTTGTACTTCTCAACGGCCGCACGGTTCGCATCCGGGATGAACTGCGGGAAGCCGCCGGTCGGAATGAAGGCATCAAGGTCGGGATTCTTCGCCATGATGTCTTCAAACTGCTGCACCGAACGCGGGAAATCGTCGTCGGTGTAGAGCGGACAGCCTTCGATTTCCGTCCAGCCGTTCTCGCCGGCCAGCCGATCGCCAGGCGAGGCCGCAGACTTTTTGCCAGCCAGCGTGTCGCGGATGCCCTGCATGCGTTCGTTGTGGTTAGCCGCGGCCGCACCGCCCGACTGGATGCAGATCTTGCCGCCCTTCGGTTTGACGGTCATGGCGATCTTGGCCAGGTTCTCGCCGATCTCGTAGTTGTGCGTACCGATATAAGCGACGCGCAGGTCCTTGTTCTCCGGCAGAAGGTCCGAGTCCCAGGTGAGAACCGGGATACCGGCTTCTTTGGCGGCCTGAAGAGCGACAGCCATGGCGGCCGCGTTGGACGGCGACACCGCGATGCCGTCGACCTTTTTCGCCACGAGATCCTGCACGATCTGCACTTCTTCATCGCCGCCGCCGTGCTCGCCGGGTCCGATATACATGCATTCGAAAGCGCCGTTCGATTCCGCTTCGGCTTTTTTGCAGCCGTCACGGGCCTGGTCGAAGAACGGATTGTTCATATTCTTCGGCACCAGGGCGAATGTGTATTTCGCTTCCGCGCCAGAGACCGCCACGGTCAGAGCGCCGATGGCGACTGCCGCGGTCAACAGATATTTCCTCATTTCGTATTCCTCCACATTTTACGTTATTCCCGCAAGTCTGTTACTTGCTGGACGTTTCTAGCGATGCTTCGCGGACATGATGCGTTCCCAGGCGGCTGCAAAAATCGACTTGCCGCCTGCCTGCATGCCCAGAAGAACCGCGAGAATGATGAGGGCGCCAACGAAAGCTCCCTGCCAGTTTGAATCGATGCCAGCCATCAGCAATGCATTCCGGATGACTTCCAGAAATGCCGAGCCGATGACCGCGCCGAAAGCCGTGCCGCCGCCGCCCATGAGACTGGCGCCGCCGATGACGGTCGCCGCGATGACGCGAAGCTCGTAACCCTGCCCCATGGCGTTGATCGCCGAGCCGTTATAGCCAAGCAGCAGCAGGGAGGCGATCGAGGCCGTGAAAGACGAAAACACGTAGGCCTGGAACTTGATCCAGTCGACCGGGACACCGGTAAGGCGCGCCGCCTGCTCATTGCCGCCGATGGCGAACAGATGCCGCGCCCAGGCGGTGAAGTTGAAAATGAAGCCGACGGCCAGCGCCATCACGATCATGACCCAGAAATGCGATGACAGTTCCGGGATCCAGTGCGGCGCCCAGCCGATCGGCGCATGGTGTGGCCACTTGGCCTGGCCGATGGCTTTGACCAACGGCGCGTCGGGACCGAATTTATAGAGCATCTGGTTGGCCGAAAACACCACCGCCAGAGAGCGTGCGATCGACAGCATGCCGAGTGTCACGACGAAGGATGGAATACCCACATAGGCCACGAAGTATCCATTGACCGCGCCGCAGGCCAGTCCCGCGACGAGCCCCATGAAAAAGGCCACATACCAGGGGTATTCCCAGGTGAGGAACAACCCCGCAACGATAGCAACAAGGCCCATCACCGAGCCCACAGACAAGTCGATGCCGCCGGTGATGATGACGACCGTCATGCCCAGCGCCATGATGCCGAAGGGTGAAAAGTTGCGCGTTACATTGGCGGCATTGTCGGAAGTGCCGAAGCTCGGTTCGTAGGCCGCCATGATCGACACCAGGATAGCCAGCGCGACCGCGACCCAGAAAGGCTGGCTCGCGAGAACCCGATGGAGAAAGTTCTGTTCCTTGATACCGGCCACATCCGAGAGGACGGCATGGGTTTTCTCCGGCGCGGTTTCGGCAGCGCTATGCGGCACGGATCGCTCCCGTGATCAGGCCCGTGATCTCCTCGGGGCTGGTGTCGCTCGTCTGCTTGTCCGCCACTTTCGAGCCCCGCCGCAGGACGATGATCCGGTCGCTGACGGCAAACACGTCAGGCATGCGGTGGCTGATCAGCATGACCGCCACACCCTGCCCCCGCAGCCTCCGGATCAGTTCCAGCACTTCGGCCACCTGGCGAACGGAGATGGCGGCGGTGGGCTCGTCCATGAGCACGAGCTTGGCATTGGACAGGCGCGTCCGCGCGATAGCTACGGCCTGGCGCTGACCGCCCGACATTTTCTTCACCAGATCGCGCGGGCGCGTCTCGGATTTCAGTTCGCCGAAAAGTTCGGTCGAACGGTCGATCATGGCTTCCTTGTCGAGGATGCGAAAGGGCCAGACGCCTTTCTTTATTTCGCGGCCGAGAAACACGTTCTGCGCAGCGGTGAGATTGTCGGCAAGCGCCAGGTCCTGATAGACCACCTCGATGCCCTTGGCGCGCGCCTCGATCGGTTTGTGGAAATGGCAAACTTCGCCAGCGACGGCGATCTCGCCTTCGCTCGGCGGAAAGTTGCCGGCGATGAGTTTTACGAGCGTGGACTTGCCGGCGCCGTTGTCGCCCATAAGGCCCACGACCTCACCCGGCTCGACCGTGAAGCTCATGTCCGTCACGGCTCTGATGGCGCCGAAATTCTTCGATACGCCGCGGACGTCCAGCAACGCCATTGACCGTCTCCCACCCCAGCGATCAGGCTTCTTCGTCCCTCTCGCAAGCTAAAGACTAGCGAGCCCGGTGCCGCCATGCAAGCTTCAATCGGTGTGGAAGACATTCTCCAGCGGCGCCCACCATTCGTTCGCTTTGCGCGTGGCGAGCGGCACCTGCATCGGGTCGGTAATGTCCCACCATTCGCGCATGCGGGGGGCCTCGCGGATCTTGGCCATGTCGGCGGCGAAATCGCTGCCGTGGTACTCCCAGGTGGCGAACAGCAGGTTTTCCGGCTCGCGCAGGAAGATGGTGTAGTTGCGGATGTTGCTGTCGCGGATCGCCTTTAGAATTTCCGGCCAGACGGCAGCGTGAATGCGTTTGTATTCGGCGATCACCTCGGGTTTAAGCCCGATGACCAGTCCCATACGTTCCATATCAAATCTCCCCAAACGGTTACTCAACGGTATAAATCAGAAATGACACCGTCCGTCACCTCCGCCCACAACCCTACGATCAAAATGATCCGCTCGTTGCAGGAGAAAAAATTCCGTGGCGAGACGGGACTGTTCGTGGCGGAAGGCGGGAACGTTCTGGCGCGCGCCCGCGCTGAAGGCTGGGAGCCCGAATTCCTTGTTTCGACGGAACCGGTCGAACCCTGGGGTGCAGCCCGGCGGTTGACGGTCAGTTCACAACTGATGGCGTTGCTCAGTGCACAGAACAATCCTTCGCGGGTGATTGGGGTTTTCCGGCAGCGCTGGCACGAAGAGAAACCGGCCGAAGGCGTGTGGCTGGCGCTCGACAGTCCGCGCGATCCCGGCAATCTCGGGACGATGCTCCGCACCGCCGACGCGGTGGGTGCCACCGGCGTTATCCTCGCCGGGCAGGCTTGCGATCCCTGGGGTGTCGACTGCGTCAGGGCAAGCATGGGCTCTATTTTCGCCATGCCGGTGGCCAGTATGGAAACGTCCGCGCTCATAAAACTTGCAAAATCATGGCCCGGCGATGCCGTGGGCACGCATCTCGAGGCCGCCGCCGACTATCGGCGGCGCTATACCCGTCCGGTATTGTTAATGATGGGAAGCGAAGGCAGTGGGATGTCGGACGAACTGGCAGCGGCGTGCCGGTTGCTGGTACGCATTCCCATGGCGGGGGCCGCGCAGTCGCTCAACGTCGTGTGGCGGCGGGCATCATGCTCTACGAGATCACCAGAGTGTGAAGCTAGCAGCCTTGTGAGCGCAGAGCGCGCGGCGCACACTGGTTCCAGGTTTCCTCGAACAGCGAAGCCACGGCAGGCCGGGCGTTGCGACAATCGCATCGGTTCGGATCGTTCAAGCAAACGGGGGCAGGTCCTGTCGCGCCGCCTTCGCATTTGGGAGGACTCGATGCGCTCCTTGCTAAAGTTTGTATCTACCGCAGCGGCGGCCGCGCTGTCGCTTGCGGCATTCGCCGCCAATGCCAACGCCGACAGCCGCATGTTCGTCGCCTATCTTTATGGTGGCAACGAAGTGCCGGGCCCCGGCGATGCTGACGCCTTCGGCATCGCCACTGTCACGTTCTTTGCCAGCAGCAAGATGTGCTATTCAATCATCCTGCACAATGCCGACGCCGCCAATGCCGCGCATATCCATACGGGAGCGGCCGGCGTTCCCGGAGGACCCGTGGTCACACTGTCGGTTTCGACGGCGCTCCCCACCCGCGTGTCAAAATGCATCCTCGTCGCACCCGCGACCGTAACGGCGATACTGGCCAATCCGCAGAACTTCTATGTCAACGTGCACACCGTTAATTTCAGCGGAGGCGCGGCGCGAGGACAATTGCAGTAGCAAACCGCAATTCCGGCGGGTGGTGTGGAATCACCGCCCGCCCACATTGCGATTCAGCTTTTGGGCTCACAAAGATAGTTGTTGACGGGACGGAGATCGGCTTCAACGCGCCTGCAGTCATAGGACAGATTCTCAAGCAGCTTCAGGACCTGCGCGCTGGTTTTTTTCCAGACCTCCACGACAAGACGGGGCCGGTCGCGCCTGAGGATACGGGTCAATCCCCTGAGGGCTTCAAGCTCATAACCTTCAACATCGATCTTGATCAGGTCGAAGCGGTGCTTGGAGCCCAAATGCTGATCGACATTGACCGTCTGGATCAGCCGCCGGCTCATCACCTTGTGTCCCTTTTCGTTGATCGAATTCCCAGTTCCGAGAAAATCCTCGTCCCGGTAATAATTGAGCATCTCAAATCCCGTCTCCGCGGCGGCGGCGCGGGGGTGAACCGTGACGCGATCGGCGAGATGGTTGATCCGGAAGTTTATCTTCATGCGCTCGACAGTGCGCTCGACGGGTTCGAGTGCATGGACGTGGCACTTCGGATTGGCGAGCATCGCAAGGATCGACATCAGGCCGGTATAGGCGCCGATATCGAGGACCGCGTTGGATTGCCGCGCCCATTCGATCCAGGTGGCGATGATCTCGGGTTCGTAGGCGTCCCTGCCCCGCCAGAAATATTCCCAGGCAACGACATCGTCATTGCAGTGAAACAGCAGAAAATCGAGATCACCGGCGGAGCATTCGACCTGGCCCATATACGGAAATTCGTGTTTCAGTTTTTGAAAACCGCCCGGTTCGACAATGCCAGCGGCCACATCGGCGCGAAACCTGTCGCGGCGTTCGATTGCCCGCTGATTGACGGCGGCCAGCCTTGCTGCCGGGGTCAGGAGTTCTGGCATATGATCACCTTCTGCGGCATCGCTGGCATTTTGAACATTTGAAACCTTGCTGTCATCAAAAGCTTTCCCTGCCCGCCCTGCGCCACAGGCGCCATTGCCGCTGCAATTGTGAAACTTCGGCGGATCGAGTCAGGGCTTTCGCGCCGAGGCGCGTCAGCGAATTTAAATAGAGATCGGCGAGACTCGCCACCAGGAAGGCCGCTCGCGCCGCTGGCGGAACGACATGCCGGCGAGCTTCCGCCAGGCGCCGGCGGGCATGTGCGACAAGGAAGGAAATCGTACCAGCCTCACCCCGCTCGCTCACAATGTCGCTCGGCAGATAACGCTTGGCGCCGCCCGACGCCAACAGTCTCGCCAAACCATAGGCAACCCCTGCGAGGCCAGCGGCCTCGGCCGTCGCGCGCGTGGAGTTTTTGTCTAGGATGAGCACGGAGAGCTGGATGAGGGCCGAAGCGGTTTGGCCGAGATAGGTTTCGAGAGCCTCCAGCGATGGCATCGGATCGGAATAAAGGTCAAAGCGGCGGGCCTCGATCAGGTTCTTCAGGGTTTGCACGGGAAGCCGCATGCCAGCTATGGTGGACGCCAATTCCCGCGCTACCGGATGATCGACCGTGTCGCCCCGGCCCAAGGCATCCAGTGTGTCGAGCCACCATTGCTGGCGGATTTCACCCAACCCCGGTTCACTCACAAGCGACGGGATGCGCGCGATCTCCACATTGAAGGCGAAAAGCGCAAAAAGCTGCAGGCGCTTTTCCTCCGGGGCAAAGAGGCTGGCGAGAAATCGGTCCTTGTCGCCCTCCCGCACAAGTTCGAGGCAGTGCCGGGCCGCATCGTTCATGCGATCCGGTCGACGGCGATCAGGGCCGCCGCGACCCGCCGCTGCTCCGCCAGCAGTACGTTATAGGTACTGACGGCCGCGGGCGTGGCCATGAAATCGAGTGGAAGCCGGCGCTCCTCAAAAGCTTCCCTTACGGCGCGCGGCGGACGCAACATGGACGCCCCCGTCCCCAGCAGCACCGCGTCGAGTTCAGCCCATTGGAATACCGGCGTGAAGTCATCGGGGACGAGCGCCTCTAGGCTGTTGACCGGCCAGGCATGGATGCCGCCGGGCAAAACGAGGATCGACCCCCGGTGAGACATACCGGCGAAACTGAAACCGCCGCCGCTATAGGCATCGATCATCGCTGCGCCGGGATAGAAAGCCGTCACACCTGTGCCTGGGCCCTGGTCTTTGCGGCACTTGCCGACCAGTCGCGCTTCGTTCCGAGAATGATGAGCACGGGCGAGGCGATAAAGATCGACGAATAGGTACCGATGATGACACCCCAGATCATGGTGAAGGTGAAGCCGCGCAACACTTCGCCGCCGAACACGTAAAGCGCGATCAGCGCCAGCATGGTGGTGACCGAGGTCAGGATGGTGCGGGGGAGAACGGAGTTCATCGAGAAATCGATCAGATCGGCAAGCGGCATCTGCTTGTACTTCCGCAGATATTCCCGGATGCGGTCGAACACCACGACGGTGTCGTTGAGAGAATAGCCAACGATGGTGAGAATGGCAGCGATGATCTGCAAGTTGAACTCGATGCGCAGCAGACAGAAAAGGCCGATGGTGATCAGCACGTCGTGGAGGAGCGAAAACACCGCGCCCAGCGCGAACTGCCATTCGAAGCGCATCCACACATAGATCAGAATGCCAAGAATGGCGGTTACCACCGCGACGATGCCCTGCTGGGCTAACTCGCCCGAGACCTTCGGCCCCACCACTTCCACCGACCGAAATTCCACAGTGGGACCGAGCGCCGCCTTCACTTTGGCAAGTGCGGTCTGCTGTGCCTGGTCGCCCCCGGCAATCGCAGGGAGCCTTATCAGAACATCGCGGTTCGACCCGAATTCCTGCATTTCGGCATTGCCGAAACCAAGTCCGTCGATGGTGGCGCGCAGGTTTTCGAGATCGGCGGCTTCCGCGGTGCGAACCGTCAGCACCGTTCCGCCCTTGAAATCGACGCCGTAATTGAGGCCGACGAATGCAAACAGCAGCAGCGAGGCAAGGCACAGAAGTCCCGAGAAAAAGAAGCCGAAGCGGCTGAGCCGCATGAACGGAATCTTGGTGTCGTCGGGAATGAAGCGGATCGGTTTGTATTTCATGCGAAACTTCCGCTCAGAGCGGAACCTCCTTCGGTCTCGCCCAGCGGGCCCAATAGGCCACTATCAGGCGCGTCACGGTATAGGCGGTGTACATGGTGGTAAGGATGCCGATGGCGTGGGTAATGGCAAATCCGCGCACCGGTCCCGATCCCACGCCGAACAGCACCACGGCGGCAATGAGAGCGGTGAGGTTTGAATCGATGATGGTGGCGAAAGCCGCCTTGAAGCCGGTTTCGATCGCGTTCAGCGCCGAACGGCCATTGCGCCATTCTTCGCGCATGCGCTCGAATATGATGACGTTCGAGTCGACCGCCATGCCCATGGTGAGCACGATGCCGGCAATGCCAGGCAGCGTCAGGGTGAACCCTAGCGCCGACATGACGGCGAGCAGCATTGTCAGGTTGATCAGCAAAGCAAGATTGGCGAACAATCCGAACAAGCCATAGGCAATCACCATGAAGATCATCACCAGCACCAGGCCCAGCACCGCCGCGTTGAACCCCGCCCGGATCGAATCCGAGCCAAGACTGGGGCCCACGGTTCTTTCCTCCACGATGGTCAATTTGGCGGGAAGCGCTCCCGAACGCAGGACGATCGCCAGATTGCTGGTTTCATCGGTGGTGAAATTGCCCGAGATCTGCCCCGTACCGCCGAGGATCGGTTCGTTAATGCGGGGGTAGCTGACGACAACCGAGTCGAGCACGATGGCGAAGGGCTTGCCCACATTGTCGGCGGTAAGCTTGCCGAAACGGATCGCACCCTTCTGGTTGAAGCGGAACGTGACGACCGGCTGATTGGACTGGTCGAAGCCGGGCTGGGCGTCATTCAAGTCGGCGCCATCGACGCTGGCGCGGCTCGACGTCTGCACCCACAGCGACTGTTTGGGGTCTTCCTGCAGCGGAAGCGCCAGGCATTCGGGCGGCGGGTTCTGGCCGGCCGCCGTCGGCTGGTCGTCGCACAGAAGCTGGAAGGTGAGCTTGGCGGTGCGCCCGATCACGCTCTTGACGCGATCGGGATCCTGGATACCCGGCAACTGGATGGCAATCCGGTCCTTACCCTGCTGTTGGATGACCGGTTCAGTGGTTCCAAGGGAATTGATGCGGCTTTCGACGATGCGGAGCGACTGCGTAATGGCGCGCGCCACCTTGGCGTCGAGGCCCGGTTCGGAAAAGGTGAAATTGAACTGCTGATCCTGCCGGTTGAGATCGAACAGATTGGCCGCCGCGCCCGTTGCCAGGAAGCCACCGGCATCGACAGGCTGACGCAGCTTGGCCAGCTCGGTCTGGGCGCGGTCGAGATCGGCTGGCTCGGAAATACGAACCGTGACGCCATTGTCCGAGCGGTTGATGCCCTTGTAGCCAATCTTGGCCTCGCGCAGCGCCGCCCGTATGTCGCCCGTCATCTGCTGGATCAGCTGGCCCTTGAGGTCGGCGCGGTCAATTTCCATCAACACATTGGAGCCACCCTGCAGATCGAGGCCGAGGGTGATGGGGCGCGCGATGGTGTACCGGTCGATGGCGGTCTGCCAGGTCCGCGGGAGCGCGTTTGGCAGCGCCAGCAGAATAGCAAGCAGCACCGAACCCAGGACAAGTATGGTCTTCAGGCGTGAAGGATGCAGCATCGGCTATTTCTTGGGCTCGTCCTTGAGCGGCTCGCCCTTGGCACGAACATCGCTGACGCCAGACCGCAGTATGCGAACCTTGACGTTTTCGCCCACTTCAACCTGAAGCTCGTTGTCATCGACCACCTTGGTGACGCGCCCGATCAATCCGCCAGATGTTATCACGGTGTCGCCACGATTGATTTTTTTCAAAAGTTCCTGATGGTCCTTGAGCTTGCGTTGCTGCGGCCGGATCAGGAGGAACCAGAACACCACCATGATCATGGCAAGCGGCAGGATCATGCCGACGAAATCACCCATGCCGGGCGCGCCGGATGCCTGGGCATAGGCGGGGGTTAAGAACATTTGATCTCCCGATTGAAGCTGGCGCGGAATATAGCGGCGCTTCGCGGCATTGCAACCAATGGATTGCGCCTTCTTTACCCTTTACGTCCCAACCGCTATGAGGCTCGCATGCCGTCCAAATCGAAACACGAGCTGTTGCGCCGCGTGGCCGAGGCCCTTGAGCGGCTGGCGCCGGTGGCACCAAGGCCCGTTAGTCTGGGAAGGCACGATGCCTTCGTGTGGCACGGCGCAACGGCGCGCATGGAGCCTGTGGCGAAGGTCAACCGGATCGATCTCGACCTGCTCAAGGGTATCGATCTCACCCGCGATATACTCACCGAGAACACGCAGCGCTTCGCCCGCGGACTGCCCGCCAACAATGCGCTGTTGTGGGGGGCGCGCGGCATGGGCAAGTCGTCGCTGGTCAAGGCGGTCCATCACCATGTCAACGCTCTGAACCAGGGCCAGATCAAGATTGTCGAGATCCACCGCGAGGACATTGAGCAGCTTCCTGCCTTGATGGCCCAAATTCGTGCCGCAAAATCCTATCGCTTTATCGTGTTCTGCGACGATCTCTCCTTCGACGCCGAGGACACTTCATACAAGTCGCTGAAGGCCGCACTCGACGGAGGCATCGAAGGCAGACCGGCAAATATGATTCTCTATGCGACGTCCAACCGGCGGCATCTGCTGCCCCGCGACATGATCGAGAATGAACGCTCGACCGCGATCAACCCTTCGGAGGCCGTACAGGAGAAAGTTTCGCTCTCCGACCGGTTCGGGTTGTGGCTCGGTTTCCACCACTGCTCGCAAGACGATTATCTCGCCATGATCGACGGTTACGCGAAACATTTCGCGCTGAATGTGAGCGCCGAAGATCTGCGCGCCGGGGCCATCGAGTGGACCGCGACACGCGGCAGCCGCTCAGGCCGCGTCGCCTGGCAATTCATTGTCGATCTGGCGGGGAGGTTGGGGCAGAAACTGGAAGAGTAGTTCCTTTTCGCCTGAACCAGACGCGCCCCAACGATTTGCTCCGTTGACGGATCAACAAATTCAGCCGGGGTGCCTCGATGAACCTCGCCGGAGTCGCTGCCCGAAAGTGACGACTGAGATCGGCAACGGGCGGCTTGACCTTCCGCCTGCTCAAACACGCTCGGTCCCGGCAAGCAATTGCAACTAGCGGTGTGCAAAGATCATCGTCGGCGTTAAACTAAGCCATGACCGAAGCCAAAAAAATTCCAAAAAACCTCTATGATCTCGCCAAGGCTCTCGGACGTTGGGAGGGCGAGGGCGGGGCTACAGAACTGCCGCAAGGGTCGGAATTCGCACACGACATCGCGTTTCCGGCGAACGAAGAGCGTATTTTGCTGTGTCTAGGCGCTGCGGTGATCCTTCAGTGGAACGATCTCCCCACGGAAATACAACGGAACCTCTTCGAGGATGCCGCATCCATGAGCGACCCCGAGCGGCGTTTCCGTTTGAAACAGCAGATTGCCCGATTTCTGCATGAACACAAGGATGACACCTAGTGGCCGAGGGTCATAATTTAACTGGGCGTCAAAAAGAACGGCTTCTCCTGTGGAGCAGCAATCTTTGGGCGCTTGGCGAGGGTATGCTCGGCCCATTGTTCGCGGTATTCGCGGAGCGCATTGGCGGCAATATTCTTGATATCACCTGGGCCTGGGCGATCTATCTGGGAATAACCGGCGTATTCACAATTGTCGCCGGCAACGTCTCCGACCGCATATGGCAATGGTGCGGGCGGGAGAGGCTGCTGGTCGCGGGCTACGCGCTCAATGCGCTGTGTACGTTTGGATATCTTTTAGTACATACGACCACGGCCCTGTTTCTTGTGCAGGCGGGGCTTGGCGTGGCACTCGCCCTTTCAAACCCCACATGGTCGGCGCTCTATGCGCGCTACTCCCCCGGCGAAGAAAAGGCTGGCAATACCTGGGGCTTGGTTGCGGGCGAGCAGCGACTTATCTTGGCCGGGGCGATACTTGTGGGCGGCTATATCGTCAATCACTACTCATTTGACGCGCTGTTTATCGCCATGGGCACGGTGCAGGTCATCGCCACACTCTATCTGGCGCGGATTTTATTGAAAACGCGATGACGAACGGCCGGATATTGAGGGGAGACGACACGCGCTATCCCAGCTCGTGCTCGTATTTCGTCCATTCTTCCAAATTCTGGCCAACCGGCACCATGACCCACTGGCGATAAGCCTTGCGGTCCTTCAGGGCTTCGAACCAGGCCGTGACATGCGGCATTTCCGGCTTGACGCACGCAAGCCCCATGTAGCGCCACACGAAGGCGCCCATGACGATGTCACCGCAACTGAAATGCGAGCCGGCGAACCAGACATGCTTGGCCAGGTGATCATCGGCGATGTGCAGGGCCGCCATCGCCTGCTTCTCCGCCTCCGCCACGGCGGCGGCATTGCGCTTCGCCGCCGGCAAGCGGACATTGTTCCAAAACATTGTGCTGACCGGTGGCGCGAATGTTGTCTGCTGCCAGTCCATCCATTGTTCGGCGGCGGCGAGTTGCACGCGATCGGCGGGACGCATCACGCCTGCTCCATACTCAGCGCAGAGAAAGCGCACGATCGCATTCGACTCGAACATGGTGACATCGCCGTCGTGCAGC
>JANLYR010000497.1:0-1995 GCA_031365765.1 Hyphomicrobiales bacterium | reverse complement strand
CGAGGCTTGCGCCAGGGCCGCCGGCGAACCCCTCGCCAAGATGTTCGCGGGCTTCACCACGGAGCGAGAGAATATCGTGCTGCTGGGGCGCGAAACGATCCTCCGCAATGGCGAATTCGTGGGCTACCTGACCAGCGGCGGCTTTGGCTACACGGTGGGCAAACCGATCGGATACGGCTATGTCCGCAATCGTTCTGGCGTTACCGAAGATTTTGTGCGCTCGGGCCGCTACGAACTCGTCGTGGCGATGGAAACCGTCAATGCGTCGGTGCATCTCGAGCCGCTGTACGATCCGGCGAACGGGCGGATCCGGTCGTGACGTTCATTGAGGGCGTGAGCATGGATGATGAGGGCGTGGCGCAGGCCTGCGAAGTCCTGCGCGGGTTGCAGATGTTCTGGTGCCTGGACGATAGCGACATCGAGGTCACCCGTCTCGGCGGCGTGACCAATATGGTGTTTCGCGCCGACCATGCGGGCGAGCAATATGTGCTGCGGGTTCCGGGCAAGGGCACCGGGGGCCGCATCAACCGGCGGAACGAAGCGCAGGCGGCGCGCGAGGCGGCGAAAGCGGGGGTAAGTCCCGATGTGCTGTTCTTCGACCTCGATACCGGGGTGATGGTGACGCGCCTCGTCGATGATGCCATCACCATGTCGCCGGTGCGGTTCAAGGAGATCGAAGGTGCTCCGGCGCGCGCCGCCCTGGCGTTTCGCAAGCTACATAGGTCGGATGCCAAATTCCCGTTTCGCTTCGAGCTATTTTCCATGATCGACGGCTATCTCGACATTCTCGCGGCGAAAAAGGGCAAGTTGCCGCCGGGCTATCACGACGTTCTGCGGAGGGCGAAGAAGGTCCGGCCGGCGCTGGCGGCCCATCCGCTTCCGCTGGTCGCCTGCCACTGCGATCCGTTGTGCGAGAATTTTCTCGATACGGGCGAGCGCATGTGGATCGTCGATTGGGAATATGCCGGCATGAACGACCCGATGTGGGACCTGGGCGATCTCTCCGTTGAAGCGGAATTCAGCAAGGAACAGGACGAGGACATGATCGCGGCCTATTTCGGCGGAGAGCCATCGCCCTCGGAGCGCGGCCGCATCGTCATCTACAAGGCGATGAGCGATCTGCTGTGGACGCTGTGGGGCTTGATCCAGTTCGCCGACAAAAATCCCGCCGAGGATTTCTGGGCCTATTCATGCAAGCGTTTCGAACGCTGCAGGGCCCTGATGGCGAGTGCTGAATTCGCACCCCATGTCGCGGCCGTGGCCAAGGGGCCGGCTTCTCTCCCATGACACGCGATGAATGCGCGGAGCGGGACCGCGCCGATCCGCTCGCTCCCATGCGCAGGCGGTTCGTCCTGCCGGACGGCATTATTTATCTCGATGGAAATTCGCTCGGTGTTCTTCCGGTGAATGTGGCGTCACGCGTCGCCGAAACGATCGCTGGGCAATGGGGACAGACGCTGATCAAATCGTGGAACGACCACGGCTGGTTCAATCTGCCGCGGAAAGTCGGCAATCGCATTGCGCCCTTGATCGGCGCCGAACCCGGCAGCGTCATCGCCGGTGACACCATTAGCGTGAATCTTTTCAAGGCGCTGGGTGCTGCGGTTAAACTCAATTCGAGGCGACGCACAATCCTCTCCGACAGCGGAAATTTTCCTTCCGATCTCTATGTGGCGCAAGGCTTCCGCAACCTCCTCGACGATGGCTATCTCCTGAAAATCGTGGCACCGGAAGAGGTCGTGAATGCGATCAGCGATGACACGGCGGTGGTGATGTTGACGGAAGTCGATTACCGCACCGCGCGCCGGCATGACATGCCTCTCATTACGAATCGCGCGCATGACGGAGGGGCGCTGACCATCTGGGACCTCGCGCATTCGGCCGGCGCGCTCGACGTCGATCTTGCCTCCGCGGGCGCCGATTTCGCGGTCGGCTGCACCTACAAATATCTGAACGGCGGACCGGGCGCGCCGGCCTTCCTCTATGTGCGCCCCG
>JANLYR010000485.1:0-6037 GCA_031365765.1 Hyphomicrobiales bacterium | reverse complement strand
ATGTCCCGCTCGGCCTTGAGCCTCACAACCTCCTTCCGCAGCCGGTCAATCTCCAGCTGCTCAGGCTTCATCTGCCCAAGGCCAGGAAATGCGTGCTTCGGGTCAGAGCCAAACTCCTTGGCCCATCGCCGCAACATGTTGACATTGACATCCAGGTCCCGGGCCGCCTGGGCGAATGAAACACCCCGTTCCCTGACCAGGTTTACCGCCTCAAGCTTGAACTCGCGGCCGAACTTCCGTCTCTCCATTGGACACCTACAGTTCCATTAAACACCTTAAACTCGTTGTCCACGAATCGGCGGCAGGCCACATTGCGGACCCGTGAGTAAAAGCTGTTGGTAGAATAGTTGACTATAATACTATCTCATGATTGCGTGTGGGCAAGCAAAAGGAGCAACCGCCATGAAGAACATTCTCTTGGCCTGGTGTTTAGGGGTGTTGGTGTGTGTGATCCCTCTAGCAACCCTTCGGGCAGCTGAAATTACTCGCATGAGTGACGTCAAGGTGTCGGGAAGAGATGTGTCGCTCGAGATCACCTTCAACTCCCTCAAAAGTGACGAGTCCGCTTTTGCGCGGATTGGCAATCAAGAGATTTATTTTGTCGATTTGGTTATCGGGGGCGCTAAGCAAGTCACCGCAAAGGTCAACTATTCTTCCGAATCTCTCTCGATCAGGTTGTACAATGTAGGCAATGGAAGTCTTGCAAAATTTAATTTGCAGGAAGTGGAAGCGCTGCGCAAATTAGAGCGGTCTCTGCCAGAAATGACTGGGAGGGCCGGTCAGGCTTTACAGTCGTTGACTTCCTATATTGCCGAAGCCCCGGTCAACGTCACGATCGATATCAGAAAACCAGCACGCTCAGTCGCAACTCGCGGGTGGAGTTCACTTTGCAGCAAAGTGGGAACAAGACAGATAGCAACCTACGACAAGTTGTTCGGCAGCAAGGTGGAAGGGCTTCGCCGCATTAGTCAGTGTTACGAACAAGCTACCGCCTGCTTTGGCCGGTGCGGCTCGGGTTGTAACGATCAGCAACCCTCTCGCGTTCAACGATTCACCCAGGATTGCTTCAACCATGACTTTTGCGCCAGGGATCTAGGCACCACTAACCCAGCCTGCACAGACGAATTCTTCGAGGCATCTGATGACTTTTTCTATGCCAGGGATTGCGGCAATTTGGGAGGTGGGGGCTTGTGGACCGACACCCTCACCAATACCTACTCACTGCGTGTGGCTGCTGGATCATCCTTCACCGGGACTTTGACAACACCTCAATGCGGCAATTACGGTTTGACTGGTACGCGGCCTGGTGGACGGGCATTTACCCTGTCATCATCGAATACCGCGCCACCGGCCGGGTGTTGTTCCACTGCGAATTGGTCTGGCAATCTGACATCGTGCACCCGCGCTACGTTCAACCTAGCGAGTTGCGATGGCCCCCCTGTCGACAATTTGATAATGACCCGACCGGTGCAATAAAGTGCAAATCATTCCTGCATCAGGGAGGCTTGCGCGCATCGCCGCGACCCTCGGCAACATGGATGGCGGCAACCTGATGTGGCAGATGCTAGCCGAGAACGTTGTGGAGAAACCCGACAGAAAATGGCGATCTCGGCATTTAAACCCTGCCGGGTCTCGGATTTCGAATTAAACCGCGATGCCGTGACACGAGTTGCCGAGACCTACCAGAAACTCTAGCAGGTGCGCTCTAATTTACTCATCAACGCCAGACTGGTCATTTTGTCGAAGTTTTCTCTGATTGCTTTCTCGGCACGTTCATCCAATTCTTCCCGCCGCAGAAATTGAGGGCTGCCGATGCCGCGAATGGAAATCGAATATCTGGGCAAACCTCAAATTGATGCATTGTCTTTGACCAATGACGAAATTCTCAATGCCGTCGAGCAAGGCTTGATCGCCGCCGGGCAAGGCAAAACCGTAATCGAGCCGCGCATGCATCTCACGCCCGATCCGGCCTTCAACGGTCACTTCAATATTCTGCGCGGTTATGTTGCTCCGCTCGGATACGCCGGTGTAAAAATCGTTGGCGACTATGTCGACAATTACAAGCACGGTCTGCCCTCCGAGCTGGCACTTCTCAATCTTTTCTGCCCGCGGACAGGCGCACCTAAAGCGGTGATCGATGCCGCAGGCATCACCGACATGCGTACCGGCGCACTCACGGCGCTTGGGGCTCGCTGGCTCGGGCCTCGCAATCCCAAGGTCCTTGGCCACGTTGGCAGCCGCGGAACATCCTATTGGAACATCAGGCTTCTGGACCACCTCTTTGACTTTGAGGAAATCCGCATTCATTCGCGCCGCGAGGAAAGCCGTAACAGTTTTGGCGAGCGGCTCTCGCGAGATCTCGGCAAGTCAGTTGTAGTGACCGACAACTGGGAACAATGCCTTAAGGGCGCCGACATCATGGTCGAGGCGACGCGGCTTAATAAGCCTGCGCCGCTGTTCGAACGGTCGTGGGTCAAGACCGGCGCGTTTGTGGTACCCTATGGCACGATGAGCGCCTTGCCGCTCGACTTTACCGACAGATTTGACAAGTTCGTGATGGATGACCTGGGTCAGATGCGCGCTGGACATTTGGGTGCCCTCCGCCCTCATATCGATGCCGGCAAGATCAGTGAGCAAAGCTTCTATGCGGAGATCGGCGAAATTGCCGCAGGGCTTAAGCCCGGACGGCAATCCGATAGTGAAACAATCCTCTTCTGGCATCGGGGCATGTCGACAGGGGATATCGCTCTGGGCGTGGCGATTCTCGACAAGGCGCGCCGCCTCGGCCTAACGCAGAACCTTGTTTATCGGAATGAGTGAGTCAACCGCACTGGAACTCGGCGATGCTTTACTGACGCCCGAAATTCTGGCTGCTGCTGCCTCCGGCCGACTAAAAATAACAATGAACCGACGGGGATTGGCCCGGATGGTAGCATCGCGCCGTCTGATCGACCGCGCTATTGCCGAGGGAACGCCAGTTTACGGAGTGACCACGGGACTTGGTGCACGCGTCGGTGAGCAGCTCAGTACCGAACCGCTGGCAAATTCTTCGCTCACCACAATTCGGGGCCGCGCCCACGCGGTGGGCCCCGAAGAGCCAGACGCAGCAGTTCGGGCAACGATGATCGTGAGGCTGCACACCCTCCTTAGCGGTCATGCGGGTGCCAGTGTGGCTGTCGCTGAACACCTCTGCGGCTGCCTCAATGCCGGCCTTACTCCCGTCACCAAATCAATCGGATCGGTCGGCGCGGCCGACCTAACCTGGAATGCCACGATGGCGTTGTCTCTGATCGGCGAGGGGCGGATGCGCGACGCCGACGGCACCATCGGGCCCAGCCGGGAGTTGATGGCGGGCAAGGGCATTGGAGCACTTCCCCTTGAGTCGCGAGATGGACTAGCGCTGGTCGGCAATTCTTGCGCTGTCGCGGCAGCTGCAGCCTTGGCCTTCGTGGCTGCCAACACCGCGTTTCAAACCGCACAAATGGCCGCAGCACTATCCCTTGAGGCTTTCCGTGCCAATCTCACGCCGTTCGATCCCGCTGTGCTTTCGGTAAAACCGCAAAATGGCCAAGATAAAGCGGCGCTGGGTATCCGAAAGTGGCTGGTCGGCAGCGCGCTGTTTGAGCCGGGGAAGGCGCGGCGCCTGCAGGATCCCATGTCTTTTCGCAATATTCCGCAGATCCATGGCACTGTTGCCGCAGCACTTAGCTTCGCGCGTGATGCTGTGATGGCGGAGATCAATGGCGCGAGCGACAACCCGGTGACCCTTGTTCAGGAAGAAAAAATTGTCTCTTGCGGGGCGTATTATACATCCGAACTCACCAACGCCATCGAGACGATCACGCGGGCCTTCGCACACCTGACCTTCGCTCAGCTTGCCCGAATGACCAAACATCTGAACCCGGAATTCAGCGGACTTCCAGTCTTCCTTGCCATTCTCAGTACTGGTTCAAATGGCTTTGCTCCTTTGATAAAGACCGCAGAGGCCCTAGTGGCTGAACTGGTTCATGCAGCACAGCCTGTCGCCATCTGGCCTAGCCTCAACGCCAACGGCGTCGAAGACTGCCTTTCGTCGGCGCCGGTTGCCGTGCGTGCGCTGTCGCATGTCGCCCAACTTTCCGCAAACATCACCGCGATCGAACTAATGATCGCTGCCCGCGCGGTCGAGTTGCGGGATATAGGTGACGGCCTTGCTCCGACATTGCGCAGCGTACTCGTCGCGTTGCACAGGGTTTCCCCGGGTGATATCGACAACCGCCCGCTCGGCGCCGATGTCGAAGCCTTGGCCCTTGTCATTCGCACCGGCCGTTTACTCAATGAACATTATGCGGTTTGAACTGGAGAAAGGTGCAGACGGTCGGAGTCGCAGCTTCCTTCTAGATCCCTTCACGGAGTTCGTTGAACAGCCGATCAAGGTGAGGCGCCCGCCGCTGATTTTGCTTTTAATCACCAACCGAAGATGATCCAACTCCACCTTCCACGGGCCAATCACCCAACTCACTCTCGTAGTGAAACGCTGTTTGCCTCGCTGCAATTGAGATTGCCGTTGCTATAAAACGGTGGCGGCCGACCCGACGCTTTCCGCGCCATCCAGCGTAAAAACGGCCCCCGAGGCATATGCGGCCTCATCCGATGCAAGGTAAACATAGATAGCAGCTATTTCCTCCGGTCGGGCGTGCCGCCGCATAGGGATGACGCCGTTTACCCGCTCCAGCATTTGCGGGCTGTATTCAGCCTCCTGCATGGGCGTCATGGTGTATCCCGGATTGACGGCGTTCACTCTCACTTTTGGAGCAAGTTCGATCGCCATGGTCCGCATCATGGCAAGCAACGCACCTTTGCTCGCATTGTAATCAGCGTAATGCCGGTACCCGACCACCCCGGAGGTGGAGGCCGTCATCAAAATAGAGCCGCCCTGACCCGATAACATATGGCGGGCAGCGAGTTGGCTCGGATAAAAGACGCCGTGGACATTCACCCGCAAAATGCGGTCAAAATCGTCGCGGTCGATATCAACGAAATCTCGCCGAATTGATATACCGGCATTGCAGATCAAAACGTCAAGGCCACCCAGGGCGGCAAGCGAGTCGGCAAATGCCGCGTCGACCTCCGCAGGCCTGGCCACATCGACGCAGACAACAGCCGCGAGTGTCGGAAGTGTTTCCTTGATGGCAGCCGCATTGTTTGTATTGCGGCACCATACGCAAACTTTTGCACCCTCTTCTAAAAAACGACTGGCAATGGCAGCGCCAATTCCGGTAGAGCCTCCTGTAATGATCACCGTCTTTCCGGCCAGCCGTCCCATCGAAGTTTCCTTAGATTACATAACCGCGAGGGGTGGGATCAAACATTCGCAGGACATGACGTCCGCTTCGGCTTTGCAGAACTGCAGATAAAGCCGGTGTTGCAGCGGGTGTGATGGTAATATCGAGGCCCAAAATCCGATAGATAGCGCCGAGTTCATCCGGCGCGGGTGAAAACACACTGATTGTGATGAGACTACCGCCACGCGGTGCAGTTTTCGCTGGGTGCTCGCTATTTGTCCAATCGATAAAGAACGGCACGAGAGCGCCAAAACTATGGTTTCTAAGGCCGAACAGCTTCCAACCAAGCCAACCGCCATTGGGAAGTACGCGCCCCCCTGTCACGAGACAGCTGCCCTCAAGACCTTCAGCGAGAACATTTGATCGTAGTTCTTCAAGATCAACACCGCCCACTGCCCAATGATAAAGCCCCGATCCCGCTAGGTCACGAATTTCCGGATCGAGATTGTCTTCGGGTTGAGCCGGATCGCGGCCAAGAATTTCCAAATATGTGCTATCGCCAAGCGACAGAACTGCGTTCCGCGTCCCCTCGCCCGGATGAACCCCTCCATGGAGCGGAGGACAGTCCAGTCGTTCGGTAAAATCGCGCATGCCTTCAGCAAGGTCGGCTGCGTACCAGACAAGATGATCAACCCGCATAGTGGAAAGATTGCACGGCTACACAGCGGCGTCTAGCGAGGACGTCTATCATGATCCCTAACAGGTATAATGTC
>JANLYR010000477.1:0-2500 GCA_031365765.1 Hyphomicrobiales bacterium | reverse complement strand
GCTGAGCCTCCAACGGCATGCTGATCCCCGCCTCGCTTACGCCTGCGCTGCCGCCGTTTGCCATTCCAGACAAAAGGCGTGGGATGCCGGTTCCAGGCCTGGGCCGTCTGTTCGAACCAGGCGCCGATCTCCGCGGGAGTGCCTGGGTGCTGTCCATCGAGTGCACGCCGTTTAAGGCGAGGCCCAAGTATGAACGCTTCGCCTGGGGCTAATCGGTGCGATCTTTCAGAGAGGGCGATTCTGGTGCGGTCGCACGCCGTGTAGACTCTTTGGATGATAGATGCATCGATGATTCGGGAACGATTCGTGGCGGTTGGCCGCGGACTTGACGAACGCTCCCGCCGGCTTTTCGCGGCGGCCGAGGCGAAAACGGCCGGCCATGGCGGGATCGCCGCCGTGTTCCGGGCAACCGGGATCGCACGCGGCACGATCGGGCGCGGGCTGAAGGATCTGACCGATCCTGAAGCGTTGACCGGGACGGTGCGGCGTCCTGGCCGCGGCCAGCCCGCCCTGACGGTAAAGGATCCATCCTTGCTGGAGGATCTCCGGCGGGTGGTGGAGCCCGCGACGATGGGCGATCCGGAGCGGGTGCTGTTTTGGGTGTCGAAGAGCCATGCGAAACTGGCGGAGGCCTTGCGCGCGATGGGGCACAAGGCCGCGAAGAGCAGCATCCCCAAACTGCTGAGCCTGCTGAAATACCGGCGGCAGGTGAACCGCAAGACCCTGGACGGTGGCAAACACCCGGATCGCAACGCGCGGTTCGAGCATATCAACACGTCGGCCATCGCCGCACAGGCGGCTGGCCAGCCGGTGATTTCCATCGATACGAAGAAAAAAGAGCTGGCTGGCTCATTCAGGAACGGTGGCGGCGGCTATCGCCACGAAGGCTGTCCCGACAAGGTCGGCGTGCATGACTTTATCGATAAAGAGTTTGGTAAAGCCATCCCTTATGGTGTTTACGGCATCGCGGCCAACGCCGGTTGCGTGAGTGTCGGCATTGACAACGATACCGCGCAATTCCCGGTGAATTCAATTCGCCGCTGGCTGAACCTGATGGGGCATGAACGGTATCCGGACATGAAGCGGCTGATGATAACCGCCGATGGTGGCGGGTCCAACGGCTCACGCGTGCGGCTGTTCAAGATCGAGCACCGTCTGTTCTGCCATATCACGGAGAACTGGCGGGGCAGGCCTCTGACCAGCCGCATGACGGTGGTCGAGTTGATCGCCGCCACGACGACGAAGACCGGTCTGACGGTGCGTTGCGAACTCCATACACGCACCTATCCGAAGGGAATCAAGGTCAGCGACGCCGAGATGGCCACACTCAATATCGAGGGAAATATATTCCACCCGGAATGGAATTATTCCATCTCGCCAGGACCATTATCTTGAAGCGGTAGTTCTTGCGCGTCGCCTTAGCTACCTGTCCAGTTTCCGGGGTCCACCTCAAAGTCGCCGAACAAAACCGGGAAACCGGCGGCGGAGGCGCTTGAGCCGCGAAGCGGATCGAGGCCAAGGGCGGGGGCCAAGGAGAATGTGGCTCAGCGGAACACGGGCCGGACACAGAGCCGGGAAAGCGTGCTCCAGTCGCTGGGCCGCATACGCGAGGCGGCGAAACGAGACAAAAGGACCGTGTTCACCGCGCTCCCGCATCATGTCACGCCAGAGCTACTGGACTGGGCCTTCTTCCAGTTGAAGAGGTCCGCCGCCCCAGGGGTTGATGGCATGACATGGGACCAATACGAGGCGGGCCCGCCAGATCGTCTGGCGGACCTGCGCGGACGGGTCCAGCGGGGCGCATACCGGGCACTTCCGTCCCGGCGCCAGTATATCCCCAAGCCGGACGGGCGCCTGCGCCCGCCCGGTGTCGCCGCGCTGGAGGACAAGATCGTCCAACGCGCGGTGGCGGCCGTGCTGAACGCCATTCACGAGACGGATTTCGCCGGGTTCTCCCATGGGTTCCGCCCCGGACGCGGCCAGCACGATGCGCTGGACGCCCTGGCGGCGGGACTTCACAGGCGGAAGGCGGGCACCGTGCTGGATGCCGGTATCCGGGCGTTCTTCGACACCATCGGCCACGACTGGCTGATGCGCTTCCTCGAACACCGGATTGGCGGCCAGCGGGTCCCGCGTCTCATCGGCAAATGGCTGAAAGCGGGGGTTCTGGAAGACGGCACATGGACGAAAGGCACGGCCGGCACGCCACAAGGGGCGGTCATCCCGCCGCTGCTGGCGAATGTCTACTCGCATTACGTTTATGACCTCTGGGTAGAACAATGGCGGAACCGCCATGCCCATGGGGACGTGATCGTGGTCCGCTACGCGGACGACACGATCGTCGGCTTCCAGCACGAGGTGGACGCGCGCCGCTTCCTCGACGATCTACGGGACCGGCTGACGAAGTTCGCGCTGGAACTGCATCCTGAGAAAACCCGTCTGATCCCGTTTGGGCGATACGCGAACGCGGATCGCCCGGACGCGGACAAGGAAGGGCCGG
>JANLYR010000473.1:0-4488 GCA_031365765.1 Hyphomicrobiales bacterium | reverse complement strand
ACAAAATGGCGGAGGGGGAGGGATTCGAACCCCCGGAGGACTTGCATCCTCAACGGTTTTCAAGACCGCCGCGATCGACCGCTCCGCCACCCCTCCGCTGAGGCCAATGATATCTAGCAGCGGCGCGGGGCGATCTCAACTGGCGGGATATTGACAAGCACCTGAGGAGCCTTTCGCGGTGTCCATTCGATCGTGCTGATGGCACTCTGCTTGTCAAGTTTGTTGACACATGGCATGAGTTCAATTTTGGCAAAGGGGAACGGATATTCCATGATGGCGAAGGCTTTTCCCAGGTTCGGACTTATGTGGCAGAGTTCAGCTTTGGCGATCATTGCGGTTCTGAATATCAGTCCCGTGCAGGCGCAATTTGCTTCCAGCATCAATCTCAGCACGCTCAACGGCGCGAACGGATTTCGGATCGAGGGAATAAACGTCAATGACTATAGCGGGAGCGCGGTGTCGTCGGCGGGCGATGTAAACGGCGATGGCTTCAGTGACGTTATCATCGGTGCCTATGGTGCCGATCCAGGTGGAGATTCGAGGGCCGGCGCGAGCTATATAATTTTTGGCAGGGCGAACAGTCTGTCTTCTGTGATCGACCTTGCAACGCTCAATGGCATTACTGGATTCCGGCTGGACGGCATCGATGCCGACGACTTCAGCGGCCGCGCCGTTGCGCCGGGCGGGGATATCAATGGCGATGGTTTCGGCGATGTGTTGATCGGCGCGCTCAATGCCGATCCTTTCGGTGACCCCTACGGCGGCGAGGGTTACGTTGTGTTTGGCAAAGCTGCGGTGTTTCCTTCGGCCCTTGGTCTGTCGGCTTTAACCGGTGCCAATGGGGTGAGGCTCGATGGTATAGATCCCGCCGATCAAAGCAATGTTTCGCTGGCCAGCGCGAAAGACATGAATGGCGATGGTTTTGGCGACATTATCGTTGGCGCTTATCGCGCCGATCCCATTGGTACGACAAGTGCTGGCGAATCCTATGTCATCTATGGCAAGGGCGGAAATTTCACTTCGGCAATAGATCTTGGAACCTTGAATGGAGTTCGGGGCTTTCGGCTCAACGGCGTCGGCGATTTCAGTTATAGCGGCAGTTCGGTGGCCTCGGCTGGAGATATAAATGGCGACCACCTGCCCGATCTGGTGATTGGCGCTCGCAATGCAAATCCTGCTGGAGAGACATATGTCGTGTTCGGACGCGCTTCAGCTTTCCCCGCCATATTCAATTTAAGCGATCTCAACGGCACGAACGGTTTTAAGTTGGTCGGGATCGATCCGAATGACCGAAGTGGATTCTCGGTTGCATCCGCTGGCGACGTCAACGGCGACGGGGTAGGGGATATCATCATCGGCGCCGACTCGGCCAATCCCGGTGGAGATTCCGAAGCGGGAGAAAGCTATATCGTGTTTGGGCGGATAACGGCTTTCCCCTCAATCCTGCAATTATCGGGTCTCAATGGAAGCACCGGCTTTCGCCTCGATGGCATCGACCCCACTGACCTCAGCGGTGCTTCCGTCGCTTCGGCCGGCGACATCAATGGCGATGGTTTCAGCGACGTCATCATCGGTGCACGTTATGGCGATCCGCACGGCGCCGATGCTGCAGGTGAAAGCTATGTCATATTCGGCAGGGCTGGCGGGTTTCCGTCCGCCATCGATCTGGCCGCTCTCAACGGCAACACGGGCTTCAGGTTGGAGGGGATCGATACGGAGGATACCGCCGGATATTCCGTGGCATCGGCAGGAGATGTCAATGGTGATGGTTTGGGCGATGTCATCGTAGGCGCTAAATACGCCGATCCAGGTAGCAGCAACGCTGGGGAAACTTATATCGTTTACGGCCGGCCTCCTGCGGCCGCCGTCACTCGAACGGGAGCGGCGGGTGATCAATATATCAGCGGGGGACGGCGCGCCGATACGTTGCGCGGTCTAGCCGGCAATGATATTCTCGAGGGGCGCGGAGTCGGCGATATTCTCGATGGCGGCATAGGACGGGACGCGGCAAGCTACGCACACGCGCCGCAGAGCGTGGTGGCCAGTCTCGCATTGCCCTCGATCAATACCGGACAAGCCGCTGGCGACAGCTATGTCAGCATCGAAAATTTAATTGGAACGCGGTTTTCCGATAGGCTGACGGGCAATGCGGGTAGCAACGTCCTTGCTGGCGGCGGCGGCCGTGATTTCCTGACAGGGGGCGGAAATTCAGACGTGTTTCGTTACTCGAATTTGGGTGACAGCAAAGCCGGCGTAACCCGCGACGATATCGTCGATTTCAATCCGGGAACGTCGGCAACTGCCGTCGACCG
Organism: Hyphomicrobiales bacterium; assembly: GCA_031365765.1. Lineage (GTDB taxonomy): Bacteria > Pseudomonadota > Alphaproteobacteria > Rhizobiales > Aestuariivirgaceae > Aestuariivirga. The sequence continues at coordinate 2,176 of JANLYR010000473.1, read as the reverse complement.
GATCGATTTGTCGGCCATCGACGCAAAAACCGGACCGGGAAACCAGGGCTTCACCTTTATTGGAACGGCGCCGTTCACCGGCATCAGCAAAGGTCAGCTTCGCGTCCGGAAGTCGGGCACATCCGCCATCATTGAAGGGGATGTCACGGGAGACCATGTGCCGGACTTCGAAATCCGTCTTCTCAATATCGCTGACCTGACCAAGCTAACCAGTATCGATTTCATCCCGTAAACTTGTGGCTTACCGGGCATAGCTTGCATCTTTAGCATCGAGCAGGAGCTTCATTTCCTCGAAATGCGTGAAAGCGGCATCGGTGTAGCGATCCCAATCGTGCACTGTCTGTTCAGCGGCCGCGTGGGGGATGATGTTGAGCTTCTGGCCGGTCGAATAGGCCAGGACCAGGGTTTGGCAGGCTCGCTCGAGGAAATAGAGCTCATCGAAAGCTTCGGCCACACTTGAGGCGGCAACCAGAGCGCCGTGATTGCCCAGCAGCATCGTCTTGCGGTTTCCAAGGACGCGTACCAGACGCTCGCCCTCCGCGTCGCTCGTGGCCATGCCTTCAAAGCCCAGATCGTAAGCGACGCGGTTGTAAAAGCGCGCCGTATTCTGATCAATCGGCTTGATTTCGGGATCGGCCAGCGTTGCAATCGCGGTGACATGGGGCGGATGGCAATGGAGAATGCAGCGTGCCTGCGGCGCCAAGGCGTGCAGCCTGCCGTGGATGCACCATGCTGTTTCATCGGGCGCATCGGGCCCCGTCATCACGGATGGGTCATCGGCGTCGAGGAGCTGGAGGCTTGAGGCTGTTATGCGAGAAAAATGACGCCATTTCGGGTTCATCAGAAACTTGCGGCCATCAGCGGAAACGGCGGCGCTGAAATGATTGCCGACCGCTTCGTGCCAATTGAAATGGACGGCCAGCCTGAAAGCCGCCGCCAGATCGACACGCAATTGCCATTCGCCAGAGTCATGGGAAGGCGAGGGCTTGAGCGGGGCGACGTTGCTCATCATAATACTCCTGTTATAGTTTGTGTAAGTCTACCCCGGACCCGTGTGATGCTGCAATTGGATTGAAGCAAGGGAGATTTTAAATGCGGTTGTTCGGTTCTCTGGCTCTTACATTCTGTCTCGTCTCTGCGGGCCCTATATCAGCTCGGGCGGCGCCGGACGCAGCGGGAACGTGGAAGATGGAGAATGGCAAAGTCACCGTGCAGATCACGCATTGTGGGTCAAAACTGTGTGGGAACATCGTGGCGATGGCCAAGCCTCTTGACAAAAAGGGGCGTCCCAAACGCGACAAGGATAATCCCAACAAATTCCTGCGTGACAGACCGATCATCGGCCTTCGCATTCTTGAAGGGATGGAAGCCAAGGGTGACGGCAAATGGGAAGGCAGCATCTACAATGCCGATGATGGCAACACTTATTCCTCTATCATGCGACTCCAGGGCAATGAGATGCGGGTCAAGGGCTGCGTTGCGTTCATCTGCAAATCCATGGATTTTCGCCGTGTGGATTAGGCTGGGTATCGGACTGGCGGCAATTCTGGGTGCAGGAACGGCGATTGCGCAAACATTTGAACAACTGCCCTTCGACAAGAAACTTAAACTCGCCAAGGTGGGCGATGAAGAGGCTCAGGTCGCCGTAGCAGAGACATATGAGCGAGGGATTGACGGAAACCCCGATATGGCCGAGGCCGCAAAATGGTATCGCGAGGCGGCGCTTCTTGGAAATGTCGAAGCGCAGTACCGGCTCGCACGCATCGTCGCCAAGGGTGCGAAGGGCATCAAGCAGGATCTGATGACCGCGGTGAAGCTCTATCAGGACGCGGCGGCCAAGGCCCATGCGCCAGCCATGAATGCTCTTGGGCAGCTATATCAGAACGGGCAGGGGGTGCCGGCAGACCCCGCCAAGGCAGTTGAGTGGTACCGGAAGGCGGCGGAGAAAAAATTGCCGGAGGCCGAGAACAATCTCGGGATCATGTATCTCAACGGCAAGGGCGTTAGCCGTGATCTCAGCCAGGCTTTGAAGCATTTCGAGAGCGCGGCAACCCAGGGCGACGGCTGGGGCCTGAACAATCTCGGAGGCATGTATGAAATGGGCTGGGGTGTTGCCGCTGACCGCGAGAAAGCCCTCGACTACTACAAGCAAGCCTCCGCAAAAGGCATCAAGGCC
>JANLYR010000404.1:0-14268 GCA_031365765.1 Hyphomicrobiales bacterium | reverse complement strand
GCCTGATCTGCTAGCCTTCGTCCATGGTCCGAATCATCGGCATTGATCCGGGATTGCGCAATACCGGCTGGGGCGTGATCGAGCAGGTGGGCCAGCACCTTTCTTACGTTGGCGATGGCTGCGTCCAGTCCGATGCAGCGGCACCGCTGGCCTATCGCCTGCTACAACTGCATGCCGCGCTGACCCATGTGCTGCAAGAAATGATGCCCGATGAAGCGGCGGTCGAGGAAACCTTTGTCAACCGCGACGCCCGCGCCACGCTTAAGCTCGGACAGGCCCGCGGCATTGCACTCCTCGTGCCCGCCAGCCTAGGACTTCCCGTCAGCGAATACGCGCCCAATGTGGTCAAGAAGTCGGTCGTGGGAGCGGGCCATGCCGAAAAGGACCAGGTCAAGCACATGGTCCGCCTGCTGCTACCACGGGCCCGCATGACCAGCGTCGATTCTACCGACGCGCTCGCCGTCGCCATCTGCCACGCCCATCACCGGAAGTCATTGGCACTGGCGAAAGAGCTGGCGCGTTCTTGACTTGTTCGCGTAACCGGCATTAGTAATACCAATGAGGTATTACCATGCGCATGACGAGTAAAGGGCAAGTCACCATCCCCAAGGCAGTCCGCGACAAACTGGGGGTGGGCCCAGGGAGCAATATCGGATTCGCGGAGGAAGAGGGAAAGATCGTGTTGGTGGGCAACTCGAACGACGATGACGGCAATGCCGGCAGGAAGCTCGTTAAGCACCTGCAGGAAATGGGGCGAAAAGCGAGACGCGTTCCCATGACGTCCGAGGAATTGATGGAACTCACGCGTGGGCCGTTCAATGACCTCGACGCTGATTGACACCAATGTTCTGGTCGACGTCATTGAAGCGCGTCCCGTCTGGAGTGCCTGGGCCGAACGTCATATTGCCGAACTCTCCAAAAGCGGGACGCTGGTGATCAACCAGGTGATCTATGCTGAGGCATCGGTGCCTTTCGTCGATCAGTTTGAGTTTGATCGCATCGTCAAGACGGTATGGATGGAGCGCGAGGATTTACCTTGGGCCGCGGCTTTCCGGGCCGGCAAGGCCTACCAGGAATACCGCCGGCGTGGAGGCCCGCGTAATCAAAGTCTCCCCGATTTTTTTATAGGCGCGCATGCGGCAATCGTCGGTTACCGGCTGCTGACCCGTGATGCGTCGCGCTTCCGCACCTATTTCCCGGAGCTCGATATTATAGCTCCAGATACCCATCCATGATCTCCAAGCTCAAGGGCCGCATCGATACTTACGGACCGGATTGGGTGATCGTCGATGTGGCGGGGGTCGGCTATCACGTATTCTGTTCGACCAAGACGATTGCGGCACTGCCGCCTACGGGCGAATTCGCCGAGATCCATACTGAGATGCTGGTCAGCCAGGACCTGATCCGGCTCGTGGGCTTTGCCTCGACGCTGGAGCGGGAGTGGTTCCGCCTCTTGCAGACGGTGCAGGGGGTCGGCACCAAGGTGGCGCTGGCGATTCTTTCTACGCTGCCGTCCCAAGACATCGCTAATGCCATCGCGCTCAATGACAAGGCGATGATCGGACGCGCACCCGGAGTCGGCAAAAAACTCGCCGAGCGCATCGTGCTCGAATTGAAGGACAAGGCGCCGGCCTTTGCCTTGGCCGATGCCTCGCTCTCTAAACTCCAGGCCGATCTCGACGCACCGCGGCCCACGGCGGCGTCCGACACGGTTTCGGCTTTGGTCAATCTTGGCTACGGCCAGTTGCAGGCGGGAACCGCCGTCGCCGCGGCACTCAAGAAGGGCGGCGAAGAACAGTCCACGGAGAAAATGATCCGCTTGGCGCTCCGCGAACTGGCAAAGACATGAGCTCGCGCCTTATCGACCACGATTCTAGGCCCGAAGATCAGATCGACACACACCTGCGTCCGCAGCGGCTCGATGAATTCGTCGGGCAGTCGAAGGTCAAGCAGAATCTGCGCGTCTTTATCGAGGCGGCGAAAGCCCGAGGCGAGGCACTCGACCATGTTCTGTTCGCAGGCCCCCCCGGCCTCGGCAAGACCACCATGGCGCAGATCATGGCGCGCGAATTGGGCGTCAATTTTCGCGGCACCTCGGGTCCCGTCATCGCCAAGGCCGGCGATCTCGCGGCGCTGCTGACGAATCTCGAAGATCGCGACGTGCTGTTCATCGACGAAATCCACCGGCTCAATCCGGCGGTAGAGGAAATTCTCTATCCCGCCATGGAGGATTTCCAGCTCGACCTCATCATCGGCGAGGGCCCGGCGGCGCGTTCGGTTCGGATCGATCTGGCGAAATTTACACTGATCGGGGCCACCACGCGAACCGGTCTCCTGACTACACCACTTCGCGACCGTTTCGGCATTCCTATCCGTCTGGATTTTTACAACGACGATGAACTCCTGGAGATCGTTCACCGGGGTGCCCGCGTCATGCGGGTGGCGGTGTCGGAAGAGGGGGCGCGCGAAATCGCCAGACGCTCGCGCGGTACACCCCGTATCGCGGGGCGGCTGCTGCGCCGGGTTCGTGACTTCGCCGCCGTCGCGGGCACCGCACTCATCGACCGTGCGGCCGCCGATCAGGCGTTGCGCAATCTCGATGTCGATACGATCGGACTGGACGGGCTCGATCACCGCTATCTCCGCTGCATCGCCATTAATTTTGGGGGTGGCCCTGTTGGCATCGACACCATCGCCGCCTCGCTCTCGGAAGCGCGCGACGCGATCGAGGATATCGTCGAGCCCTATCTCCTGCAGCTTGGCTTTCTAAACCGCACGCCACGGGGGCGTCTTCTGACATCGCATGCCTTCAGGCACTTGGGTCTTGGCGTACCGCAGCGCTCAGAAATCATGCAAGGTGTGCTGCCGCTGGATGATGGGTCGTGATGGATTGGCCCGATATCGCGGGGCGGTTAGGGAATGTCGTCCACATTTTCCCAATCCGCGTCTATTACGAGGACACGGATTTTTCCGGCGCCGTCTATCACGCCAACTATCTCAAATTCTGCGAGCGGGCGCGCTCCGATTTCCTGCGCCTTCTTGGCATCCATCATCATGCCCTCGATGCGATGGGCTTCATGGTCCGCTGCATGGCCTGCGAGTTTCAAAAACCCGCCCACATCGACGATCTGCTCGAAGTCGAAACGCGGTTTGTAGAGCAGCGAGGCGCCAGGCTGGAACTGCACCAGACCATCAAGCGCGGTGGCGGGCCGATCTTCGAGGCCAATATCACCGTGGCCCTTGTTGGCCATGACGGCAAGCCGCGGCGTCTCACGCCTGCCATGTTGCAGGCTTTAACCTCCTTGGCCGCAAAGCGGCCGTAACCCGAACTTAACCATAATCGCCCAAGTCTGCGGATGGGCACGGGACGCGAGCCCGCCGTTTGATGAAGGAAACTTCATAATCGCCGCAGTTTCGACAGATTTGGCCTGTTTCAGGGCGCCTTCGTTGAAGTGACGGAACCGGCGTCACGGGGATTCGTGGGCGGCAGTCCTCAGATTGTGAAAAAGGGAAGATGGATCCGGTAATCATTGATACGGTTGGACAGGGCGGCCATATTTCACTCTGGCACCTCGTTTGGCAGGCAAGCTGGCCGGTGTTTCTCGTCATGGTCGGTCTTGCGGCCGCCTCGGTCTGGTGCTGGGCCATCATCGTCGAGAAATATGTCGCCGTTTGGCGGATGAACGGCGCCAATGACCGTTTCGAGCAAAGTTTCTGGTCCGGTCAGTCACTGGAAGACCTCTACATGGCGCTCGGCACGCGAACCAATGTGGGGCTGTCTGCCATTTTCATGGCCGCCATGCGGGAGTGGAAGCGGAGCCAGGATGCAGCTTTGAGGGCCGGTTTCCAAGGCGTCATGAAGCGCATCGAAAAACAGATGGATGTTCAGATCCAGAAGGAGATGGGCGATATCGAGGCCCGCCTGCTTTTTCTGGCTACGACGGGAGCGGCGGCGCCATTCATCGGGCTGTTCGGCACTGTATGGGGCATCATGACGTCCTTCCAAGCAATTGCCAACTCGCAGAATACCAATCTTTCGGTCGTGGCGCCTGGCATCGCCGAGGCATTGTTTGCTACGGCCATTGGCCTTGTTGCCGCCATACCGGCGACAATCTTCTATAATATGTACACGGCCGACGCGGCGAAGATCGGAACGCGGCTGGAAAACTTCGCGGATGAATTCTCCGCGATCATTTCCCGCCAGCTCGACGAGCGGGTGTAGGATGGGAATTTCAAGCGGCAGCGGAAGTGGCTATGCGCGGCGCAATTCGCGGCGCAAGCCATCGCGCGCCGCGATGAGCGAGATCAATGTAACGCCGCTGGTCGACGTCATGCTGGTGCTTCTCATCGTCTTCATGGTGGCCGCACCTTTGATGACGGTCGGCGTGCCCATCGAGTTGCCGAAGACAGAAGCCACGCAGATCGACAGTTCGACCGAGCCCATCACCATCACCGTCCAGGCCGACCGAAGCATCTATCTCCAGGAAACCAAGATCGCACTTAAGGAACTGGCGCCAAAGCTCGTGGCCATCGCCAAGAATGGTTATGACGAACAGATTTTCGTGCGCGCCGACACCAACGTGAATTATGGCTCAGTCATGGAAGTTATGGGGCTTCTCAACGGAGCTGGCTATCGCAAGATTGGGTTGGTTACGGGTGACGTCGACAGAACGCCGGAGGCTAACTGAGCATGCGCTGGGGCCTTCCCGCATCGCTGGTCCTGCATGGCGCGATTCTCGGCGCGGCACTCTTCGTTTTGCCTAGCCCCGACGAATTCAAGGTATCGCCGCAGGACGCGATCCAGGTCGATATCAGCAAGATCGAGGATGTTTCCAAACGCAAGGCGACGGTCAAAGCCGAAGAAAAGCCGATCGAAAAGCCTCTACCGAAAAAGATCGAGGAGGCAAAGAAAGCCGAGCCCGCGCCCAAGATCGCCGAAGAGGTAAAGAAGGCGGTGAAGGAACCGGTGGCCGAGCCCGAGCCGCCTGAACCTAAAAAGGATGAGCCGAAGAAGGCCGAGGCCGATCCGCTGAAGGATCTCATTAAAACGACGGTCAGCGAGACGCCCGAACCCAAGAAGGAAGAGCCAAAAAAAGAAGAGACGAAAAAGGCCGAGGTGAAACCCAAGGAAAAACCCAAGAAGCCGGAAAAGAAAAAACCCAAGCTCAACCCCGACGAGATCGCGGCCTTCCTCAACAAGATCGACGAAGACGCGGCACCCGCGCCTGAATTCGAGAAGACCGCCGAACCCGATCTGGCCGAGGCCAATCTTCAGGGCACGGATGATACGCTCTCGGCTGACATCGTTGATGCGCTGCGACAGAAACTGGCTAGCTGCTGGTCAGTGCCACCTGGTGCGCGGGAGGCGAACATCATCGTCAAAGTGCGCTTTACGCTCAATCCCGACGGCAGCGTGCAGGGTTTGCCGGAGGTTCTCAATGCCAGCAGCGACATGCTGTTCGGCGCCACGGCGCAATCGGCCGTCTCCGCGGTGATGGAATGCCAGTCTTACGATTTTCTGCCCCGTGAAAAATACGATCTGTGGAAAGATATCACCATCAATTTCAACCCGAACATGATGTTCCAAACCTGAGCCGGATTGCGCGCCCCATGATAAGAAAAACATTTGCTCTCTATCTTGCCGTATTGATTCTGATTGCCGCGCACTCGTCCACCTGGGCTCTTGAAGTCGATGTGTCGGGCGGGCGGATCAATCCGCTGCCTATCGCGATCACACCGTTTCTCGCGGGCGAGGGCGCCGGCGATGCCGGAACCACAATCACCGATGTCATTGCCAACGACCTCCAGCACTCGGGCTATTTCAATCCGCTGGCGCCTGAATCGTTCATCGAGCAGATCACGTCATTCGATCAGGAGCCTCGTTTCGCCGACTGGCGGCAGATTCAGGCCAAGGCGCTGGTGACTGGCCAGGTCTCTTTGGTGGGCGGCAAGGTCAAGGCCGAATTTCGCTTGTGGGATGTTGGCTCGCAGCAACAGCTCGCCGCCCAGCAGTTCACCGCGTCGCCAAAGAACGCCAGGCGCATGGGGCATCTGATGGCGGACGTCATCTACAAGGCCTTGACCGGTATCGATGGATATTTCGATACTCGCATTGTCTTCGTTGAAGAGTCGGGTCCCAAGGACCGCCGCGTCAAGAAGCTGGCGATCATGGATCAGGACGGTTTCAATCCGAGGCCTTTGACCGATGGCCGTGATCTCGTGCTGACGCCGCGGTTTTCGCCCAATGCGCAGGAGATCACCTATATGTCGTTCGGTAACGACAGCCCGCGCGTGTATCTCCTCAACATCGACACCAAGCAGCGCGAGATCGTGGGCGAATTTCCCAACATGACCTTCGCTCCCCGTTTCTCGCCGGACGGCCAGCGCGTCATCATGAGCTTGCAGGACGGCGGCAATTCCAACATTTACGAACTCGATCTGCGGTCGCGCAACACGCGCCAGCTCACCAATGTGCCGGCAATCAATACGGCTCCGAGTTACTCGCCTGACGGCGGACAGGTAGTGTTCGAATCGGACCGGGGCGGCACGCAGCAGATATATGTGATGAGTTCGGATGGCGCAGGGCAGAACCGCATCAGTTTCGGCGACGGCCGCTACTCGACCCCGGTGTGGTCGCCGGATGGCCAGTACATTGCGTTCACCAAGCAGGCGGGCGGGAAATTCGCCATCGGCGTCATGAAGCCGGACGGCTCTGGTGAGAGAATATTAACCGAAGGACGACACAACGAGGGGCCGACCTGGGCGCCGAACGGCCGCGTTCTCATGTTCTTCCGCGAGTCGGGGGGCGAGCAGGGCGGGCCTCAGCTATATTCGGTGGATATCACTGGCTACAACGAACAACAGGTGCCGACGCCGGGATTTGGTTCCGATCCGGCATGGTCGCCGAAATTGAATTAGGGCCGGGGGGCCCAGCCGGTGTGGTTCCGCGGGGATGCGGGCCGCCTCCGGTTTGCAAAATCATAAGGAGTGGGATAGTCATGAAGTTCAGCAAAGTCAGTTTCAAGATCGCGGCCGCCTTCTGTTGCGTCCTGGCGCTTGCCGCCTGCTCCAAGAAGAGCACGCCCGATCTCGATGCGACCAGCGGTATCGGCAATGCAGCGCCAGGCTCGGAACAGGACTTCGCCGTTAATGCGGGTGACCGGGTTTATTTCACCGAGGATCAGTCGACGCTGACCCCCGAGGCCCAGGAAACGCTGCGCAAGCAGGCGGCCTGGCTGCAGCGCTATCCAGCCGTCATGATCCAGGTTGAGGGCCATGCCGACGAGCGGGGGACGCGCGAATACAATATTTCGCTGTCGGCCAGGCGCGCCACCACGACGCGGGAATTCCTAATCGCCCAGGGCGTGGAAGCGAGCCGGTTGTCGTCCATCGCCTATGGCAAGGAACGCCCAGTTGCGTTGTGCGATGCAGAGCAGTGCTGGTCACAAAATCGCCGTGCTGTGTCGGTCATTACCGGCGGCGCCAAAACCAGCTAGGCCGGTGCGGGTTAGTCATTATTAACCCTGTTGAAACAATATGAAGGGCGCGTGCGAGTCTGCCGCGCGCCCGAGGAGTGAAATTCATGATGCGACGTCTGGCAGGCTTTAGGTTCGCGGCGATCTGTTGCTGCTTCCTCGCTGTTGCGGCCTGTTCCAAAAAGAATACGCCGGATCTTGAAGCCGGCACCGGCACGCAGGCCAAGCCCGGGTCGGAACAGGATTTCGCCGTCAATGTGGGTGACCGCATTTACTTCCTGGAGGACCAGTCGACGCTGACGCCGGAAGCCCAGGAGACACTGCGCAAGCAGGCGGCCTGGCTCCAACAATATAAAAACGTCAAGATACAAGTCGAGGGCCATGCCGACGAGCGCGGCACGCGCGAATACAACATTTCCCTTTCGGCGAGGCGGGCCACGGCGACGCGCGAATTCATTATCGCGCAAGGGGTCCCGGAGGGCCGTATTTCGTCAATCGCTTATGGCAAAGAGCGGCCCGTTGCGCTGTGCGATGCAGAACAGTGCTGGTCGCAGAACAGGCGCGCCGTCACGGTCATCACCGGGGGCGCGACCTGAGCCTTGCAAGCCTCAATTTCACCGCCTTTCGGGTTCACTCGAAACCCGGTGAAATGTGCCTCTGACATGATGTTTTTCAGGCTTACTTTGCCCTGTGCCTTGCTGGCCTCGTTTGCATGGCTTAGCCCCGCCTCCGCGCAATCCGACTCCGAATTGGCGCTCCGGGTCACCCGGATGGAAGACCAGATGCGTCAACTTGTCGGCCAGGTGGAGCAGCTGACATTTGAGTTGAAACAACTGCATGCCGCAGGCCGCACGGCTGCGGCTGAGCGCCCACCGCCTGCCGCTCCGGCCAGGAAGCCCGAGCTCCGGGCAGGGGCACAGGCCGAACAGGGGAGCGAGCAGTTCCAGGAACTGCCACCCGAGGATGAGCCCATCGTCACCACCATCATCAAGGAAGACGGCACCCAGGAGGAAATCCCGGTGGCCAAGGCGCCGGGCCCGAAAATGCTGGGATCGCCCGACAATGACGCTGTCCAGGAAAATGACGGCGGTTTTCAGGGCAAGGTTCTGGTTCCGCCCAGCCAGCAGGAGGGCACGGTCGCCGAACCTGGCACCCTGCAAGGCGACACCGATACGATCGAGACGGTGGCGCTGGCGCCCGAATCTCCCGAGGCACTTTACGAGCGCTCAAATGAAAGCCTTTTGCGCCGCCAGTTCGATGAGGCGGAAACGGGTTTTCGCACCTTTGTCGAGAAATATTCCGACCACGGGTTGGCCGGCAGCGCGCAATATTGGCTGGGTGAAACCTATTTCGCCCAGAGTGATTTCAAGCAAGCGGCCCAGTCGTTTCTCAAAGGTTACAAGCAATATCCCAAGAGCAGGCGCGCCGCCGATAGTCTGTTGAAGCTCGGCATTTCCCTCGGCCGGCTTGGCCAAAAGCAGCAGGCTTGCGCGGCCTATGGCGCGGTCAACAGCGAGTATCCCAAGGCCGTTGAAACGCGAAAGCGCGCCCAGGCCGAAGCCAAGCGGGCTGGCTGCAACGCCTGATCACACGCCATTCTCCGATCGCAAACTGGCGGCGCTGTTCCAGCCTGTCGAGAATGATCCGCATGTCGCACTGGCGGTTTCCGGTGGTTCCGACTCCCTGGCGCTGATGTGCCTGGCGGCGCAGTGGGGCGTGGCGAGGGTCACCGTCCTGACGGTCGATCATCGAATGAGGCCCGAGTCAGGGGCGGAAGCGACTTTCGTCTCGCGCTTTGCCGGGGAAGCGGGCCTGGCCCATCATACTCTTCCTTGGACGGGTCCCAAGCCCACAGCTGGCATACAAGCCGCCGCCCGTCGCGCCCGCTACGATCTTTTGAGCAGCTATTGCGTGGCCAACGCCATTCCGACGCTGCTAACCGGTCACAACCTCGACGACCAGGCGGAAACGGTACTGATGCGTCTGGCGCGGACCTCAAGCCTCAACAGTATCGCTGGAATTCCGGTCACCGGCCACTGGGGTCCGACACGTCTGTTCCGGCCACTGCTTTCGGTGCGCCGGGCTACATTGCGATCTTATCTCCACACCATCGGCCAAAGTTGGATCGACGATCCCAGCAATGGTGACGTGCGGTTCGAGCGTGTTCGCATTCGCAATCTGATGCGTGAACTCATTCCGGCGGGAATTTCTCCCGAGGGGTTGGCGCGGCTGGCCCAGGAAGCAGCGGCGGCGGTCAAAGGCCTTTGGGCGGCTGCTGAAGATTGGATCACGGCTCACGTCATTTGGCACGAAACGGCACATTGCTTTGTCCCGCTGGGCCCGTTTCGGGGACAGTCCATCGCCGTGCGAACCCGCATACTGGGACTGCTCGTCGCTCGCCAGGGATCGGGAAAAATGCCGGAACCGTCCGAACTGGAATTGCTGTCGGCCTGGCTCGAAGAACCTGGCAGCCGCCGCACACTCGGAGGCGCTATCATCGCCCGGCGCAAGGCACTCCTTTTGATCGGGCGTGAACCGGGACGCATCGACCAAAAACCAGTTGTCATCCCTCTCTCTGGGCGGGCGAACTGGGACAGGCGGTTTGAGATTGAGGCCCCGCCCGGTTGTGAGATCGTTGCGGCAGGCACTCTCGCCCATCTTCCGCGCTGGCCAGGTTTGCCGGCATTCGTCCAGGCGAGCCTGCCTGCGGTAATGTTCTCTGGACATATCCAGTCGGTCCCTCATCTTGGGATCGGCTCCGGAGCGAGCGTCAGGCTCCTGGCAGGGCCAACCGCCTAACCTGACGTTTACGCTGTTCGCGAGCTTGGAAATCCGTTAACGCCGCCCTATGTTAGGATCTTCTAAGACAGAAGGCGAAGCGTGCTAGGTCTTCCGCCAGAATTGAGGGACAAGTGAATCAATTCCGCAACTTCGCCGTCTGGATCGTTATCGCGCTGTTATTGTTCGCTCTGTTCAGCCTCTTCCAGGGGCAGGTCGGGCGGTCTAGTTCGTCGGAGATCAGCTATTCCGAATTCTTCGAAAAGGTAAATTCGGGCGACGTTTTGACCGTGACGTATACCGGTGAGCAGATCACAGGAAAACTTACAGACGGGCGCACGGTCCAAACCTATGGGCCTACAACCGAAGGCCAGCTCAAGATTCTGCAGGACAAGAAGATTGAAGTCACCTTCCGTCCCGCGCAAAGCGACTCATTTCTCACCAACGCGCTCATCTATTGGCTGCCGATGGTGCTGCTTATCGGCGTTTGGGTATTCTTTATCCGCCAGATGCAAGCGGGATCCGGCAAGGCCATGGGCTTTGGCAAGTCAAAAGCAAAGCTGCTGACGGAACGCCATGGCCGCATCACTTTCGAGGACGTGGCGGGCGTCGACGAAGCGAAGGACGATCTGATCGAGATCGTCGACTTCCTGAAAGACCCGCACAAATTCCAGCGCCTTGGCGGAAAAATTCCAAAAGGCGCTTTGCTGGTCGGACCACCAGGCACCGGCAAGACATTGCTGGCCCGCGCCATTGCCGGCGAAGCGAATGTCCCGTTCTTCACCATTTCCGGTTCGGACTTCGTAGAAATGTTCGTGGGCGTCGGCGCGAGCCGGGTACGTGACATGTTCGAGCAGGCCAAGAAGAATGCTCCTTGCATCATCTTCATTGACGAAATCGATGCCGTCGGGCGGCATCGCGGTGCGGGACTAGGCGGTGGCAATGATGAGCGCGAGCAAACACTCAATCAGTTGCTCGTCGAGATGGATGGCTTCGAGGCCAATGAAGGCGTGATTCTGATCGCCGCGACCAACAGGCCCGACGTGCTCGATCCCGCTCTCCTCCGTCCGGGACGTTTTGACCGGCAGATCGTGGTGCCCAACCCGGATGTCGCAGGCCGCGAGAAAATCATCAAGGTCCATATGCGCAATGTCCCGCTGGCACCCGACATCGATGCCAAGACCATCGCGCGCGGCACGCCCGGTTTTTCCGGCGCCGATCTCGCCAATCTGGTGAACGAAGCGGCCTTGCTGGCGGCGCGGCGGAACAAGCGCATGGTCACGCAGTCCGAATTCGAGGAAGCCAAGGACAAGGTGATGATGGGCGCTGAACGCCGCTCCCTCGCCATGACCGAGGACGAAAAGCGCCTTACCGCCTATCACGAGGCAGGGCATGCGCTTGTGGCCCTCAATGTCCCCAAGTCCGATCCCGTCCACAAGGCTACCATCATTCCCCGAGGCCGCGCGCTGGGCATGGTGATGCAGTTGCCGGAAGGCGACCGGTTGTCGATGAGTTTCACTCAGATGACCTCGCGGCTGGCCATCATGATGGCAGGCCGTATCGCCGAGGAAATTACGTTCGGACGCGACAATGTAACTTCGGGGGCACAGTCCGACATAGAGCAGGCCACCCGCCTGGCACGCGCTATGGTGACCCGCTGGGGTTATTCGCAGGAATTGGGCACCGTCGCATATGGTGAGAATCAGGAGGAAGTTTTCCTCGGCCATTCCGTATCGCGGACCCAGAACGTGTCTGAATCTACAGCCCAGAAGATCGATACCGAGGTTAAGCGCCTGGTCGATGAAGGCCATGCCGCCGCCCGCAAGATCCTGACCAAGAAGCACAAGGATCTGGAGGCGCTCGCCAAGGGGCTGCTTGAATTCGAAACGCTAAGCGGAGACGAGATTATCAATTTGATCAAGGGTATCCGCCCCAAGCGCGAGGACGGCAATTCCGGTGGCAAACCCGAAAAAGCCCATTCCCCGGTGCCTCGCGCGGGTGGCGCCAAGCGCGGCAGCGGTACGGGTGACATGGAACCCCAACCGCAGTCGTGAGGCGTCGGGCGTATCTCCGGCCGATCGGCTTGAGTTATGGTGCGGATGCGATCCGTTCGGTCGCTGAACGGCGGGCGGGCCGACTAGGCGGCAGCAATTTCATCGCATTCCATGGCGCCGAAACTGTCAGTCGCGAGGAAATGAAGTTTGATTGCGCGTTTGTATCCTATGGCGAACTAGGGAAGACTGAAAATCTTCTTCACATAGAAGCGACGCGCCATGCTTTGGCTGGCTACTCCTTCGATCTTCCTCTGGTAATGGGCATCGTCAATGTGACGCCCGACAGTTTTTCGGATGGAGGCCGGCTTCAAGACGCTTCGTCCGCCATCGCGCATGGCGTGAAACTGGCTGAGGAAGGTGCAGCCATTCTGGACGTAGGCGGCGAGTCGACAAGGCCCGGCTCGGACGGCGTGGATCTCGAAGAGGAGATCCGGCGGGTCATTCCGGTGATTGAAGGTTTGGTGAAGCGGGGCTTCTCCGTGTCGTGCGATACGCGCAAACCGGAAGTCATGTCGCGGGCCGCCCACGCCGGTGCTGCTCTTATCAACGACGTTTCCGCTCTCCAGTATGATCCGGCCTCCTTGCGGGAAGTGGCGAGATTGCAACTACCCGTCATCCTAATGCATGCCCAGGGCGACCCCCGAACGATGCAATTGAGCCCCCGTTATGAGGATGTGGCGCTCGATGTTTTCGATGCCCTAGAGGCGCGGATAGAAGCCTGTGTCGCGGGTGGGATCGCGCGCGAGCGTATCCTGATCGATCCCGGCATCGGCTTCGGCAAGAGCTTCCGCCACAATCTCGATCTCCTGCATCACCTCACGCTGTTTCACGGGCTTGGATTGCCCTTGGTTGTTGGTCTCTCGCGCAAAGGTTTCATCGGCGCGCTGACGGAAGAAACGACGGCGGGCTTCCGGGTGCATGGCTCTGTCGGGGGGGCAGTGCACGCCGCGCTTAACGGTGCCCAAATTTTAAGAGTGCATGATGTAAAAGCCACCGTTCAGGCGCTGGCCGTGGCGCTCGCTTCGGCCGATCCGGATGGCAGTGGCCTTTAATTTGCAGGAACGGACCATGCGCAAATATTTTGGTACGGATGGAATTCGGGGCACCGCCAACAACGGAGCGATGACGGCCGATATGGTGCTCAAGGTCGGCATGGCCGCGGGAAATCTTTACCGCCGAGGCTCGCATCGCCACCGCGTCGTAATCGGCAAGGACACGCGGCTTTCGGGCTACATGATAGAACAGGCGCTGACAGCGGGCCTCCTTGCTTCCGGCATGGATGTATTCCTGTTCGGTCCGGTGCCGACCCCCGCCGTTGCCATGCTGACACGCTCGATGCGGGCCGATCTGGGCGTCATGATCTCCGCTTCGCACAATGCTTATCAGGACAACGGCATCAAGATTTTCGGACCTGATGGCTACAAGCTGTCGGACGAGCAGGAGCAAGGTATCGAGCGCATGCTCGACCAGCCGCAGTCGATGGAACTCGCGGCACCGGCCGAGATTGGCCGGGCACGGCGCATCGACGATGCCCAGGCCCGCTATATCGAATTCGCCAAGCGCACGTTCCCCAAAGACATGAAGCTCGACGGGTTACGTGTGGTGATCGATACCGCTCACGGGGCTGCTTACAAGGTGGCGCCCACTGCTTTGTGGGAACTCGGTGCCGAAATCATCCAGATCGGCAACACGCCCGACGGTTTCAACATCAACGAGAAATGTGGGTCCACCGCGCCCCAGGCGATGTGCGAAAGAGTGCGCGAACTTCGCGCCGACATCGGCATCGCACTCGACGGCGACGCCGACCGGGTGATTATCGCCGACGAGCGCGGCCGC
Source organism: Hyphomicrobiales bacterium (assembly GCA_031365765.1). Taxonomy (GTDB): domain Bacteria; phylum Pseudomonadota; class Alphaproteobacteria; order Rhizobiales; family Aestuariivirgaceae; genus Aestuariivirga. The sequence goes on along the minus strand of JANLYR010000404.1, from coordinate 125 downwards.
GTCATCGACGGCGACCAGGTGATGGCGTTGATCGCCAAGTCATGGAACGAGCGGGGTCTCCTGCGCGGCGGCGGGCTTGTCGCCACCGTAATGTCAAATCTGGGCCTCGAGCGGTTCCTTGGGCA
>JANLYR010000395.1:0-10690 GCA_031365765.1 Hyphomicrobiales bacterium | reverse complement strand
AATCCGCCGCGCGGCGCTGGCCCGCACTCTGGCGCCCGATCCCGACCTGCTGCTGCTCGACGAGCCCACTAACCACCTCGATCTGCCGGCCATCGAATGGCTCGAAGCGGAACTTAAAAATTCACGCGCGGCCATCGTCCTCATCAGCCATGACCGGCGCTTTCTCCAGGCGCTGAGCAATCGCACCGTCTGGCTTGACCGGGGCGCCACGCGGCGTTTCGAGCGCGGCTTTGCCCATTTCGAAGCCTGGCGCGACAAGGTGCTCGAAGAAGAGGAAACCGCCCAGGCGCTTCTGGCGCAAAAGATCGCCGTGGAAGAGCACTGGATGCGCTATGGCGTGACGGCGCGGCGCAAGCGCAACACGCGGCGCGTCAGCCTGCTCGCCCAGTTGCGCACAGAACGGCGCGAGCATGTGGGGGTCACGGGGAAGGTCACGCTGGTTGCCTCCGATGCGGGCCAGTCGGGGCGGCTGGTGGCGGAAGCCAAGGGCGTTGGCAAGTCCTTCGGCGGGCCGCCGATCGTGGCTGATCTCGACCTCGTGCTCCTCCGCGGTGACCGGCTGGGCATCGTCGGTCCCAACGGGGCAGGCAAGACGACCCTGGTCAAGCTCATCACGGGCGCCTTGGAAGCCGACAAGGGAACCATCCGGCGTGGCACCAATCTCCAGACCGTGACATTGGACCAGAGCCGTCAGAGCCTCGATCCGAACGCCTTGCTTGCCGATGTGATCACCGGCGGGCGCGGCCAGAGCGTCACCATCAATGGCGAGACCAAGCATGTGGTGGGCTACATGAAGGACTTCCTGTTCCGGCCCGAACAGGCGCGAACGCCCGTTTCCGTGTTGTCGGGGGGCGAGCGGGCGCGCCTCATCCTGGCGCGCGAACAGGCCATGCCGTCCAATCTTCTGGTGCTCGACGAACCGACAAACGATCTCGATCTGGAAACCCTCGACCTCCTGCAGGAAATGCTGGCCGACTACGAAGGCACCATCCTGCTGGTCAGCCACGACCGCGATTTTCTCGACCGCGCGGCGACCTCGATCCTGATGGCGGAAGGCAATGGCCGGTGGGTCGAATATGCCGGGGGCTATTCCGACATGGTGGCGCAGCGCGGTGCGGGCGTCGTCGCACCGGTGAAGGCCGCTGGCGTTGCCGTTCCGCGCTCGCGATCCACCGCGGCGCCGAAGCCAAAGCTGAAAATGTCGTTCAAGGAAAAACATGCGCTGGAAAACCTGCCGGACCGCATGGCAAAACTTCAGGCCGAGATTGTTTCGCTGGAATCGCGGCTGAGCGATGCCCACCTGTTCAACCGCGATCGCGCGGCTTTCGACTTCACATCATCCAGGCTGGAAGCGGCACGCGCCGAACTCTCGGCCAGCGAGCACCAGTGGCTTGAACTCGAAATGATGCGCGAGGAACTTGACCAAGGGATTGCAAATTCTGGCTTTTAGCCGTCACCCCCGCGCAGGCGGGGGCCCCGCTAAACTCCAGACATAAAGCGGGATTCCCGCCTTCGCGGGAAAGACGAAACTGGGGAGAAGAAACCTACCAGCCAGATCCGCCGCCGCCGCCACCGCCACCGCCCGATGAGCCGCCACCGCCCGAGCCGGAACTCGTTCCGGGCGCTGTCGATGCGGAAGAGATGGTCGACGACAGGCTCGACCCGAGGCTGCCGGTGAAATCGTCGAGATTGCCGGAATTCCAGTTCGAACCGGAATACCAGAGCGGTGCCGCGGCCCCCGCCACCGCGGCCGCCGCCAGCACGGCGGCGAATTTGGCGTTCCATTCATTCTCGCAATCGAGCGCCAGCGCATAAGGCAAATATTTCTCGAACAGCGCCGGGGTCTTGTCGGGTGGATGCAGAACCTTGAGGCGTTCCTCTTCGGCGGTCGCCAGATACATGCGGAAACCTTCGAGCTCATCGAGAAGTTTACGGCCCGGAATCGTCGGTGCACGGAGCAGATGAAAGAAGATCAGGTTCATCACCGCGAGCACGATGGCCGTGAGGATGATCAGGTAAAGTCCGGGCGATCCCCCTTCCCCGAGGAAAATGGCGGCAGGCACTGCGACGCCGCCGAACACGAAGGGGATCATGAACAGAAGCGTGGCCACGGAGCCCAGTTTGTTGAAGAATCCGTGCTGCGTTCGCGCTCTCCCGATCGCTCCCCAGATGACCGTCAGGATCACGCCCCACCAGATTGCCGCCCATCCGGCAGCGAATAGGCCGGCAAACGACTCATCGCCCGGAAGGAACAGCGCCGCCAGCACGAGGCCGGCAGCGGAAATCGCGGCCCCTGTCCAGAACCAACCGAGGTTGCGAAGAAATACGCTGCCTTCATATTCCTGCCGCAAGGCGCCTTCGAGTGCCGAGCGGATGGCGCGCACCATGACATGATTGGATTTTTCCAGCCTGATCTTGCCTCCACTCAGCGCGCTGTAGAGCGCTGCTTCAGCGCTGCTGAGGGCTGGACCTCCATTGGGCCGCTTTTCGATGGTGAAGTCGCCATCGCTGTCGGTGATGTGCAGGCGGCCTTTTACCGCGAGACCGACAAGGGCCGCGGCGAAGGTGCGGTCGTCGAATTTCTGCTGCCAGATGAAACGCGCTGCCCCGGGGCTGAGGCCGGCAGGCGGCGTGAACAGCGGAATAATGGTGCCTTTGGGGGGATCGCGCCCGACCTTGTTCCAGGCATAGACGTAATAGCCCACCGCCACCAGGACGGTCAGGCCCATCAGAAACAACCCGGCATTGTCCCACAGCCACGCGGTGAACCGGTCGGAAGCCGTCGGTGCGGTTACAATTCCTTTCTGCCAGGAAACGGCAACGGTGAAGCCCTCGCCGGGCGAAAGCGGACGCGTCGTCTCGGCGCGGTAATCGCTGCCCGACGATGACAGCACGCGAAAGTCCTGGCCCTGGGCGCCCTGCACGCCGGTATAGGCCGAACTCTGCTTGATCTCGGCGCCGCGCGGCAGCCGGATGATCGTGGTGGCAAGGTCGATGGGGAAGGTCCAGCCGTTTCCCGTCACGTTCCAGTACAGCTCGTCGAAATCCCCGAAGAAGCCCAACTGCCGGGTGGTGCGGTAGCTGATCTCATAGGTGTGGGAACCCTGGTCCAGAAAAACATCGGCAGTGCCGATCCTGATGCGCTTTCCGTTGCTCAGCGACTCCAGCGCATATGGTTCGTTCCTCCCGTCGCGGCGGACCGACAACACTTCAAAGCCGGCGCGCACGCGGTTACCCAGACGGTCGCGATAGGTTGTCGGAAAATCCCGCAGAATGCCGCGCTTGATCGCATTGCCCTCGGCGCGGACGGTAATCGTTTCGCGCACATCGAGAGAGCCGTCGACATTGACCGTGACGTCGCTGACGAAATTCTCGATCCGCTCCTCGGCCAGCGCCAGCGTGGTGGCGAGCAGCAGAAAGAAAAATGCCAGTACCGCGCGCATGGCGCTCAGACCTTGAAATCGACCTTCGGTACCTCGCGCGCGGCGGCATCGCCGATCTCGAAAAACTCCGCCTTCTCGAAGGCGAAGTAGTTGGCGACGAAATTGCTCGGGAACGATTCGATCATGGTGTTGAGATTGCGTACCGCGCCGTTGTAGTAGCGCCGCGACAACTGGATTTCGTCCTCGACCCCCGCAAGCTTGTCCTGCAGGTCGCGGAAATTGGCATCGGCCTTCAGCTCGGGATAAGCCTCGGCGATGGCGAACAGGCGGCCCAGTGCGGCCGTCATGGCCTGTCCCACCGCCGACTGTTCGGCAACACTGCCGCCGGAAATGCTTTTGGCGCGCAGGTCGGCGATATCGCGGAACAGCTTGTCTTCGTGCGCGGCGTAGCCCTTCACCGTTTGTATGAGATTGGGAATGAGGTCGGCGCGGCGCTTGAGCTGCACGTCGATACCGCTCCAGCCCTCGTCCTTGAGGTTGCGGTTTTTGACGAGCGCGTTCTAGGCATAGATCAGATAGCCGATGAGGATGACGATCAAACCTATCAGGCCAAAGCCCAGCGTCATGGTGAGTCTCCGAGTGGCCAAGGGAGGAGCGACTATCATGGGTTTCGGTTCGGCAAGCAAGCGGGCATAGTCGCCGCCCATGAACTCCGCCCTTCTCGGAATGATCGCCGCGGCCGGCTGGGGCGTGCACGATTTTCTCGCCGGCATGACCAGCCGCAGCATTGGACAGTTGCGAACCGCGGTCGCCGTCACCGTGTTCGGCCTTGCCGGGCTCACCCTCTGGCTCCTGTGGCAGCGGCATTTTCCCGCCATCGAATTTCCGTCGGCGCCGATCGCGCTGGCGTCGGGCGCGGGCGTGGCGCTTGCCACGCTGTGGCTGTTCGCGGCCTTCACCCATGGCCCGATGGCGCTGGTTCTGCCCATCGTCATGTCCTATCCGGCGACGACGATGCTGATCGCTTCGGCGTGGGGCGCTCCGCCAAGCATCCCGCACCTGCTGCTGGCCGGGGTCGTCATGGCGGGTGCGGTTATCGCTGCCTTCGGCGGCGGCGATGCGGAGAAAGAACTCGGGTCGCGGCGGCGCTGCATCACCTTCGCCCTTCTCGCCCATGCCGGCTTCGCGGTGGCGACGATGCTGGGCCAGAAGGCCGCCACGCTCATCGGTGCCGCGGACGCGACCTGGCTGTCGCGCGTCGGTGGCACGCTCGCCATCCTGCCGGTGTTTCTCCTGGCACCGGGGGCGCGCACCATCGCGCCCAGATGGCTGCCCTTGCTGATGGTGATGGGCGGTCTCGATGCCGGCGCGGTACTGGTGCTCAATCACGCCGGCACGTTGCCCAACCCGCAGATCGCCATCGTGACGGCGTCCTGCGCCACGATCGTCACCGTGGTGCTGGCGCGGCTGGTGTTCCGCGAGACGATCACGCCCATCCGCTGGTCGGGAATTCTGATGGCGGTGGCCGGCGTCGCCCTGCTCGCCCTGGCGAAATAAATCTATTCGGCGGCGGCGGCCACGGGCGCCACGGTATAGGGCCGGTCGTGGCGCAGCGAGGGAATGCGGCGCCGGGTTTCCGCCACCAAAGCAAGATCGATCTCGGCCATGATGATGCCTTCATCGGTGCCGCCGTCGGCCAATACCCGCCCCCACGGATCGACGATCAGCGAATGGCCGAAACATTCCGAGCCGCCGGCCAGCGTGCCATATTGGCAGGGCGAAATGACATAGGCCCCGTTCTCGATGGCGCGGGCCCGGTTGAGCACATGCCAATGGGCCTCGCCGGTCAGCCGGGTGAAGGCGGCGGGGATCGCCAGCATCTCCGCGCCCGCCTGGCCATAGCAGCGATAGAGCGCGGGGAAACGGACATCGTAACAGACCGAGAGCCCGATCCGGCCCTCCGCGCAGGGACTGATCACCGCGTCGTCACCGGCGGCGATGGTGGCCGATTCGCGGTAGTCGTTGCCGTCGCCCAGGCTGACGTCGAACAGATGGATCTTGTCATAGCGGGCGGCGATTGCGCCGTCGGGCGAAAGCATCAGCGAACGGTTGAACACGCGGCCATCGGGTGCCTTCACACCGATCGATCCGATCAGCAGCCACACCCCATGGCGGCGCGCCAGATCCGCCATCGCCGGGATGACGGGATGCTCGCCTTCACGCGCCGCGAACGGCGTCAGCAATCCATCCTGGGTGTCGAGCCCGGCGCAATATTCGGGCGTTGCGATAAAGCGCGCACCCTGTCGCGCCGCCTGCGCGATAAGGCGCCCCAGGACAGCGATGTCGTGATGCACATCGGGCGTGGCGCAGTTCTGGATGCAGGCGGCAACAAAAGTCATGCCGCCATTCTAACGCTGGCCGCGCATGTTTGGCAATTCTTCGAAGAAAGAACGGATGACCAGCAATCCGGCGCGGGCGCGCAGGCAGATCAGCCATTCTTCCATGGTGGCGTTCCAGTCGTCGATGATGAGGGTTTTGAGGCGCGTATCGGGCACCACTTCGCCCTCGGGCATCACCACGCAGCCCAGCCCCTGCGCCGCAGCCTCGCGCGCCGCCTCGCGGCTGTCTGTTTCGATTGCCGCGGTAAAGCTCAGACCGCGGAGACGGAGTTCGTCGAGCAGCAGCCTGCGGGTCACCGAGCCCTCCTCGCGGATGATCAAGGGCGCCTGCGCGAGCTTGGCAAAGGTCAGGCGCGACAGTTTTCCCAGCTTTGTATTCTTTCCCGCCACCGCGACGAGCCGGTCCTGGCCCAGCCGCCGCGCCACGAAGGCATCCGAGGACGGACGCTCCGCTGTTACCGCGAGGTCTATGGTGAAAGCCGCGAGACGGGCCAGAAGCTCGGAGGAATTGCCCGCACTGAGGCGGATGGCAATGCCGGGAAAGCGCGACCTGAAGCGCGCGATCTGCGGCAGGATGTGGACGGCGGCATCGGCGCCGATGAGAAGCTGCCCCACTTCAAGCCGCTTGGCCCTCGACAGCAGCTCGACCGCCTCGGCCTCGCTTTCAAACTGGCGCTCGGCAATGGCAAAGAGGCTCCGCCCCAGATCGGTCAGTGTCACCCCTTGGGCGGAACGCACGAAGAGCTGCACGCCATAGGTCTCCTCGAGCTTGCGCACATGGTCGGAAATGGCGGGCTGGGTCAGCGCCAAACTCGCCGCGGCACGGGAAAATCCACCATGTCGGGCCACGGCATGGAAAGCGCGAAGCTGGGCGTACCGCATATCAGTTATTCCTATAGCATAGATAAGATCATATGATTTGACTGATGCCTGTCAACCCTCCACTCTGCCGCCACTGCCATGAGGATCAGACATGATGACTGCCGCGCATACCGCGATCCCCCTGTTCCATGGCCCCGAGGGCCAGGAAGACATGCCGTATCTGTTGACGCCCGGTCCACTCACCACATCGCGCGACGTAAAACTCGCGATGCTCGCCGACTGGGGGTCGCGCGATGTGGAATTCCGCCGCCTGGTCGCTGGCATCCGCGGCCAGCTTAAGGCTCTGGCCAAATGCGGCGAAGGCTACGAATGCGTCATCATGCAAGGATCGGGCACCTTTGCCATCGAAGCCGCGCTGGGCTCGTTCTGCCCCAGTGGACCGCAGAAAACTCTCGTCGTAGCCAACGGCGCCTATGGCGACCGGGCCGCGAAAATCTTAAGCCGCATCGGCCGGCCGCATGTCAGGATCGACAAGGGCGACAGTGCCGCGCCCACCGTGGAAGATGTGACCACGGCTCTCGATGGCGATGCGGCCATCACCCATGTCTGGATCATCCATTGCGAAACCACGTCTGGCATTGTCAACCCGATCCATGACATCGCGCAGGCGGTGAAGGTGCGCGGCCGCATCATCATGGTCGATGCGATGTCGTCCTTCGGCGCCCTTCCGCTTGACATGTCAGCATCGGGCATCGACATCATGGTGTCGTCGTCGAACAAATGCATCGAAGGCGTGCCCGGGTTTTCCTATGTGCTGTGCCGCCGCGACCTGCTTGAAGCCAGCCCGGGCAAATGCCATTCCGTCGTGCTCGATCTCCATGAACAGTGGACCGGTTTGGAACAGAACGGCCAATTCCGCTTCACGCCGCCCACGCACGCGCTGGTCGCCTTCCATCAGGCGCTAAGCGAACATGCGAAGGAAGGCGGCGTGGCGGGACGAGGTGCCCGCTATGCGCGCAACGCCAAAATCCTGGTCGAGGGCATGCGCGCCATGGGGTTCTCACCCCTGCTCGACGATGCGTCCGCTGGACCCATCATCCAGACCTTCCTTACGCCGCGCGATCCCAATTTCGATTTCGAAAAATTTTACGAGGCGCTGCGCATGAAGGGATTTGCCATCTATCCCGGCAAGCTTACGAAAAGGCCCAGCTTCCGCATTGGCACCATCGGCCAGATCGGCGAGGCGGTCTTCAATGATGTTCTGGCCGCCATTCGCGAGGTGCTGCGCGAAATGCATGTCACCGACCTCTCGCCGCGCGAAGGCTGAGGCGATGGCAACGACAAGCGTCAGCGTGAATGGCCGGAGCTACAACTGGCCGAAGGCGTCCCTGGTGGTCATCTGCTGCGACGGCAGCGAGCCCGCCTATATGGAAACGGCGATGGCTGCGGGCCTGATGCCCAACCTCAAGCGGATGATCGCGCGGGGTGAAAATCTGCGCGGGCTTTCCGTCATCCCCAGTTTCACCAATCCCAACAACCTGTCGATCGTCACGGGCGCACCCCCGTCCGTCCACGGCATCTGCGGCAACTATCTGATCGATCCCGCGACCGGCGCCGAGACGATGATGAACGATCCCAAATGGCTGCGGGCGCCCACGATCTTCAAGGCGTTCCAGAAAACGGGTGCCAAAGTCGCGGTGGTGACGGCCAAGGACAAGCTCCGGCTACTGCTGGGCAAGGGATTGACGTTCGACGGAAGTGCCGTGTGCTTTTCTTCCGAGAAGGCCGATCAGGCCACACTCGGCGCCAACGGCATCGAGAATGTCTGCGCGACGGTCGGCAAGCCCGTGCCAGACGTCTATTCGGCGGAACTGTCGGAGTTTGTTTTCGCCGCCGGCGTCAAGCTGCTCGCCTCGATGCGGCCCCACCTCATGTATCTGTCGACGACTGACTACATCCAGCACAAATATGCGCCAGGCACGCCCGGCGCCAACACCTTCTATGAAATGATGGACCGCTATCTGGGCGAACTCGACCGCCAAGGCGCCATCGTGGTCATCGTCGCCGACCATGGCATGAAGGACAAGCATCGGGCCGATGGCTCACCCGACGTGATCTACCTTCAGGACGCGCTCGACGCCGAATTCGGCGCGGAAAAAACCCGGGTCATCCTGCCGATCACCGACCCTTACGTGGTGCATCACGGCGCACTCGGCTCCTTTGCTACAGTTTATGTTCGAGGGGCTGACAATTCACGCGTTATGGAATTCATCTCGCGGCAGGAAGGGATTGACCTGGTGCTCGACCGCAGGTCCGGCTGCGCGCGCTTCGAACTGCCGGAGGATCGACTGGGTGACATCATCGTGCTGTCGGGCGGGGCCCACGCCACCAAGGTCATCGGCACCAGCCGGGATCGGCACGATCTCTCCGGCCTCAACGAACCCTTACGCTCGCATGGCGGGCTCAGCGAGCAGGAAGTGCCAGTCATCGTCAATCGCAAGCTTGAAGGACTTTCCGGCCCGATCCGCAATTTCGACGCCTTCGCCCTGGGCTGCAACAGTGTGGTGTGATGATGAACAGTATTGAATCCGTTCGCCCCATAATCCGGGGCGCGATGCGAATCGGCGGCAAGCCGGTCGAGACCGACGAAGTCGTGCCGGTGCATTACCCCTACACCAACGCGGTGATCGGCACGGTTCCAGCGGGCCGCGCCGAACATGCGGCGCGCGCCTTCGCCATCGCCGCCGCGTTCAAGCCCAAACTCACCCGCTACGAGCGCCAGCAGATCCTGTTCCGCGCCGCCGAACTTATCCGTGCGCGGAAGGATCAGTTGTCCCACCTCATCACGCTCGAACTCGGCCTGTCGAAGAAAGACTCGGCCTATGAATGCGGCCGCGCCTATGATGTATTCTCGCTCGCGGGGCAGCTCGCCATTCTTGACGACGGGCAGATTTTCTCCTGCGATCTGACGCCGCAGGGCAAGGCGCGCAAGATTTTCACCAAGCGCGAGCCGGTAGGCGTCATCTCGGCCATCACGCCGTTCAACCATCCGCTCAACATGGTGTCGCACAAGGTGGCTCCCGCCATCGCCAGCAACAACTGCGTCGTGTGCAAGCCCACGGAGCTGACGCCGCTGACCGCCATCGCGCTGGCCGACATTCTCTACGAAGCGGGGTTGCCTCCGGAAATGTTTCAGGTGGTGACCGGCTGGCCCGACGATATCGGCGACGAAATGGTGACCAACGCGAATATCAATGTCATCACCTTCACCGGCGGCGTGCGCGTCGGCAAGCTGATCGCCGCCAAGGCGGGCTACACCCGCGCCGCGCTCGAGCTGGGCGGCAACGATCCCTTGATCGTGCTCGACGATCTGTCCGACGACGATCTTGATCGCGCCGCGGAATTGGCGGTGGCCGGGGCCACCAAGAATTCCGGCCAGCGCTGTACCGCCGTCAAGCGCATCCTGGTGCAGGAGCGCGTCGCCGACCGGTTCGTCGAACTGACACTGGCGAAAGCGAAGAGACTGAAATTCGGCGATCCGATGGACCCCGAAACCGATCTCGGCACCGTCGTTCACGAGCACGCCGCCAAGACCTTCGAGGCCCGCGTTTACAAGGCCGCCGAACAGGGTGCGAAGATTCTTTACGATCCGGGCCGCAAGGGCGCGGTGCTGCCGCCGATCACCGTCGATTTCGTGCGCCACGATTCGGAACTCGTATTCGAGGAAACCTTCGGGCCGGTCATTCCCATCGTGCGCGTGCCCAATGACGATGCCGAGGTGATCCGCATTTCCAATTCCACCCCTTTCGGTCTGTCGTCGGGCGTGTGCACCAACCGGCTCGACCGCATCACCCGCTTCATCGACGGGCTTGAGGTGGGCACGGTGAATATCTGGGAAGTGCCGGGTTACCGCATCGAAATGTCGCCCTTTGGCGGGATCAAGGACTCCGGCAACGGCATCAAGGAGGGCGTCATGGAGGCCATGAAGTTCTTCACCCATGTGAAGACCTGGTCGCTGCCCTGGCCCGCCTGAGGATGCGTTGAACCCCGGAACGCTCGTCATCGTCAATCTGCTCGGCGGTGTCG
>JANLYR010000502.1:0-1548 GCA_031365765.1 Hyphomicrobiales bacterium | reverse complement strand
GTGCAGACGAGCGGATGCAGCTGGATCGCCTTGCCTTCGATCAGCACCGGCTCGAAGGCCTGGATACCGAGACGATGCAGGGTTGGCGCGCGGTTGAGCAGAACCGGATGTTCGCGGATGACCTCGTCGAGGATATCCCAGACTTCCGGCTTCTCCTTTTCCACCAGTTTCTTGGCCTGCTTCACCGTGGCCGAGAGGCCCTTGGCATCAAGCCTCGAATAGATGAACGGCTTGAACAGCTCGAGCGCCATCTTCTTCGGCAGCCCGCACTGATGCAGCTTCAGTTCCGGACCCACGACGATGACCGAGCGGCCCGAATAGTCGACGCGCTTGCCGAGCAGGTTCTGGCGGAAGCGGCCCTGCTTGCCCTTCAGCATGTCGGCCAGGGACTTCAGCGGACGCTTGTTGGCGCCCGTGATGACGCGGCCACGGCGGCCGTTGTCGAACAGTGCGTCAACGGCTTCCTGCAGCATGCGCTTCTCGTTGCGCACGATGATATCGGGCGCACGAAGCTCGATCAGCCGCTTCAGGCGGTTGTTGCGGTTGATCACCCGGCGATAAAGATCGTTCAAGTCCGAGGTTGCGAAGCGGCCACCATCGAGCGGCACCAGCGGGCGAAGCTCCGGCGGAATGACCGGAACCTGCGTGAGGATCATCCACTCCGGACGATTGCCGGATTCGATGAAGCTCTCGACCAGCTTGAGGCGCTTGGCAATCTTCTTTGGCTTCAGGTCACCGGTAGCGTTGCGCAAGTCCTCGCGCAACTGCTCGCGCAGCTGGTCGAGGTTGATCGCCATCAGGATATCGCGAATTGCTTCAGCGCCGATCGACGCTGTGAAGGCGTCCTCACCGTAGTCTTCCTGCGCCTTGATGTACTCGCTCTCCGAGAGCAGCGAATGCAGCTTCATCGGCGTGAGGCCGGGCTCGAGAACGATATAGTTCTCGAAGTACAGGATGCGCTCCACGTCCTTCAGCGTCATGTCGAGCAGCATCGAAATGCGGCTCGGCAGCGACTTCAGGAACCAGATGTGGGCGACGGGAGCCGCGAGTTCGATGTGGCCCATGCGCTCGCGCCGGACCTTCGACAGCGTGACTTCGACGCCGCACTTTTCGCAGATGATGCCCTTGTACTTCATGCGCTTGTACTTGCCGCACAGGCATTCGTAATCCTTCACCGGCCCGAAGATGCGGGCGCAGAACAGCCCGTCGCGTTCCGGCTTGAAGGTGCGGTAGTTGATGGTTTCCGGCTTCTTGATCTCGCCGAAAGACCACGAGAGGATCTTTTCAGGGGACGCGATCGAGATGCGGATTTGATCGAAAGTCTGGGCCGGGGCTGCCGGGCTGAAGACGTTCATGACCTCTTGGTTCATCGGTCACTTGCTCCTTATTGCGGGATAACCCCCGCGGGGGGTGTCTTTGATCTTGTCGGAAACGGCGGGGAGGTCACTCCCCGCCCGGGATGTCATGTACCTTGCTGCGAGTTCTGCAGTTCGACGTTGAGACTCAAGGAACGCATTTCCTTGACCAGCACGTTGAAGCTTTCCGGGA
>JANLYR010000362.1:0-31299 GCA_031365765.1 Hyphomicrobiales bacterium | reverse complement strand
GTCGCAGCCATTTTTTGGCGCACCCGACAGGATTCGAACCTGTGACCTCTGCCTTCGGAGGGCAGCACTCTATCCAGCTGAGCTACGGGTGCATCAGCGCGCCCTATAGCGCTTCTCCGGTCCGGCGCGCAACGGTCGCGTCCTTTTTGGCTCTTCAGGCCGCCGCTGACCATCTGCGACCATTGATTGCATCTTAAAGGTATCTTAATCCCTGGATTGAATATTGGACCGATTAATCGTTTTGATTATGGCGGTCTCGATGAAAATGGAACCCAGCTTGGAGCCCCCTGCCAGCGCTCCGCGCGCTGCCTTCATCGTCGATGATGAAGCTCTGATCCGGGACTTTATAGCCATGACCCTGCGCCAATGGGGTTTTGTTATCAGCGAATTCAGCTGTATCGAGGAAATTGAACTGGCGCTCACCAGGGTTGTTCCGGAAATTGTCATCCTCGACCTTTCGCTCGGCAAATCCGACGCGGTTGATGTCATGAAAAGTCTGGCGGCATCGCGCTACCGGGGCAAAATCCTGCTGGTCAGCGGCCATGATGCGGCAACGATCGACGGCGTTCAGGCGATTGGCCGCCGTTTCGGCTTGGCAATGCTGCCCTTCCTGCGCAAGCCCGTCGAGATTGGCGAGCTTGCTTCGCGCCTGGTGGATTCTGTGAAGCCCCCTGACACTCCGTGCGGTGCAACCAGCCTTCTGTCGGCCCTTGAGAACAACTGGCTCGAACTCTGGTATCAGCCCAAGATCGAACTGGCGTCGATGTCCATCTGCGGCGCTGAAGCTTTGATCCGGCTTCGCCACCCTGAGCAGGGCCTTCTGTCGCCGGCCGCGTTTCTGCCCCCGCCGGGCGATCCGCTCTACCGGGCGCTGTCCGATTTCGTCGTTCGCCGGGTCTTTGCGGATTGGCCGTCCCTGTCCGCGGCCTGGGGCAATTTCAGGCTCGCCATCAATGTCCCCGTCTCCGTTCTGCAAACGCCGGACTTCGTCGATGGCATGCGGCGTCATCTGCCGCTTTATCCGCAGTTTCCCGGCCTCATCGTCGAAATTACCGAGGACGAGGCCATCAACGAACCTGACATTGCGCGCGACGCCGCTTTCCAGCTCAGACTCCACAATATTCACGTTTCGGTCGACGACTTCGGAGCCGGCTACTCCTCCTTGGCACGGCTGGCGGAGTTGCCCTTTGTCGAATTGAAGCTCGACCGGAGCTTCGTCAGCGGGTGCGCCAACGACGCGCGCAAGCATCGGATGTGCCAGTCGGTGGCCAACCTGGCCCACCGCTCGAAGTTGACGGCCGTTGCCGAAGGGGTCGAAACCCGCGAGGATCTGCACGCCTTGATCCGCATGGGCTACGATATGGCGCAAGGCTATTATTTCGAGCGACCGATGGCGGTGGATAAATTCATTGCCTTGCAGTCAACGACGGCGGCGCGAAATTGGAATCCTGTCCGTTTGGCGAGCACCGGCTGAACCGCAGGCAGCCGCCCCACATCCGCCCCAATCTAGGAATATAAACCGCTCCAGGTTGTTTCAAGGGAGGGGACGATGTCGACAGCGTCCCGATATTGCGAAACAGCCTGCAGCGCCCGCGCCCAAGGCCGTAACGCAGCCTTTGGCCCGGGAGTTTCCGGTAAGACCCGCCGGCACTACGACCGGCGTGCCGCAAGGTATACAGACGGTGGCCCGGTGAACCGGTCCACGCGGTCGAAGCGCGAACCGGAAGCCGAAATCGCTGCGTCTGGAGCTCAGGCGCCCATGCCCGTTGAATATTCAGGATTGCGTGGAGCCAGGCTCCGGCATTCCCCTCCCAATGTCTTGCAGGCGCATCCACCCCCTGTTTGTATCCCACACTTCATGAAAGGTTGAACGCGATGGCATACCAACGCGACGTTCCGCTTGCGCGCTGCCCCGATCCGAAATGCCGGCGCAGTGGCGTTTGCCGCAACACCGTTTCCAAAACGCCGTGCCGGCGTCTGTTCATGACCGACGATGAATGGCGCGACGAACTCGCCTGCCATCTGGAGCGCCTTTATGTCGAGTGGGGTGGCGATCCCCGCGATCTGGAAACGCCGCCGCCGGAACCGTCGGAAGAAGGATTGGCTGAACTTTACAATGCCATTGCGGAAAGGGCGGCCGCGCTGTCGGCCGAAGAGAAAGTGCCTCCTCACAAACCTCGAAAAAGAACATAAGGATTTCTTTATATCCTTATTGCGTCATGTCGTTTCCGCTGCTATAGGCGCACGCTGTTTCATCATTCGCAAGCGAGGACGCCATGGCCAAGGCCAGTGAATATCATGTTGCCGACATCAAGCTGGCCGACTGGGGCCGCAAGGAAATCGGCATGGCCGAGGTCGAAATGCCGGGCCTGATGGCGACGCGGGCAGAGTACCAGAGCCTGCAGCCGCTGCGCGGAGCCCGCATCTCGGGCTCGCTCCACATGACCATTCAGACCGCCGTCCTGATCGAGACGCTGACGGCACTGGGCGCCGATGTGCGTTGGGCCTCGTGCAACATCTATTCGACCCAGGATCACGCGGCGGCGGCAATTGCCGCGACCGGTGTGCCGGTCTTCGCCTACAAGGGCGAAACGCTCAAGGAGTATTGGGAATACACCGCGAAAATCTTCGAATGGCCCGGCAACCAGACGACCAACATGATTCTCGACGATGGCGGCGATGCCACGCTTTACATTCTTCTGGGCTCGAGGGCCGAGAAGGATCAATCGCTCATCGCTCACCCGAAGAGCGAGGAAGAAGAATTCCTCTACGCCGAGATCAAAAAGCGCATCAAGGCCAGCCCCGGCTGGTTCGACAAGGTCAAGGCCTCGATCATCGGCGTGTCGGAAGAGACGACCACCGGCGTCCATCGCCTCTACGAGATGCAGAAGAAGGGCGAGCTTCCCTTCCCCGCGATCAACGTCAATGACAGCGTCACCAAGTCGAAGTTCGACAACAAATATGGCTGCCGTGAATCGCTGGTGGATGCCATCCGGCGCGGCACCGATGTGATGATGGCGGGCAAGGTTGCCGTGGTCTGCGGCTATGGCGATGTCGGCAAGGGTTCTGCCCAATCGCTCAAGGGTTCAGGTGCCCGCGTCGTTGTCACCGAGGTCGATCCGATCTGCGCGCTGCAGGCGGCGATGGACGGCTTTGCCGTGCAAACGCTTGAGGATGTTGTGGCGGATGCCGACATTTTCGTCACCGCCACCGGCAACAAGGATGTCATCACCGTCGATCACATCAAAGAAATGAAGGACATGGCGATCGTCTGCAATATCGGCCATTTCGACAACGAAATTCAGGTGGCGGAACTGCGCAACTTCAAGACGGTCAACATCAAGCCGCAGGTCGATGTAATCCACATGCCGGCCGGCAACCGCGTCATTCTCTTGTCGCAGGGTCGCCTGGTCAATCTCGGCAACGCCACCGGCCATCCAAGCTTCGTCATGTCGGCATCGTTCACCAATCAGACACTGGCCCAGATCGAGCTGTTTACCAGTGCCGGCACGGCCAAGTACAAAAACGAAGTCTATGTCCTGCCCAAGCATCTCGACGAAAAGGTAGCCCGGCTTCACCTGGCCAAGCTCGGCGTCAAGCTGACAACCCTCAGGGATGACCAGGCGGCCTATATCGGCGTCAGCAGCCATGGACCGTTCAAGCCCGACTATTATCGCTATTGAGGCAATTCCGGCCCTTTCAAATACCAGCTATACCGGCCTTGGAGTTCGCATCCCGCTGATTCGAGCGGCAGACGGGCTCATGGGAAGGAAATGGCCTTGAGTTTCAATGCTTTGGCGGGCGATCCGGTCACTCTGTTGGTGGGCGCCGCCGCTTTGGCACTGGCTTTTTGGGCGGTCCTTTCGCTCCGCCGGATGGGGCGCGAGGAAAGCCAGGCCCGGCGGCGCGTCGCCGAACTCGAGGTCCGTCTCAACGAAGCGGAATCGACGATCGCGGCCGAAGCCCATGTTCTCGTTATGTGGCGGGGCCGCGACGGCCTGCCCGCCCGCATGCTTGGCAGCATGCACGGTTCCGCCAGTGTACCGGCATCCGTTGAAGGCCTGCTGGATTTTCCGGGCTGGCTCGAAAGAGATTCCGCGGAAGCCATCGTCGGCGCGCTCGGGACCCTGCGTGCAGCTGGAACGCCTTTCAATATCGGAGTGCGCACCACCGCCAATGAATTGCTTGAGGCCGACGGGCGCACCGCGGGCGGATTGGCCACTCTCCGCTTCCGGCCCCTCGCAGGCGAACGGCGCCAGATTACCGAACTCGCCTATGATGCGCGCAAGCTCGGCAAACAGGTCGAAAGGCTAAGTGCTGTTCTCGACGCAACACCCTTGCCGGTATGGCTCCGCGCGGCCGATGGCAAGATTGCCTGGGTGAACCAATCCTATGTAAAAGCGGTGGAAGCCGCCGACAGCACTTCAGTTATCGCGGGTGGGATGGAAATTGCCGGAGATCCCAGGATCGACGCGGCTTTCGCCGATCCTAAGACCGGATTTCTCGGGCGCGCCCACGCCGTGGTTGGTGGAACCATGCGAGCCCTGAACATTCACGAAATCGACCTCCGCGAGGGCAAGGCGGGATTTGCCATCGATGTGTCCGCGCTTGAAGAAGCCGAGAAGGAACTGGACCGGCACATTAAGGCGCATGCCTCGACGCTCGACAAGCTCAATACCGCCATCGCCATCTTTGGCCCTGACCAGCGGTTGCGGTTCCATAACGCTGTCTACGCCGCTTTGTGGCCGCTCGATCCTGCCTTTCTCGATACTTATCCTACCGACGGTGAAATTCTTGACCGGTTGAGAACCCAGCGCTGCATCCCCGAGCAAGCCAACTATCGTGAGTGGAAATCTCGGCAGCTTTCGGCCTACACCACGCTCGAAATGCGCGAGAGCTGGTGGTACCTCCCGGATGGGCGTTCACTGCATGTGGTCTGCGAACAACATCCTTTTGGCGGGGTCACATATCTCTATGAGAATGCGACAAAGGAAATTCAGCTCGAGAGCCGTTACAACGAGCTGATCGACGTGCAACGCGAAACGCTCGACAACCTCGAGGAAGGAGTTGCTTTATTCGGTTCCGATGGCCGCCTGAAACTCTTCAATCCAGCTTTCGCCCAGTTCTGGAATTTCAGCGTAACTTTTCTTGAGGACGAACCGCATATTGAAAGTTTAGCCGAACATGGCAGACTGGGAGATGAACAGTTATCAGCTTGGGAAGGTATCAAGTTTGGCGTGACGCGGCTTGACATCGAGCGGCAGCCGATCAACGGCAAGCTCGCGGCGGGTGAACGCATCCTGCAATATGAGACAGTGCCGCTGCCCGACGGTAATACGCTGCTGACCTTCTCTGACATCTCTGCATCTGCCCGCATGGAGAGAGCCCTCCGTGATCGGGCTGACGCCCTGGAGGCGGCCGACCGGCTGAAAAACATGTTTTTGTCTAACGTCTCCTATGAAATCCGCACCCCCTTGACCAGCGTTCTCGGTTTCGCAGAGAGCCTGCAACTTGGAATAGCCGGCCTTCTCACGCCCAAGCAGCAGGAATACGTCCACGATATCCGGAAGTCATCCGAAGAACTAAAGAACATCATAGATGCGATCATCGATCTATCGGCGATTGATGCGGGCGCGATGGAACTTAACTTGGAACAGATCGATATAACGGAAGTCTTGCAGCAGGCCGGTGAGCGGCTCTCTCAAGCAATCGAGCGGCACGATCTTACTCTCAAAATCGATGTGGCAGCGGATGTCGGATCACTCAACGGTGATGCCAGGAGGATCGAACAGGTTCTGTCGAACCTGCTATCCAATGCGATAGGCTTTTCACCCGCAGGTGGAACTGTCCGCATGGGTGCCAGGCGTAGTGGAGCAAGTGTTCAGTTCTGGGTCGCGGATTCGGGGCGTGGAATGGAGCTTGAATTTCAACGCAAAGCTTTTGACCGATTTTTGTCACGTCCCGTGCCAGGCGGTCATCGGGGCCCGGGGCTAGGACTTGCTATCGTGAAAAGCTTTGTCGAGCTGCATGGGGGTCAGGTGTCGATCCTGTCGAAAGTGAACCAAGGAACAACAGTTCTGTGTGCATTTCCCGCGGAGGGTCCGCACAAGATTCGAACGATCGGAACGACCGAAAATGAATTGCGAAAAATTGCCTGATATTGACCGGTCAGCATCGGAGATGGTGTTCCTCGACACCTGCGCTGCGCTCCAATCGTATGCGGAAAAACTCTCGCTTATGGCTCGCCCGGGGATGGCGATTTTTTTGGAAGGAGAGTTGGGGAGCGGAAAAACCACGTTTGCGCGGGATTTTATCAAGGGACTGGCGCCGGGAGTGGAATTCGATATTCCCAGTCCCACGTTTACCCTTGTCCAACTTTATGAGAATACCCGCATCCCGGTTGCGCATGTGGACCTCTATCGAATTAGTTCCCATTCTGAAGTTTTCGAGCTGGGCCTGGAAGAACTGATAAAATCCTATCTGCTTATCGTAGAGTGGCCTGATCGCCTTCCGAGCGTCGCCTGGCTGGATATTCTCAAGATTGTCATCGCGGGAACTGGTCAATCGCGCAATTTGACGATCTTTCCTCAAGGGAGTTGGATTGATGCACTTGAAAGGTCAAGGCAGATAGATAAGTTTATAGCTCAAACTGAATGGCGTGGTGCGCGTCGAACCCATTTCGAAGGCGACGCTTCATCCAGACGGTATGAAATCATTGAGAAAGGCAGTTCTGCATCGATCCTGATGGATATGCCGCCCCGTCCTGACGGTCCAGCGATCAAGGGCGAAAAAAGTTACAGTCAGATCGCCCGACTCGCAGAAGATATCAACGCGGTAGTTGCAATCAATGGAGAATTGGTTGCCCGAGGATTCAGTGCTCCACAGATATACGAAGCGGACCAGACTAATGGAATCGCCATCATGGAGGATCTTGGCCGACGGGTATTTGGACGACTGGCGGGGCAAGGCGAAGACTTGATTCTGCCAATGACCACAGCAGTCGATGTGCTGACCGAAGTTGCCTCACAAACGTGGCCGTCAGAGCTTGTATCAAAAGGAAATGTCTACAGGATCGGACCTTATGACCAGGAGGCCCAATTAATAGAAATCGATCTTCTGCCATCTTGGTTTTGGCCCTATCAGAACGGTTTCGACGCTTCTTCAGAGCTGAATGAAGAGTTCCAGTTCGAATGGGCACAGGTCTTGCCAATCGCCAATACTTCAGAACCGGTATGGACAATGCGCGATTTTCACTCTCCCAATCTGCTGTGGTTACCCGATAGAGCCAATCTGAAAAGAGTGGGGCTCATCGACACGCAAGACGCTTTGCTAGGCCATCCTGCATACGACCTGGTTTCGTTGATCCAGGATGCGAGATTGGACGTAAACCCTGGATTGGCAGCCAAACTATTTGACTATTATTGTGCTGAGCGTTCCGGAAAAAAATTTAACAAAAAGGATTTTGCAGCAGCTTACGCCGTACTTGGAGCACAACGGGCGACAAAGATTCTCGGGATTTTTATTCGCTTGTTCAAGCGTGATGGGAAAATCGGATATTTGCGTCACATCCCTAGAGTTTCCCGATATCTACGGTCCAATCTCCAACATCCGGCTCTGGCGCGATTGAGAATTTGGTACAGCCGCCACTTGCCAAAGCTGACAATGGAAGGCGATGTCTGAGATGATCGGAACCCACGCCATGCTCCTATCAGCTGGCCTCGGCCTTCGCATGCGCCCGCTTACGGCAAGTCGACCAAAACCGCTTGTCGAGGTGAATGGCAAAGCATTGATCGATTTCGGGTTAGCGAAGCTGGTCAACGCGGGAGTAAAGAAGGTTGTTGTAAATGTGCATCATTTTCCTGAACAAGTTGAAGCTTGGGCCCTCCGACAGGTTGCACCAGAAATAAAGATATCGGATGAGCGACGAATGCTTCTTGATACCGGAGGTGGTGTTGCTTTGGCACTACCCCTTCTGGGGAGTGAGCCATTTTTTGTATTGAACAGTGACAGTATTTGGATAGACGGGAAAGTTAGTGCTTTGCACCGGCTGCGTTCCGCCTGGCGAGATCAAACAATGGATTGTCTTTTGCTGTTATGCTCTTTGCACAAGGCAATTGGATATAGCGGAAGTGGTGATTTCACTATGAACGAAAACGGTCGATTGCTGCGGAGTGACGAAAGTCGCTCAGGCGCAGTAGTTTATATCGGCGTGTGCATTATTCATCCGCGACTCTTCAGTGATGCACCCAACGGCAGATACTCCATGAACGTAGTGTGGGACAACGCGATCGCCAATGGGAGACTCTATGGCCTAGTGCATGATGGCCTATGGCTTCACGTTGGTACGCCGGAAAGCGTCCGGCTAGCTGAAGCGGAGATTGAGGGCCGCATATAAGATGCCCAGCCATCCCAATATTTACACCATTCCATTGGACTTGCCATTTCTTCCAACATTGGCGACAGCCATATTAAAAGGCTTCCCATGTGACAGTGGGGAGCGCTTTAGGCCGGATCCACTTTATCGCTGGACAATCTTGTTGCCGACACGACGTGCGTGCGTTGAACTCGAAGGCTGCCTATTTTACCTGAGCGGCTCCACGTCTCTAATTTTGCCTCGTATCAGAGCCCTAGGTGATGTCGATGAGGATTTTACGGGAAGCCCACAGTCAGGCCTATCTTTGCCGCAACCAATCGACCCAATTGTCAGGGACTTCATCCTTATGGGATTGATCGACGAATGGTCGAAATCCAACCCCCAGACGATTCTTTCGAGGAGATTAGCTGCGTCACCGCCGCAGGCACACGCACTGGCAATATCCTTGGGCCAATTGATCGACGAATTCGAGACGGAGGAAACCGTCCTATCTAATTTTCCGGAACTATTTGGGGCGGAAATTGCAATACACCGAGAGGCCATCCTTGATCTGCTCTCGATTGTTAGAACTCAGTATCCGGAATACCTTCGACGCACTGGACAGATAGGGGAGCGCGAACGTCGCTCACTGCTATTAAAGCACGAGGCCAGGATGCTGATTGAGTCGCCACCACCCGGTCCGGTTATTGCGGCAGGCTCCACAGGATCTATTCCAGCAACACGAACGTTGTTGAAGGCCGTCGCTTCATTGCCAATGGGCGCCGTTGTTCTTCCTGGCCTCGATCTACAATTGGACAACGTTAGCTGGGATGCGGTTGGATCCCAACATCCTCAATTTTTTCTCAAAAAGCTGCTGCACGCAATGGGAAGTTCTAGAGATTGCATTCGTCTCTTGGAAGGCACCGAGCATGGTAGCCGCTCTTGGCTGGCAAGAGAAATAATGCGTCCAACCGAGACAACGGAAGATTGGTTCGCTGCTGTAGGCGCTGGAGGAAACACTTTATGCGACGCGATGGACGGGATTGAACTGGTCGAACTTCCTACTCGACAGGACGAGAGCGCGGCGATCGCCATAATGATTCGAAAGCTGACTGAAAATCCCGCCACTCGAGTCAGTTTCGTAACTCCTGATCGAACTTTGGCTCGCCGGGTTAAGTCCGAATTGCGGCGCTGGGACAATGCTGTTTCCGATTCCGCGGGCAAGCCGCTGATCGGATTTCCGGGACCGTCCCTGGTTAGCCTGCTTTCCGACGTAGCAATTTCGAACTTTTCGCCAGCTTCACTGAGTTCGTTGTTTCATCACGACCTCTGTCGTTTTGGGATTGCTCCCGAACTTGCTCGGCGTGCCGTTAATGTCCTTGATCTCGCTATTTTCATTCAAGGAAAGCCGATCATGGAGATAGGTTCATTGGTTCAACTATTGGACAGTGTTGCAAAGAGCAGTGCTGCCGATCCGCACGGCCATCCGGCATTGAAGCGTATTGATGAAGAACAGTGGAAACTGGCACGGCTTTTTGCCGAGCGTGCCCAAGTAGCGCTTTTGAAAATCGCACCCGAATTGGTCGGGCCGATTGCCGTTCATTTCAACACCATTGTGACGATTGCTGAAGAGATTGCTGGTTCCGATCTGTGGAGCGGCGAAGCAGGAATAGAGTTTGAGAGGTTTCGTGACCGCCTATTGAAACGAACAAAGATATCGCAAGCGGCCAGTATGGCTGTGGTGGCGAGAATTGTGCAACATCACCTTAAGTCCTCCAAGTTGTTTCAGTTGAGCGGCCGTGGGGAGGCAATTTCGATATTGGGATTGCTTGAGGCACGATTGTTATCTAGCGATGTTGTCATTTTGGGAGGCCTTCACGAGGGCACTTGGCCATCACAATCAGATACTGGACCTTGGTTGAGCAGACCGATGCGGGAGACTCTGAGCTTGCAGCAACCCGAGGGGGATATCGGTCGCATGGCTCATGACTTTGTTCAATGCTTCAGTTGCCCTAAGATCTATTTTGTATGGTCACGCCGCGATGCGGACGAACCGAAATTACCGTCCCGCTGGATCCTTCGGCTTCAAATTCTCCTAAATGCGGCCGGTATGGCGAATAGGACTGGAGGCGACACGGAATGGCGTCAGTTTGTATCCCTTCTGAAATCTACGCCAATCTTGAAATCCCTACAGAAACCTAAACCTCGGCCACCGGCGCTCGCAAGGCCAAAAAAACTGAGTATAACCCATGTCGAAACACTATTAAGGGACCCCTATGCCTACTATGCTCGCGCCATTCTAAAACTTCACCCCCTCGTGCAAGCTACCGCATTTCTCAATATGGCGAAGCGCGGCACACTTATCCATTCCGCAATCGCGGCATTTCTTCATAAGTATCCCCACAAGCTCCCTGACAACACTCTAGAAGCTCTCATAATTTTCGGAAAGGAGAAATTTGCGAACCTACTTGATGAGCCTGAAATTGCGGGCTTCTGGTGGCCTGATTTTCTCAAGATGGCACACTGGGTCGCTTCTGATGAGGAGGTGCGGCGCATCGAGGTTGTTTGGACAATGGCCGAAGTCGAAGGCGCGCTCGAGTTTATTGTAAACGGCAGCATATTTAAATTGGTTTGCCGAGCCGACAGAATTGATTTGATGGCGGATGGGTCAGCCCGCATAGTTGATTATAAGACCGGTAGTGTTCCCCCAGACAACCAAGTTAAATCCGGGTACGCACCTCAACTCACGCTGCAAGCGTTCATTTTGTCCCACGGCGGTTTTAAGGGAATTGCACGAACAAAAGTAAGTGCGCTGCAGTACGTTAAACTTAGTGGAGGACGAAAGAGGGGCGAGACGAAGACCATTAAATTATCTGGACTGATACATGATTGCGCCACCAAAAATTTTGCCGGGTTGAGTAGTTTGCTGGCAATATACGCAAATCCAACGCAACCCTATTTGCCTCGACTAGCTGGTCAAAATGAGAGGACGGATCACGAGTACGATCACTTGTCTCGCTATCAAGAATGGGCCTTGACCAGTGACACTCAATGATTGGAACAATCTCGGCGACGGCACCGCAGGATGAGGCATCCGACACCCTGCGATCCGCATGGGTTAGCGCCAATGCGGGATCCGGCAAGACCTTTGCCTTGGTGAATCGAGTTATCAAGCTGTTGCTTGGTGGTGCGGTCCCATCCCGCATACTTTGCCTCACTTTCACCAAAGCCGCCGCAGCGGAAATGTCTCAAAATCTTCTCGACATACTCGGGCTGTGGGTATCTTTGGGAGATACGGATCTAAAAGCGGCAATCCAGAACATCGGCATCTTGACAGTTGATAGAAATCTGCTTCTGGCAGCTCGCAGATTATTCACCCGCGCAATTGAAACTCCCGGGGGGTTGAAGATACAAACCATCCATTCTCTCTGCGAGCGATTGCTGCATCAGTTTCCTGTGGAGGCGGGAGTTGTTCCCGGTTTTAAGGTGCTCGATGACAGAACAGCAAAGGAGTATCTCATCGCCGCGCGCAGCCGAACGCTGCGTGCATCGCAACTTGAACCGGGTAGCAAGCTAAGCGAAGCCTTCCACGATATCGCACGTCTAGCCTCAGCTCGCGAATTGGACGAAATTCTGACCGAGGGTCTGACAAACCGTTCCGATCTCTTTGCGTCGGTTATAGATGATGAGGCTATCGGCAAGGTCGTAATCCAGTTGCGCGCATCGTTGAATATTGCTGCCGACGAGAATGAGCAGACGGTTGTCGAGCCTCTGGTACTTGACCGTGATGAGTGGGCATCACTGGTCCTTGCCCTTAGAAATGGTAGCAAGGGTGACGTTGAACGCAGTCAGCAGTTGTCAAATGTCACTGGCGCCGGAGACACTCTTCGCAATGTACAAAACTTGCTTCTAACCGGCGAATCTGAACCTCGGGATATTGGCCGAATTGCTAGCAAAAAAGTCAGAGTTGCGGAACCATGGGTGGAGCCATTCATACGACATGAACAGAATCGTTTTCTGCAGGCGCTCATAAAGCGTTCCGACACCATGCACTTGGCGGCAACGAAGGCATTGCTCGAAATTTTTAGGACATTGCACGCCGAGTATGAACATTTGAAGCAGAAGGGGGGAGTGTGTGACTACGATGACCTTATACTAAAAACGAGAGCAATGCTGGTATCGCGGCCGGAAGCTGCATGGATATTGTACAAGCTAGATGGGGGATTAGACCATATACTGGTAGACGAAGCGCAAGACACTAACCCCATGCAGTGGGATATTATTCTATCCCTGATCTCGGAATTTTTTGCGGGAGAGGGCAGCCGGTCGCAACTTAATCGAACCGTATTTGTTGTCGGCGATAGGAAACAATCGATTTTTAGTTTCCAGGGTGCCGACACGGAGGTGTTCGATGATGTTCGATCCATGGTCGCGGGTCTGGTAAGGGGAGGGGGCCAAAAGTTCAGCGATCTGGATTTTACTGTCTCGTATCGCTCCACGAGCGAAGTTCTTTGGGCAGTCGATTCTGTTTTTAAATCGGGTCAAGCCGCTTGCGGGGGCGTTACAGGAATGCCCTCGAAACCTCTAATACATCAAAGCAGTCGGCGGGGAGAAAAGGGCCTAGTTGAAATCTGGCCCTTGATTGCGGGCATAGAGACTGAGGAAAGAGACCCTTGGACTGCGCTGGTCGATGGCACTTCCACGCTGTCACCCCGCCGCGCCCTTGCCAGGCATATCGCGCGTAAAGTTCAGTCATGGATAGGACGACGCCAAATTGGGGCGCTGAACCGCGCCGTCGAACCTGCTGACATCATGATCTTGGTTCGCCGCCGGAATGATCTTTTCGATGCTATCATTCAGGAACTTAGAAACTTGGATGTTCCGGTAACGGGCTCTGACCGGCTGGATTTGACGAGTTCGATTGCAGTAAAGGATGTTCTTGCACTCGTTCGTTTTTGCATTCTGCCGGAAGATGATTACTCCCTGGCCTGTGTGCTAAAGAGCCCGCTCATTCCACAGCGGGTGGACGAAAACCAATTGTTTGACATTGCGTGGAATCGTGAGTCTCGGTCTCTTTACGATTGCCTGAAATCGAGCGATGACCCCGATTTTGCATCGGTGCGAGAACTTCTTAGTTTTTGGATGGATTGTGCTCGAAAGGCAGGTCCTTTTGAATTCATCTCGGCAGTTCTACTGACAAGCCGTAAACGCTTTCTAGAACGACTCGGACAAGAAACGGGCGATGCGCTTGATGCTATGCTTGATCAGAGTCTTGAGTTCGAAAGGTCACATTCGGCTTCACTTTCTCGCTTCGTCGAATGGTTTTCGGTCGGCGGAGTCGAGGTGAGGCGAAGCATGGAGCAGGCATCGGGAAAAGTCCGGATTTTAACCGTACATGGAGCCAAGGGCCTCGAAGCACCGATTGTCATATTGCCCGACACCACAGATGTTCCCAACAGGCGTCAGCAACCAAACTTGATGATGGTTTCGAACGCGGTTGGAAAGCTTCCTTTCTGGCGTTTGCCCGGCACGCTCATGTCCGAGCAAGTGTCGGCGTGGGTGGCGGAGGCAGACTTAAGACAAGCACATGAGTACCAGCGTCTTCTTTACGTCGCAATGACGAGGGCGCGCGACGAACTTTATATTTGCGGCTGTGAGGGTGGGCGAGAAATTGAGCCAGGAAGTTGGTTTATGATGGCTTCAACCGCACTTGTCCCAGGCATGGCGAAGATCCAAAATGATGAAGGATGGCGTTTTGGGGACGAGCCTGGTTGGTGCGAACCAGCACCCGTGGAAGAACTCCCAGTTCCGAATATTCTTCCGCTTTGGCTCACGACAAAGGTGGCATGCATCAGCGAACCCGATGCGACAGAACCTTTAACAACGAATCCGCCCGCTGTTGGATCAACGCAATTCACAAGGGGTTCACTTCTCCATAAAATACTTTGC
The DNA here is from genome assembly GCA_031365765.1 of Hyphomicrobiales bacterium. GTDB lineage: Bacteria > Pseudomonadota > Alphaproteobacteria > Rhizobiales > Aestuariivirgaceae > Aestuariivirga. The sequence continues at coordinate 16,997 of JANLYR010000362.1, read as the reverse complement.
TACCTGCCCGATTTGGACCCTGGAAAAAGAGAGGAGGCGGCAAGAAAAGCTGTTGCGCGAGCCGGTTTCGGCGACGAACTGGCGGACGAAATCCTTGGACTGTTCGCCGATCCCCTACTTGATAAATATCTAAGTTCAGGCGCAATGACTGAAGTACCGATCATCTATACTTCAGGGCAGAAGCGCACTGTCGTCGCCCGCATCGACAGGTTAATTGTCGATGACACCGGCGTTCTCGTACTAGACTATAAAAGTGACAACCCTTGGCCAAAAATCCACCAAGACGTAGGGGCTGAATATCTTCTGCAGCTTGCGGGGTATCGCGAGGCCCTGCGTGGGATATATCCCAATAAACCCATGCAGTTCGCACTGCTCTGGACGGCGGCGCCCATGCTTATGAAAATTCCTGATGAAGTCATTCCCATGGCCTCTCTTGACTAAAGGAAAGCTGCTCCCTACGTTTCCAAACCAACAATAATTTCAGGTAACCATTATGGGCACGCAAAAAGTTTCCGATGCAACGTTCGAGCAGGACGTTTTGAAATCTGTCGCGCCGGTAGTAGTGGACTTTTGGGCCGAGTGGTGCGGTCCGTGCAAAATGATTGGCCCGGCGCTTGAAGAAATTGCGACCGCGCTAGGACCAAAGGTTAAGATAGTCAAACTCAATATCGACGAAAATCCGGGGATTCCATCGAAGTACGGAATCCGAGGAATACCTACTTTAATGATTTTCAAGGATGGCAAGGTGGCCGCGACGAAAGTGGGCGCAGCGCCAAAGAATGTGCTTCAAAGTTGGATCGATCAGTCCATCTGACAATCATTTCGACCCTTGAGCGGTAAGCACCTTGCCTGCCAGATAAAGGGATCCGCATATCAAAATGCGTGGGGCAGGCTTGATTTGGCAAGCTTCGGCGAACGCGCTGCGCAGATTGTCGGCAGTGCTGGAATTGAGGCCATTCTGCCTCGCGGTGTAAGCCAGACTGTCTGCAGGTATAGCATGGGCTTCACCTTCAATTGTAACTGCTATCACGCGATTTGCCATGCCCGCAAACGCGGAAATGAAACCCGCCGCGTCTTTGGTATCAAGCATTCCCCAAACAAGTACCAGAGGACGTGAATGTCGGTCGTTAAGCTCGGAAAATGCTTGAGCCAATACTCTTGCGGCTGCAGGGTTATGTCCACCATCAAGCCATAATTCAATATCTGGTGGTGTCTGTTGGCAAAGTGTTCCTGGATTTAGTCGCTGCATTCTGGCGGGCCATTCCACCGACCTCAAGCCCGCTTCAACATGTCGTTCTAGAACACGCGAGTCTCCGATAACGCGTAGTGCGGCTACGGCATTTCCCGCGTTGTCGAATTGGTGCCGTCCGGGTAGAATGGGAGCAGGTAAATCAATCAGTCCCCGTTCGTCTTGGAATACCATGCGGCCGTGCTGTTCGAAAGATTGCCAATCCCTATTTGCGACATGAAGGGGTGCGCTCAACTTCGTCGCCACTCGCTCAATTTCTTCAAGCGCTTCATCGGGCTGAACCGCCACAACGACGGGGACGTGGCGTTTGATAATCCCTGCTTTTTCCCGGGCAATTTCTGTAAGCGTATCGCCAAGATAATCCTGATGATCATAGTCAATTGCAGTGATTACAGAAACCAACGGGTTCTCAATAACGTTTGTTGCGTCCAGCCTTCCTCCTAGACCCACTTCAAGAAGAAGGTAGTCCGCAGGTTGCCGGCTGAATGCCAGAAATGCCGCCGCAGTGGTGATCTCGAAGACCGTGATAGGTTCTCCGTTGTTTGCGGTCTCGCAAATGCCAATGATCTCGGCCAATTCAGGCTCGGAGATCAGTTCATCCCCCAACCGAATGCGTTCGCGGAAATCCACAAGATGCGGAGAGGTGTAACAATGTACCGATAGGCCTGCGGCTTCGAGGATAGCGCGCAGATATGCAACCGTTGAACCTTTGCCGTTCGTCCCAGCAACGTGAACGACGGGTGGAAGATTGCGCTGCGGATTGCCCAGACGGTCAAGAAGCGATTTAACCCGCCCCAGACCAAGATCAATGATCTTTGGATGTAATTTTAGCAGGCGAGCAAATATCGCTTCACTCACGGGTAGCCATGAATCTAATTCTGCCCGGCTGCGAGCAGACCCGGTTCCGCGTTTTCATTTGATGGAAGGTTAATTGGGCCTGACTTCATCAGGATACGAGCGATCCGGCTGATCGTGGCACGAAGTTCGTGACGATGAACGACCATATCGACCATTCCATGTTCGAGCAAATATTCCGCCCGCTGGAAACCGGAAGGAAGTTTTTCCCGGATGGTCTGCTCGATCACGCGCTGGCCAGCAAACCCGATAAGGGCACCGGGCTCCGCAATCTGAATATCTCCGAGCATGGCATAGGAGGCCGTCACCCCACCCGTAGTTGGGTGGGTCAAAACAACCACGTAAGGTAACTTTGCTTGACGCAGATCTTGGACTGCCGCTGTCGTTCGCGGCAGCTGCATTAAGGAGAGGACCCCTTCCTGCATGCGAGCGCCCCCGGAGGATATGAAGAAGATGAAGGGGCACATTCGCTGGACGGCAGCCCGCATGGCAACGATGATCCCATCACCTGCGGCCATGCCGAGAGAACCGCCCATAAAGGCAAAGTCCTGCGCTGCGATAACGACGGGCGTTCCATCCAAGGTGCCGGTCGCTGCTATCACAGCGTCGTCAACGCCGTTCTTCTGTCGCGCCTCTTTCAGGCGGTCGATGTACTTTCGTTCGTCCCTAAATTTTAAGGGATCGGCCGCCACCTGCGGCATTGCAAGTCTCTCGTAGGCGCTTCCATCGAACATGACGGCCAAGCGTTTCTCGGGCGCCATTCGCATGTGATACCCTGAACCCGGTATCACGAACTGGTTGGCTTCAAGATCGCGGTAAAACACCATTTCGCCGGTGTCGGGATCCTAGATCCACATATTTTCGGGAACGTCCCGCTTGACGCCGAGGATAGAGCGGATTTTGGGGGGAACGAAGTTCCTGATCCAGTTCAAATCCTAACTCCTTACTCCCCGAGCGATCTCGCTCACCAAACCATGCACGGCCTTCACTGTCTTGTACGTTGGTTTTCCGGTTTTTGTGAGGCTGTCACGCACGGCATTCACCAGGGCCGATCCGACCACAACTCCCTCGGCCTCTTTCGCGATGGCGCGGGCCTGCTGGGCGGTCCTAACGCCAAACCCCACCGCGATCGGGAGCGCCGTATGTTTGCGCAGGCGCTGTACATTGGCTTTGACGCTTTTGAGATCGGGTGCTTTCGTGCCCGTAATTCCCAGGACCGACACATAGTAGACGAATCCTCCGGTATTCGTGAAAACCGCAGGAGCCCGCCTGTCATCCGTGGTCGGCGTCGCGAGGCGAATGAAGTTAATACCTTCTCGTATGGCAGGAACGCACAACTCCTCGTCCTCTTCGGGCGGCAGATCGACCACGATCAGCCCATCGACTCCCGCCTTCTTCGCTGCCTTTAGAAATGCTGCGACGCCGAATACGTATATGGGATTGTAGTAACCCATCAGCACCACGGGGGTCTCTGCGTCGGCCTTGCGGAAAGCGGCAACCATGCCGAGGGTCTTCCGCATTGTTTGGCCTGCTTTAAGCGCCCGCAGGCCCGCTGCCTGGATCGCGGGGCCATCCGCCATGGGATCGGTGAACGGCATCCCAAATTCGATAATATCGGCTCCGGCGGCTGGCAGGCCACAAATAATCTTCAGCGAGGTTTTATAATCCGGATCTCCAGCTGTGACGAAGGTCACCAGTGCCGCGCGCCCCTCGGCCTTTAAGGCGGCAAATCGTCGGTCAATCCTCGTGGTCACAGTTTTACCCCAAGAATATCGGCAACGGTGAAAATGTCCTTGTCGCCCCGCCCACACATATTCATCACCATCAGGTGGCTGCTGGGTTTCCGTGGGGCCAGTTTCATGACATGGGCCAAGGCGTGGCTGGGTTCGAGCGCGGGTATAATGCCTTCGAGCCGGCAGCTGAGCTGGAAGGCGGCAAGCGCTTCCCTGTCCGTGGCGGAGACGTAGTTAACCCGCTTCATATCGTGGAGCCAAGCGTGTTCCGGTCCGATTCCGGGGTAGTCCAGACCGGCCGAAATCGAATGACCCTCAGTGATCTGGCCGTCATTGTCCATCAGCAGGTAAGTGCGGTTTCCATGCAATACGCCAGGCCTTCCGCCAGTGATCGACGCCGCATGCTTTTTGGTGCGAAGGCCAAGGCCGGCGGCTTCGACGCCATAGATTTCGACATCCTTGTCATCGAGAAACGGGTGAAACAGTCCCATGGCGTTCGAACCGCCGCCGATCGCCGCCACCAGCGAGTCGGGGAGGCGCCCTTCGCGTTCCAGCATCTGACGTTTCGTTTCATTTCCGATGACGCATTGAAAATCTCGCACCATTTCAGGATAGGGATGAGGGCCAGCGACCGTGCCGATACAATAGAACGTGTCCTCGACATGGGCGACCCAGTCACGAAGCGCCTCGTTGAGCGCATCCTTCAGGGTGCGCGATCCCGATAGCGCAGGCACCACTTCGGCGCCCAATAATTTCATGCGGAACACATTGGGCTTCTGCCGCTCCATATCAACTTCGCCCATGTAGACGACGCATTGGAGGCCGAAACGCGCGCAGGCCGTGGCGGTAGCGACACCATGCTGGCCCGCTCCAGTTTCGGCAATGATGCGCTTCTTTCCCATGCGTCGCGCCAGAAGTATCTGTCCCATGACATTATTGATTTTGTGCGCGCCGGTATGATTGAGTTCATCGCGCTTGAGGTAGATCTTGGCGCCGCCCAGATGTTCAGTTAGCCGTTCGGCGAAATAAAGCGGGCTGGGCCGGCCGACATAGTGTTCCAGAAAATCGTCGAGTTCGGCCTGGAAAGCCGGATCGCTTTTGGCGTCCTTGTAGGCTTGTTCGAGTTCAAGGATCAGCGGCATCAAGGTTTCGGCGACAAAACGCCCGCCATAGATGCCGAACGACCCCTTTTCGTCGGGGCCGGTCCGATAGGAATTGACCTGGTTCATCGTCATGGGAAGCCTTCTGGCATGCTACAAACCGGCTGACCTTGCAGCCTCGATGAATTTTCGGATGAGGTCCGGATCCTTGGCACCCGGTGAGCTTTCTACTCCGGACGACACATCCACGATTGGTGCGCCGGACATTCTTATTGCCGATGCGACATTGGCGGGGGTCAGGCCTCCCGACAGGATGAAATCCCGCCGGTGTGCCTCTTTCACCAGAGACCAGTCAAAGGCAATACCGTTACCACCTGGGAGTGGACCCACGGCAGTCTTGGCGTCGTAGAGGATCAGCGAAGCGCTGGTGGCGTAGTTTTCCGCCGCCGAGACATCCCCTTCTTCCGCGATTTTTACCGCCTTGATGACCTGCTTACCTGTCAGCAACCGGATCTGAGTGATACGTTCGGGTGTTTCCACACCATGAGCCTGAAATATATCGGGGCGTAAAACATTGTGGATGTCGAGGATCGTATCGTCATCGGCATCTACGACAAGCGCCACGATTCTGGCTCTTCCCCGTGCGGGTTCAGCCAAGGCAGCAGCCCACTCCAGCGAAACATTGCGTGGACTCTTGGGAAAGAAAACAAAGCCGATCATGGCAGCCCCCGCTTGCAGGGCTGCATCCACCGCGGCAGACGTTGACAGTCCGCAGATCTTGACGTCCGTCATTGCAGGCTGTCCAAAATCATGCGGGCTGCCAAGGCTGGGTCGGCAGCGCGCGTGATAGGGCGGCCGATTACGAGAATGTCGGCTCCTGCAGCGAGGGTTTTTTCAGGTGTCGAGACGCGTTTCTGATCACCAGCGGAAACTTGGACGGGCCTTATTCCCGGAACGACAGTCAAGAGCTTGCGGCCTGCAAGGCTCTTGATGGCCCTCACGTCTTCCGGGCTGCAAACCACGCCATCAAATCCGGCTTCAATCGCCAGTTCCGCCAGAGACCGGACATGATCTCGGGTAACTTTCCCCGGGTTGAAACCTATTGAGACGATATCGTCGTCCGAGAGGCTGGTCAGGACGGTAACAGCGAGAAGCAGCGACTTGCCATCGACTGCGTCCCGCGCCGCCTTCATCATGTCAAGCCCGCCGGTGGCGTGGACGTTGGTCATGAGAGGTTTTGGTTCAAGTTTCATCAGAGAAGCCAGCGCGGACGCCACGGTATTGGGAATATCATGGAGCTTCAGGTCAAGGAACACGGGTAGGCCTTCGGCCGCGACCGCTTCGTAACCCTGCCTGCCATGCGCATAAAAGAATTCCATGCCAAGCTTTACCATGCCCACATGCGGCTTCAAAATGCGGGCCAGGTCACGCGCCCGGTCGAGATCAGGCGTATCGAGGGCGACACAGATGGGATTGGCCGGGATCATAAGGCCTTGCGATAGACCATGACGGCGGTTGCCAGGTCTTCGATGGCGGTTCCACAGGACTTGAAGAGGGTGATATCCGCATCATCCGTGCGGCCCGGCTTTTCCCCCCGGCAGAGTTCGGCGAGATCGGCCCGGACGGATGCGAAGTCGAACTTGCCTTCGTTTCGTGCCTGCAACAGATCTCCCGCTTCCGCCAGAGCACCTTCATAGGTGTCCACATAGACATGCGAACGCTGAACCACATTGCCATCGGTCTCGCGCATCGCCGGCTTGAATGCCCCTGCAAGATCGACGTGGGTCCCAGGCTTGAGCCAGGCTCCCTTGACAATGGGCTGCGTGGAGGTCGTGACGCAGCAAACGATGTCGGCTTGGCGCACTTCCATTTCGAGATCGGTAGCGGCGTTCGCCGCGAAGCCTTCCTGGGAGAGTTCCTCGGCAAGTTGGCTGGCTTTCGCGGTTGAACGATTGAAAATCGCCACCTGGCGGATCGGCCGTACGGCGGCGTGGGCGCGGACAAAATGGCGCCCAAGTGCGCCAGCGCCCACCAGAACCATGCGGGTCGCGTCCTTGCGGGCGAGATAGTCGGCGGCCAGAGCCGAAGCGGCGGCAGTCCTGCGGCGGGTAAGTTCGGTCCCATCGATCAATGCCACCGTGGCGCCTGTGGTGTTGTCGATCAGCAGATAATTCGCCTGTATCGTCGGAAGACCCGAAGCCGCGTTGTCCGATTTGACGATGACAGTTTTCAACCCGGTCCAGCGATCCGACCACGCCGGCATCAGCAGCAGTGTCGAGACGGTTGAAATTTCGTGGTGATGACGTACGGGCGTCGTCGTGCCTCCGCGAAACGCCTGCCTGAGCGCCGCGATGATGTCAGGATAGGGAGCGAGTTGAGCCAGGCTTTCGGCCGAGATCAGCTTCACGCCGAGAGATCTCCGGCGGGGACGATTTCGCGCGCACGCGTCTGCTGGCGAAGGATTTCGCTTTCACGGCGCTCGCGCAGCACTTCGACCCGCGCCTCGCGCGCGGCACGGCGCCATTTGCCCTGGGCCAACCAGGCACCGGACCAGCCGATTGCGAGTCCGATGAAGCACCCAAAGAAAACCAAAGCCCAGAGCGGCATATCGATTGCCGCAAACGGAGCATCGCGCGAGAACGGGTCGAACGACAATGTCACCCATTGCCGATTGGCCACGGCAAAGGCGATGGCGATGGCGGCGAGGGGCAGCCACACGATCCAGTTAAGGAAGCGGCGCATTCAGCCGTCCGCGCAATTCCTTGCCGGTCTTGAAAAACGGCACGCGCTTGGCAATCACTTCGACCGATGTGCCGGTGCGGGGATTGCGTCCGACACGTGCGTCGCGTGATTTGATCGAGAAAGCGCCAAAGCCACGAAGTTCGACCCGATCCCCATCTTGCATGGCACCCACGATCTTATCCAGGACCGCATTGACGATGCGCTCGATATCGCGGTGATAGAGATGGGGGTTAAGGTCGGCGATCTTCTGGACGAGTTCGGACTTAATCATCGGTTCACATGCCTTCCGCCTGACAGATCACCACCGACCGTGCCAAAGCACGAGCAGACCGTCAAGCTTGACGCGCTGGCTGGCTTGGTCAAGACCATCGAGCCCGAGAGCCCTCAGAAACCCGCTTCCCATTGCAAAGCCGAGACCACCGACACCCAGGCCTTCCGAAGCTTTCCAATCAAGGATTTCGCTGTTGGCCGGGATACCCCGATCTTTTTCGAGCCAGGCAATTGCCACTTCCTCGCCCCCCAGCGCATCGATCAATCCTGCGGCCAGGGCCTGACGGCCGGTGTAGACGCGACCGTCGGCGAGAACGCGCACCCGATCAAGCGGCAGCTTGCGGCGTTCGGCGACGAGGCCGATGAACCAGTTGAACGCGTCCTCGACCAAAAGCATGGAGGCGGCGCGAGCCTTCTCGGTTACCGGTTTGTAGGGCGAAGGCTCGGCCTTGAGGTCGCCCGACTTGATTTCCTCCATGCGGATGCCGAGGGTATCGAGGAGACGCGAAAATTCCGGGAAGGAGAAGATCACCCCGATCGACCCGGTGATGGTATTGCCCCTCGCCACGATGTGGTCGGCGGCAATGGCGGTGATATAGCCGCCCGAGGCCGCCACCGTGTCCATGACGGCAACCACGGGTTTCGTCTTGGCGATCTTGCGAAGCGATTCGTAAATCGCTTCCGAGCCCGAGGTGGTTCCCCCGGGACTGTCGATCCTGACGATTACCGCCTGCACGCGCTTTGATTCGGCGATGCCGTCAAGCAGCTTCAGCGTGTCGCGGTCGCCGGTGATCAGGCCATCGATACGGACGCGCGCGATGTGGTTTTCGTAGCCGGCAAGGTTGGCGGGAGTCCACAGCAGCACGATCAGTGCGGCCGCGGCAAGTACGATGGCCGCGACCCGCCACAGCGTGAGACTGCGCCGCAAGCGGCGGCGGTCGACGATGAGTTCGGCTTCGGAAATCATCGCTTAGCCACCGCCGTGCCGGTTTCTGCCATCATTCGCTCTTGCCTTCGGCATCCTTCTTCTTCATCGCCGCGCCGAGAATGTCGCCGAGCGAGGCTCCCGAATCCGACGAGCCATACTGGGCCACGGCATCCTTTTCGTCGGAAATTTCCAGCGCCTTGATCGAGGCGTTGATCTTGCGCGCCTTGGCATCGTAGAGCGTCACCTTGGCATCGAACTTCTCGCCCACGGCAAAGCGTTCGGTGCGCTGTTCGGAACGGTCACGCGCAAGATCGCCGCGTTTCACATAGCCCGTCATATCGGTGCCGGCGATCTTCACTTCGAGACCGTTGTCTTCGACCTTCACCACTTCGCAGGTGACGGTGTCGCCCTTCTTGATACCGCCAGACGTGGATGGACCGGCGGTTTCGCCGCCCAACTGCTTGATGCCGAGCGAGATGCGTTCCTTTTCCTGGTCGACATCGAGGACCTTGGCCTTGACCGTGTCGCCCTTCTTGAAATCCTTGATCGCCTCCTCGCCCGAACGTTTCCAGTCGATGTCGGAGAGATGCACCATGCCATCGACATCGCCATCGAGCCCGATGAACAGGCCGAATTCGGTGATGTTCTTGATCTCGCCCTCGACCTCGGAGCCGTTGGGATATTTGGCGTGGAAAGTTTCCCACGGGTTGTTCTGGGTCTGCTTGAGGCCCAGCGAAATGCGCCGCTTGGAGGGATCGATCTCCAGCACCTGCACTTCGATCTGTTCCGTGGTGGAAAGGATTTTCCCGGGATGGACGTTCTTTTTGGTCCAGCTCATTTCCGAGACATGAACGAGGCCTTCGATACCGTCTTCCAGCTCAACGAAAGCGCCGTAATCGGTGATGTTGGTGACCTTGCCCCGGACCCTGGAGCCGATCGGATATTTTTCCGCCACGACCTCCCACGGATCCTTGTCGAGCTGCTTCATGCCGAGCGAGATGCGCTGCGTCTCGGGATTGATGCGGATGATCTGGACCTTGAGCGTCTGGCCGACATGCAGCACGTCGGAAGGATGGTTGACGCGCTTCCAGGCGATGTCGGTGACGTGCAGCAATCCATCGATGCCGCCCAGATCGACGAATGCGCCGTAATCCGTGATGTTCTTGACCACCCCGTCCACGACCTGGCCTTCGGCCAGGTTCTGCACGAGTTCCGAGCGCTGTTCGGCGCGGGTTTCTTCCATGATGGCGCGCCTGGACACGACGATGTTGCCGCGGCGGCGATCCATTTTCAAAATCTGGAACGGCTGCGAGACATTCATCAGGGGGCCGACATCGCGGATCGGCCGCACATCGACCTGGCTGCCGGGAAGGAACGCCACGGCGCCGCCGAGATCGACGGTGAATCCGCCCTTGACGCGCCCGAAGATGACGCCTTCGACGCGCTCATTCTTGCCGGACGAGGCTTCGAGCCGGGTCCAGGCTTCTTCGCGCTTGGCCTTGTCGCGCGACAGCACGGCTTCGCCCAGCGCATTCTCGATCCGCTCGAGATAGACCTCGACGGTATCGCCGGCCTTGAGGTCCGAGGCCTTGCCGGGGAGTGCGAATTCCTTGACCGCGATTTTGCCTTCGGTCTTGAGGCCCACATCGATGATGGCGAAGTCGTTCTCGATCGAGACGACGCGGCCCTTGACCACCGAGCCTTCGGTCGCCGGATTGTCGCCGAAGCTTTCGGCGAGCAGGGTTTCAAAATCTTCGCGGGTGGGTGTGAGGGAGACGGCGGATTTCGCCATGAGGCATCAAGTCCTGAAAAATCGGGGTTGGCCCGGCGGGAAAAAATCCCCGCGAGGACGTCCCGCTTTTCGCCCCTTTTCAGCAATGGGGCAAACAGCGGGCAAACCGCGACAACGTCGTTTCGAAGGCCCCGGATGAACCACCCAGGCATGCGGCACTTTGCGAGGAGCCCTGAAACAATTTGGGATCACGCGCAGGCGCGATCCCGGTTCACGTTCGCCAGTGACGGCGGCCTGGAACGGGGCGGCTATAGGACAATTGCCGCCCCGGGGCAAGCCTGTCAGGGGCTTATGTCCGCCTCGTCGCGGGGCGGGCCCAGGATATCGCGCAGCACGGCGATCTTGTCGGGGTTGAGGGGCCCTTTGTAATGCGGCACTTCATGGGTGATTTCGGAAAGGACGACGGAAAGTTCGGGCATGAATTCGCGCACCGCAAGGCCGATCCGGTGCTTGCAGCGCTGGGCCCGGTGGCAGCGCCGCCGCCAGCACAGGCTGAGACAGACGGTCGACTGCGCCATCACGATGTCGCGGCGTTCTTCCGCCACCGGATGGTCCTTGGGATCGCGCAGCCAGCCGCCTTCCTCGAAACCCCGCACCATTTCCACCCATTGGGCCACGGTGCCGCCGGCCGGATTGTCATGGGGCGTGCGCCATTCGGATTTATACAGCATAAAGCTCCGCCTTCGGGTTGCGCCGGTCATGCCGGCCGCGGGGGTTTGGAGGGGTGGGGCGCGGACGAGCCTTCACCACGGAATAAGAGGGGATGAGGTGGTGCATCGGACCACCCGCGCCCTGCGGAATTTTGACCGTTGCCCACCCCCGGCTTCGGGATTTCCAGATCGAAGTGTCATCCGGCGATCCTTATCCAGCAAAGGAGATCCAGCCCAACGGGCCAGACGGGTTGGGTGGGCGGTGGTCCCTGGTTAGGCCAGGCCTCCGTCGAGGCCGAACCACTTCAGGCTCCGCATCGCCAACCCCGATCACGACGGCTCGCGAACCGCCCCTCCGAGGGAAGGAGACAAAGGAATAAAAGCATATTTTGGGGGAGGAGTCAAGCAAGAAAGGCATTTGGAATTGTCTTTGAGCCAAGCAAACAGTGAAGACGGCAAAAGAGGATACGCGGGTCGTGCCCGCGTATGATGAGGATGGGAGTTTGGCGTGTCCAGTCCATCAGGCGACCGATTGTGCCGTGAACGGATGAAAATGCGCGTGTGGCAGGATGGGTCCCCGGGACGAGCCCGGGGATGACAGGTATGGCGGGATAAGAGACCCCAGATTGGCCGCACGCCTTTTCCCTGTTATGGCCTCTCCGGCAATCAGCGGAGAACACCATGAGAGTCGGCATGATCGGATTGGGGCGCATGGGGGCGAATATGGCCCAGCGTCTTTTGCGGGGCGGGCATGAGGTTGTGGGGTTTGATCCGCGGCCCGAAGCGCGCGGCGATATCGAGGCCAAGGGCGCGCAGTCGGCGGACTCGCTTGCCGCCCTCGTGGCAAAACTGCCGGCCCCCCGCATCCTGTGGCTGATGGTGCCGGCGGGCACCATTACCGACGACACGCTGGCGCTGCTGGCGCCGCTGCTTGCAGCCGGGGACACGGTGATCGACGGCGGCAATGCCAACTACAACGATACGCTGCGCCGCGCCAAGGCCCATGCCGGACGGCAGGTGCATTACATCGACTGCGGCACCAGCGGCGGCATCTGGGGGCTGGAGGAAGGCTACAGCCTGATGATCGGCGGCGATAAGGCGGCGGTGGAAAACCTGCGGCCGGTTTTCGAAACCCTGGCGCCAGCGCCGGGCCAGGGCTGGGGCCGTGTCGGTCCGGCAGGCTCCGGGCACTACGCCAAGATGGTTCACAACGGCATCGAATACGGCATGATGCAGGCCTATGCCGAGGGCTTCTCCATCCTCCAGCACAAGCAGGACTTCGGCTTCGATCTGCACCAGGTGGCCGAGATCTGGCGCCAGGGCAGCGTGATCCGCTCCTGGCTGCTCGATCTGACCGCGGCGGCGCTGGCCGACAACCCGACGCTGCGCGGCATCGCCCCTTACGTCGAGGATTCGGGCGAAGGGCGCTGGACGGTGGCGGAGGCGATCGACCTTGGCGTTTCAGCCCCGGTCATCACGCTGTCGCTGCTCGAACGCCTGCGCTCGCGCGATCCCGATTCCTATACCGACAAACTGCTGGCGGTGATGCGCAACCAGTTCGGCGGCCACGCCGTCAAGACCACGGGCGGCTGAGCCTCATCCTTCCTGATGCGCGATGCAGATGAGATGGGTTTCGGCCTCGCTCAGCGCTTCGTTGAAATACATGCATTGGTGCGGCCCCTTGCCCTTGTTGTTTTCGCGAAAGAAGCGGCAGGTCCAGCATTGGCCGAAGCTCAGATGGTTGCCATGGCTAAGCTCCGTGGCAAGAAGCTCGCGGAGCGCCTTGGCCAGGCGGCGGCGCGTCTTGGCGCCCAGGTTTTCGGCAGCGGCCGCCAGCCTGGTCCAGGCGTTGGAGGCGAGTGCTTCACTGCCCTTGGGGGTGAGCAGCAGCGCCACCGAGCGGCCTTCGCCGAAGCGGCCGGTTTTGGTCACATAGCCCTTGCGCTCAAGCGCCATCACCGTCTGCGAGATGGTGCCCTTGGTGGCGCCGAGATAGCGCGTGAGTGCGCCCGGTGAGTTGGAGAAGCGATTGGCGCGCGACAGATAGCGCAGCGCCTCCCACTGCGCCGGATTGAGGCCGTCGCCATGCTCGCCAGCGCGCGCCAGTCTCGCCAGGCGTTCCAGCGACGGCATGATCTGGTCCTCGTGGTCGGGCATCAGTGCGCTTCTTCCCAATTGACGGCGGCGCGGGCTTCGACGGCGAGCGGCACCGAAAGCTGAACGGCGGGTTCGGCTGCTCCCTCCATCACGCGCTTGACCAGCGCCATGGTGGCTTCGGTCTCGGCCTCGGGCGCCTCGAAGATCAGTTCGTCATGAACCTGCAGCAGCATCCAGGCCTTGAGCCCCGCGCCGGTGAGTGCGTCCGGCATCCTGACCATGGCGCGGCGGATGACATCGGCGGCGGCCCCCTGGATCGGTGCGTTGATGGCGGCGCGCTCGAGGAAGGCGCGCTCGGACGCGTTGGGCGACTTGATGCGCGGGAAATGCAGGCGGCGGCCGAACACCGTTTCGACATAGAGCTGCTCGCGCGCCAGCTTTTTGGTGGCTTCCATGTAATCGCGGATGCCGGGGAAGCGCTTGAAGTAGGTGCGGATATATTCGCCCGCCTCCTCGCGCGGGATCGACAGCTGATTGGCGAGGCCAAAGGCCGAGATGCCGTAGATGATGCCGAAATTGATCGCCTTGGCGCGGCGGCGCACATTGGCGTCCATGCCTTCGACCGGAACGCCGAACATTTCGCTGGCCGTCATGGCGTGAATGTCGATGCCGTCGGCGAAGGCCTTGGTGAGCTGCGGAATGTCGGCGACATGGGCCAGGATGCGAAGCTCGATCTGGCTGTAATCGGCGCTGATGAGCTTGTGGCCGGGAGCGGCGATGAAGGCGGCGCGGATCTTGCGGCCTTCCTCGGTGCGGATTGGAATGTTCTGCAGGTTGGGTTCGTTGGAGGCAAGCCGCCCGGTCGAGGTGGCGGCCATCGAATAGCAGGTGTGGACGCGGCCCGTTGTCGGGTTGATGTAGGCCGGCAGCGCGTCGGTATAGGTTGAGCGCAGTTTCGAAAGCTGGCGCCAGTCGACCACGCGGCGGGCAAGTTCGATGCCCTGCGCCGCCAGGTCTTCAAGCGCATCCGAGTCCGTGCTCCACGCCCCCGTCGCGGTCTTGCGCCCGCCCGGCAGCCCCATGCGGCCATAGAGAATGTCGCCCAGTTGCTTGGGACTGCCGATGTTGAAGCGCTCGCCCGCGAGTTCATAGACGCTGCGCTCGAGGATTGCGGCGGCACTGGCGAATTCGTTGGAGAGCCGCTTGAGAACGTTTGAGTCGACCAGGATGCCGTGGCGTTCCATATGGTCCAGCACGGTGATGAGCGGACGTTCAAGCGTTTCATAGACGGCGAGCTTCCGCATCCGCGCCAGCCGGGGCTTGAGCAGCAGCCACAGCCGGAAGGTGACATCGGCGTCTTCGGCGGCGTATTGCGTGGCGCGGTCGAGGGCGACTTCTGCGAACGAAGTGCGCGACTTGCCCGAGCCCGCCACATCCTTGAAGCTGATGCAGGTGTGATGAAGATGGCGGAGCGCCAGCTCGTCCATGCCGTGGCCGACATCACCCGCCTCCAGCACATAGGACATGAGCATGGTGTCGTCGATCGGTGCCACCTCGATGCCCTGGCGCGCCAGCATCTGCATGTCGTATTTGGCGTTCTGCCCGATCTTGAGGACGGATGAGTCCTCCAGCAGCGGCTTGAGGCGCACCATGACCTGGGCCAGGGGAATCTGTCCGGGCGCCGTCGTGGTGCCGAACAACCCGCCGCCATCGGCGCGATGATCGAGCGGGATATAGCAGGCTCTGCCCGGACCGACCGCCAGCGAGAGGCCGACGAGGCCCGATTGCATGGCGTCGAGCGCGTCGGTTTCGGTGTCGAAGGCGACGCGGCCGGAGTCATAGGCAAGCGCGATCCAGCGGTCGAGCGCTTCGAGCGAGGTTATGGTTTCGTAGTCCGTATGGGCGAAGGGAATGGCAAGGAGGGCTGCCTCGCTGTCATCGCCGATTTCATGCGGCGCCGATTGCACCGGTTCCTGCGAAGCGGGTGAACGGGTCTTGGCCCGGTCTGAAGGAAGAGGTGCTTCCGGCACTCCCCCTTCCGGGGGCCAGAATTCGATTTTGACCGGCGTCGGCTCGATCTCGTTGGCGTCGGCATTGAGTTCGGCGGCGACCTTCCGGGTGAAGCTGATGAATTCCAGCGTCTTGAGATAGCCGATAAGCTGTGAAGGGTTGGGCGCCTCGACGGCGAGACCGGATATGTCGTGCTTCAGCGGCACCTGATCGTCGAGCATGACGAGGAGACGCGAGACGCGCACCTTGTCGATCTCGCGCACGATGAGATCGAGCTGCGAGGCGAGAAGCTTTTGGATCGTCCGTGCGCGGAGCAATTTGCCACAGAAACTGTCGCCTTTGAGGGCGAATTCCTCGATGGTGGCCGTATCGGCGGTGGCCACGCCCTTCTTGTCGAGCTTGGCGACGCTCAGGCCGCATTTGCCGATCAGGATCTGGGCCAGATGCGAACCCGAACCGAGCTTGACCGGCTCGCCCGCGATCTGTTCAAGCTCGGCGAGCAGCGTATTCAAGCGCTCGGTCAGTTCCGCGCGGATGCGCTCGGCCGCGGTAATGTCGGCGACCAGCAGTTCGAGCGACCCCAGCTCCGCGATGATGGGGCCCGCCGACTTCTCGCCAATGCCGGCGACACCGGGTACATTGTCGATGGCATCGCCGCACAGCGCCTGAACGTCGATGACGCGGGAGGGCGCGACGCCGAACTTGGCCATGACTTCCGCTTCGCCGATGAGCTTGTCCTTCATTGTGTCGAACAAAGCGACGCCGGGCCTGACGAGTTGCATCAGGTCCTTGTCGGATGAGACGATGCGGCAGGTGGCGCCGGCCTCGGCGGCAAGCCTGGCATAGGTGGCGATAAGGTCGTCGGCCTCGTAATCCTCCTGCTCGATGCAGGCCACATTGAAGGCCCGTGTGGCCTGGCGGATCAGGCCGAATTGCGGGCGGAGATCGGCCGGAGGCTCGGTCCGCGTCGCCTTGTATTCGGGATAGATGCGGTTCCGGAAGGTCTTGGCGGAGTGATCGTAAATGACCGCGAGATGGGTGGGCTTCTGGCCTGCGTTGGTTTCCTTGAGCAGCTTCCACAGCATGTTGCAGAAGCCCTGAACCGCGCCGATGGGAAGGCCGTCGCTCTTCCGGGTGAGAGGCGGAAGGGCGTGATAGGCGCGAAAGATATAACCCGAACCGTCGATCAGATAGACATGGTCACCGGGCTTGAGAGCTTGGGAATTGGGCATGGGGCGCACTATGCCATCGCGGCGACGGCGATGCCAGTCTTGCCCAGCCGGGGCGGCGGAAAAGGAAGGACGCTTTGGTATTGCGCACAAGCCAGAACAGCAGGATCGGTCCGGTGACGCCCGCGGCGGTGACGATGAGAGACACGGTGCCCAGATCGGCGATCACCCCCAGTTTCAGCATGACGGTGCGCGTGGCCGCCATGAACAGGAAGAAGGCGAGATAGATGACGATGGAGTTTTCCCCGCAATAACGGATGGGTTCGGCCAACCTGGTTTTCGACAGGAGAACGCCCATGCTGACGACAGCGGCGGCGCCGATGAAACCGAGGCCGAGCCCCA
>JANLYR010000304.1:0-3205 GCA_031365765.1 Hyphomicrobiales bacterium | reverse complement strand
GCCAACTACATTGCGCGTCAGCCGCTTGATCCCGAACGTCTCGCCATTGCGTTCGGGGACGCCGATGGGCGGATCTGGCATGAACAGGGCTGCACCGCGGCGCAGGAGCTTGGCGCGGTTCTGCTGACCGCGGCGGAGAGTGCGGGCGTCACGCTGGCCGCCGATCAGGACCTGTTCCTCACGCTCGCCAAATTCCGCGCCATGCGGCTGCTGTGGCCGCGCATTTCCGCCCAAGGCCTGCGCCTACATGCCGAAACGTCGTGGCGCATGATGGCAGCGCGCGATCCGCACACAAATATTGTCCGTGCCGTCCATGGGCTTGCTGGCGCGGTGCTGGGAGGTGCCGATTCCGTCAGTGTACTGCCTTTTTCGATTGCACAAGGATTGCCCAACGCGTTTGCCCGCCGGATCGCGCGCAACATGCAGACCATCCTTCTGGAGGAATGCAATCTGTGGCGCATCGCCGACCCGGCCTCGGGTGCCGGTTATGTCGAGGAACTCACGCAGCAACTCTGCCAACAGGCCTGGTCCATCTTCGAGGGCGGCAAGTTACCCGTGCCGAATTCCAACACCCGCACTCTCCCCGTCATCGGCACGAGCCTTTTCCATCCGCCCACGGAGCATCCCCCCGAAATCGAACCTCTCGTCTTCGCCCGCGACAGCGGGAGAATGCGAAGCGGTGGGGAGATGAGGGTCTCGCCAACGGCAATCCCTCACCTTTCCCAACGTTTTCGCGTTGGGTTCCTTTCCTCTCCCGCTGAAGCGGGCGAAGATGAGTGGATTACCCCCGAAGGCATCGCGATCGAGCGGCACTACACTTCGGCGGACACTCCGGATTTCGCCGAGACACTCCCCGGCAAGCCGCCGTATCTGCGCGGTCCCTATGCCTCGATGTACACATCTCAGCCCTGGACCATCCGGCAATATGCCGGTTTCTCGACGGCGGAGGATTCCAACGCGTTCTATCGCCGCAATCTCGCCGCCGGTCAGAAGGGCCTCTCCATCGCCTTCGATCTCGCCACTCATCGGGGCTACGATTCCGATCATCCGCGCGTCGCCGGGGATGTCGGCATGGCTGGCGTGGCGATCGATTCGATCCTCGACATGCGCACCCTGTTCGATCGGATTCCGCTGGCCGAGATGACCGTGTCGATGACGATGAATGGTGCGGTGCTGCCGATCATGGCGCTCTATATCGTGGCGGCCGAGGAACAGGGCGTGGCGCCTGAGCAATTGTCTGGAACGATCCAGAACGACATTCTGAAAGAGTTCATGGTGCGGAATACCTATATCTATCCGCCACGCCAGTCGATGCGGATCGTCGCAGACATTTTCAAATACACATCGGCCCGCATGCCGAAATTCAATTCGATTTCGATTTCCGGCTATCACATGCAGGAAGCGGTAGCCACCGCCGATCTCGAACTGGCCTACACATTGGCCGATGGCGTCGACTACGTGCGCGCTGGCATCGCCGCCGGACTCGACATCGACCGGTTCGCGCCGCGCCTGTCCTTCTTCTGGGGGATCGGCATGAATTATTTCATGGAGATCGCCAAGCTGCGGGCGGGGCGCCTGCTTTGGGCGCGGCTGATGCAGGCGTTCGAGCCCAAGGACGAGCGCTCGCTCAGCCTGCGCTGCCATTGCCAGACCAGCGGCTGGAGCCTCGCCGCGCAGGACGTTTTCAACAATGTGACGCGGACGGGGATCGAGGCCATGGCGGCGACGCAAGGGGGCACCCAGTCGCTGCATACCAATTCGCTCGACGAAGCTCTTGCTCTGCCCACGGACTTTTCCGCCCGGATCGCCCGCAACACGCAGCTTCTCATGCAGCATGAGACCGGCATCTGCCGGGTGATCGATCCCTGGGGCGGCAGTTATTTCATCGAGGCGCTGACCGAGCAACTCGCGGCCAGGGCGTGGAGCCATATCGAAGAGGTGGAGCGGCTTGGCGGGATGGCCAAGGCCATCGAAGCGGGAATTCCAAAGCTTCGCATCGAGGAGGCGGCGGCCCGCACGCAGGCGCGGATCGATGCCGGAGAGCAGACCGTGGTTGGCGTCAACAAGTACAGAACCGGCGGCGATCAGCCGATCGATATTCTGACTGTCGACAATTCTGCCGTCCGGGCAAGCCAGATCGAG
Source organism: Hyphomicrobiales bacterium (assembly GCA_031365765.1). GTDB lineage: Bacteria > Pseudomonadota > Alphaproteobacteria > Rhizobiales > Aestuariivirgaceae > Aestuariivirga. Next base: position 1,063 of record JANLYR010000304.1, on the reverse strand, counting down.
AAGTTTCGGCAGCTCAGAGCGCAGCGCGACGATGGGCATTGCAAGGCGGCGCTCGCCGTGTTGACGGAAGTGGCGCGCTCGGGCCAGGGCAATCTGCTCGAAGCGGCGGTTGTCGCGGCCCGCGCCAAGGCGACGGTCGGCGAAATCTCGGCCGCGCTTGAAACAGTGTGGGGGCGGCATCAAGCGGAGACGCGCGTGGTCAGCGGCATCTATGCGGCAACGCCCAGGGACCATCACCGGATCGACCGCGCGCGGCAAGCCGTCGCCGCGTTTCGCGAGGCGGAGGGGAGGAGCCCCAGTATTCTCGTGGCCAAGATCGGTCAGGACGGACATGACCGCGGGCAGAAAGTGATCGCCTCGGCCTTCGCCGATATCGGCATGGATGTGAAGGTGGGCGGGCTCTTCGCCACGCCCGAGGAAGTGGCGCAGCTTGCGGTCCGGGAAGACGTGCATGTTATTGGCGTGTCGTCGCTCACCGCCGGGCATCTCACCCATGTGCCGCTTTTGATGGCGGCACTCGCCGAAGCGGGCCGCTCTGACATCATGATCGTGGTCGGCGGCATCGTTCCGCCCGAGGATGCCCAGCACCTGCTCGCTCTGGGCGTCGCCGCCCTCTATCCGCCGGGCACCGTCATTCCCGATGCCGCGCTGAGCCTGATCGAAAAGCTCAATGAGCGGCTGGGTTACGCCCAGCGGAGTGTGCCGTAGTCTCTATTTTCTCCTCTCCCCAAGGGAGAAGGGAAAGTCAGACACACGGCCCCTCCAGCCCAAGCCTCCGCATCAGCGCCGCATAGTGATTGAACGCGCGGACCAGTTCGGCGCCGTGGCGCTTGATCAGCGTATCCTTTGCAGCGGAGTCGGTGACCGACCCGAAAGCGCCCCAGATCGCGGCCATGGTTTCGGCCCGGTTGCGGGCTTCCGACAATGAGCCATGATCTTCCAGGGCGCGGGACATGGTTTCGCGCGAAACCTTGCCGATACCGGGAACGGTGCGGCTGCCGGCGTCGACATAGCCGGCCGGCAGCTCGCCCTTGAGATTTGTGACGCGCCGGAAGCGGATGGC
>JANLYR010000253.1:0-1932 GCA_031365765.1 Hyphomicrobiales bacterium | reverse complement strand
CCTGGTTCTCAACGCGGATTACCGCCCGTTGAGCTACTATCCCCTGTCGCTGTGGAGCTGGCAGGATACGATCAAGGCTGTCTTTCTCGACCGCGTGAATATCGTCTCCGAGTATGACCGGGTGGTGAGGAGCCCCAGCTTCGAATTCCGGTTGCCGAGCGTCGTGTCGCTCAAGACCTATGTCAAGCCGTCGCGGACGCCGGCCTTCACACGGTTCAATGTTTTCCTGCGCGACCGCTTCACCTGCCAATATTGTGGCGGTCACGACGACCTGACTTTCGACCATGTGACGCCGCGCTCGAAGGGCGGGCATACCACATGGGAGAATGTCGTCGCCGCCTGCTCGCCGTGCAATCTGCTCAAGGGCGGTTACCTGCCGCACCAGATCCGCATGTTTCCGGCGCATAAGCCAATCCGTCCGACGGTGGCGCAATTGCACCGGAACGGCCGCCTGTTTCCGCCGAACTATCTGCATCAGAGCTGGCAGGACTATCTCTACTGGGATACGGAACTCGATCCTTGAGACCTGGCGCCGGCAAAGCAGAGTATGGCCGCCGCCAGCGAGATCACCGCGTTCCAGCCCGCCAATGATAATCCCAGAATCCGAATTGCTGCCTCATCGCACATGACGACGCGTTTGGTGAGATCGGGCAGGCCGCCGGTCATGCCACCGGTGCCTGTGCAAGTCGTAGGCCCCGGCCAGAATTTCCATTCGACGCCGGCGTGATAGATGCCAAAGACCATGCTGGCCAGCCAGAGCATGCCCAAGAGCAGAAGGCCAATACGCGCCAAGGGCGGCGCAGTGGGCGCCATGACGGCGATGACCAGCGCCACCGGTATGGCCGCGTAGTAGGCCCAGCGCTGCTTGAGGCAAAGCTCACAGGGCGAAAACCCATAATACTCGAAAATCCAGGCCCCGGCGATGGTTGCAAACGCGATTAGCAACACCGCTGCGGCGCATTGGCGCAACGACAGTGACTCTAGCATGAGGTGAAAGCTCCGGACATTCCACTGTATTTGACAATCAGATAAAGGCCGATCAGGAGGCCTGCCGCAACAGCGGCGATTAGCCCCAGCCGTTTCTCGATGAAATGACGAATCGTCTCGCCGTAGCGGCGCAACGCCCAGGCGAGCGCGAAAAAGCGGGCGCCGCGGGCGATGATGCAGGACAGGACGAAGAACGTGAATCCGATCTGGACGACGCCCGCCAGAATGGTAACGATCTTGATCGGCGGCAGATGCGCCAATCCGGAGGTCACCAGCAGGAGCATCAGCGTGTCCTCGCCGGTGCAGGCACGCAAGTGCTCGAAATCGTCGAGCTTGCCGTAAAGTGTGAGCACCGGTCTGGCCAGCGCGTCGTAGGCAAAGCTTCCCAACATGTAACCAGCGATGCCGCCCAGGGTCGAGGCCACGGTCGCGACCAGGGCATAACGGTAGGCCCGGTCCGGCCTGGCCAGCGCCATGGGCAGGAACAGCACATCGGCCGGCACCAGAAAGACCGAGCTTTCGACGAAGGCAATCACCGCCAGCCACAATTCGGCGGTCTTGCGCGCCGCCAGGGACAGCGTCCAGTCGTAGAGCTTGCGGAGCATCGAACGATCAATCCATGTTGGGCCGCACCGAGCGCAGCTTCTTGGTTTCGCCACGCTTGGATTTCGTTTCCAGGCGGCGGGTCTTGGAAGACTTGGTAGGCCTTGTGGCGATGCGGCGCTTCGGACGGTGGGCCGCCTTGCGCAGCAGGATGACCAGCTTGTCAAGAGCCGTCTCGCGGTTGCGCTCCTGGGAGCGGTGTTCCTGGGCGAAGATCACCAATACGCCGTCCTGGGTCAATTGCCGTCCCGCGACGCTTCTCAAGCGCAGTTTTAGATCCTCAGGCAGGGGCGCCCTGGCGGCATCGAAGCGCAGTTCGACGGCGGTCGAGACCTTGTTGAC
>JANLYR010000247.1:0-4951 GCA_031365765.1 Hyphomicrobiales bacterium | reverse complement strand
GATGGTTCAAAACTGCTGCGTTCGTCTTTCGGCGACGATGTCATCAATCACTATGTCCACACCGCGAAATGGGAACAGTTCGAATTCGACCGCCGCATCACCGACCTGGAACTGAAGCGGGGATTCGAGCGGTATTGACGCCGTTGTGTAATTGCAAGGCTGCAATGGGAAAATATGCACCTCTCGGAGCATTTCTGCGCGCCCAGTGTCGCGAACAAATCCCCATGACTTTTGCCGAAATCGAACGGCTCCTGAACGTCAAGCTGCCGCCGTCTAAAAAACACCGGGCCTGGTGGAGCAATAATCCGGATAACAATGTCATGACCAGGGCCTGGCTTGGTGCGGGTTACGAAACCTCGGCCGTGGATGTCGGGAAGGGTAGGCTCGTGTTCCGGCGCAAAGCAGGCAGCGCGCCCGTTCGCGCCGCTAAGCGGCATTCGATTTTTGGCTGCATGAAAGGGCTGTTTACGCTAGCGGAGGGCTTCGATCCTACTGAACCCATGGATCTTGAACCCGACTGGGATCGAAAATACCGCCCCGGCCGATGAAAGAAGGCCAGCATCTGCTGCTCGACACGTGTGTTGTGCTTTTTGCCGCGGGCGCGGAGCCGCTGCGGCCAGCGGCGCGGACCGCTATCGAGGACGCCGCCCTGGCGAGGCGGCTTGTGCTATCGCCCATCACTGCTTGGGAGATCGGACATATGATGGCGCGGGGACGGCTCAAATCGCAGTGGTCCGCCATTGAGTTCTTCGATCAGTTTGTGATGCGCGCATCGTGCACGGTCTGTGACGTGACACCCGCGATCTTCGCGAATTCCTCGTTTTTGCCGAATTTCCCCCATCGCGATCCAGCGGATTGCCTCATGATTGCAACCGCCCGAACTTGCCAATACACGCTGATGACCCGGGACAAGACGATTCTGGATTACGGCGCTGAAGGCTATGTAGATACGCTTGCTTGCTGAGTGCGGGCGGGAAAACCCGTGAAGACAAGGGGACGACATCATGACAATTCCAAATCGCAATTTCAACTATCCGACAGCGATCATGTTCGGCTCTGGCCGCATCGGCGAATTGGCCGAGCAGTGCAAGGCGCTGGGCATCGCCCGGCCGCTTTTCGTCACCGATCCGGGGCTGGCGGCCATGCCGATGGTGCAGGAAATCGTGGCGGCCGTGAAACAGGCGGGCCTTTCCGTCGCGGTTTATTCCGATGTGCGGCCAAATCCGGTCGAAGCGAACATCATCGAAGGTGTGAAAACCTATGAGGCGGGCGGCCACGATGGGGTGATCGCATTCGGCGGCGGTTCGGCGCTGGATGTCGGCAAGATGATCGCACTCATGCAAAGGCAAAAACTTTCGCTGTTCGATCTGGAAGATATCGGCGACTGGTGGACGAGGGCGAATGCGTCGCTGATCGCGCCCATCATCGCGGTGCCGACCACGGCGGGGACGGGATCGGAAGTGGGCCGCGCCGGGGTCATCACCCATCCGGTCACCCACGAGAAGAAAATCATCTTCCATCCCGCGATCATGCCCAAAGTGGCGATCCTCGATCCCGCACTCACCGTAGGCCTGCCGCCGAAACTCACGGCGGCCACCGGCATGGATGCGCTGGCGCATAATCTCGAAGCCTATTGCGCGCCGTTCTATCATCCGCTCGCCGCCGGTATCGCGCTTGAAGGCATGCGGCTCGTCAAGGACAATTTGGCCCGTGCCGTCCACAAGGGCAAGGACCTCGACGCGCGCGGCAACATGTTGATGGCGTCGACCATGGGCGCCACTGCCTTCCAGCGGGGCTTGGGCGCCATCCACGCGGTGTCGCATCCCTTTGGCGGGCTCTATGACGCCCATCACGGATTGCTGAACGGCATCGTCATGCCCTATGTGCTGAAGGCGAACCAACGCAAGATCGAGAAGGACATCGAGCGCGCCGCCGCCTATCTCGGCATCAAGGGCGGCTTCAACGGTTTCCTCAAATGGGTTGTTGCGCTGCGCAAGGAGATCGGCATTCCCCATTCGCTCGGCGACATCGGCATCGACTCGAAGCGCCTGGATGAAATCGCCGCCATGGCCATCAAGGATCCATCCGCTGGTGGAAATCCCATCGCGTTTTCGCAGAAACAGTACAAGGCACTGGCGCGAAAATGCGTGACGGGGGATTTGTAATTCTCAGGCCCCCGGCGTTTCCTCGACCATCACGTCGATCTCCACTTCACCGGCATTGAGAAAATCGAGGATCGCGCCGAACCGCGCGCCCTTCTCAAGCGTTTGACGCAAACCCAGGAGGCGCAGATGAAGCGCTCCGGGCCGCATCGGCAGGGGCTGGTTCGGCTCCAGCACGATCGCGCTCAAGGGTGGATCGTCATAGCGGTTGTTGCGCCGGAGTTCGATCAGGCTGCAGATCGGCGAGCGCGCCGCCACCAGTTCGTCCCGCGCCGTTCCATTATTCACGAGCGGGAAAAACATCCGCGTTTCGCTGGACCGCGACGGCAGCGCCCAGGCGTGACCGACGGCAATCGTCCCGGCGCGAAAGGAATGCGCCTCCGCACCGGCTGGAAGCAGCAGTCCGGCAAGGAATACACGCCTGCGCATTCGAAGCATCTCCCAGGGTTGAAATTTCCCGCAGTTTATGGATAGTTTTGGCGATGGCCAAAGTGTTTTTTACCAGCAATCTCCGGCGGCATGTCGATTGCGCCGAAGCGGAGGCCGAGGGCCGCACGGTTCACGAAGTCCTCGCGGCGGTGTTCGCGGCGCGCGACCGCATCCGGGGCTATGTGCTCGACGATCAGGGTGCCTTGCGCAAGCATATGACCATTCTCGTTGACGGCCAGCGCTTGCGCGACCGCGAGCAACTGTCGGATGCGGTTGGGGCCACGAGCAAGATTTACGTTCTGCAGGCATTATCCGGAGGCTGAGCATGTCAAAATCCATTCTGGTTTCTACCCGCAAGGGGTTGTTCACGGTCGAGCGCGGGACATCCGGCTGGGCGGTGGAGGAGGCCGATTTCGCCGGCGACAATGTGACACTCACCTTGCATGACCGGCGCGACGGGCATGACTATGCCGCTCTCAATCACGGCCATTTCGGCGTCAAGCTGCATCGCCGGGCGCCGGAGGGTGCTTGGGAGGAGATCACCGCTCCCGCCTATCCGGAAAAGCCCGAAGGCCTGGTCGATCTCGATGGCTGGGGCAAACCGGTCAAGTGGACGACGCAGATGATCTGGGCGCTGGAACCGGGTGGTGCCGACGAGCCGGGCGTTCTCTGGGCCGGCACCATGCCGGGCGGCTTGTTCCGCTCGCCCGACCGGGGATCAAGCTGGGACATGATCCGCTCCCTGTGGGATATGCCGGAGCGCAACAAATGGCTGGGCGGCGGCGCCGACATTCCCGGCATCCATTCGATCTGCGTCGATCCCCGCTCATCCAAAACGTTACGCGTCGCCGTCTCCTGCGGCGGCGTATGGGTCACCCATGATGGCGGCAAGACCTGGGCGTGCAAGGCCACCGGCATGCATTTCGGCCACATGCCGGAAGGAGAGGCGGACGATCCCAATAGCCAGGACCCGCATATGATGGTGCAGTGTGCCTCCGCGCCAGACCGGTTGTGGGTGCAGCATCACTTCAGCATCTTCATTTCGCGCGATGCGTCGGAAAGCTGGCAGGAGGTGAAGGCGCAACCCTCGTCCTTCGGTTTCGGCGTCGTGGTGCACCCGCGCGATCCCGACACGGCGTGGTTCGTGCCCGGCATCAAGGACGAGAAGCGCATTCCGGTCGATGGCAAGCTCGTGGTGACGCGCACCCGCGATGGCGGCAAGAGTTTCGATATTCTGCGCAAGGGCCTTCCGCAGGATCACGCTTACGATCTCGTCTTCCGCCATGCCTTGGCGATCGACGACACCGGCGATTGCCTGGCCTTCGGCTCGACCACGGGTGGCGTGTGGGTAACGGAGGACCAGGGCGACAATTGGCAGATGGTGAGCCACACACTGCCCCCGGTTCATGCAGTGCGCTTCGCTGGCTAGAGCCATAGCCGTCACCCCCGCGAATGTCCTGGCACGAAAAAGCGGGGTTCCCGCCCTCGCGGAAATGACTGATTTTTTTGCCGGCTAGTGAAAGTCGCGAGACTTCGGCAGCACGCGCATCTGGCGGGGATGGCGCGCCGCGGGTTTGGCTTGTGGCGACGGACCCTGATCGGCGGTGAGGAGTTGCAGCCACGGTGTCCGGTCCTCGATCCGGTTGGCGACGACATGGATGATGTCGCCCGCCCGCTGCACCCGGCCCCGGACCAGCATGAGGCGGGCGCCCATCACAATGGCGCGGTGCGTGTCGAGGATCTTCGGCCACACCACGACATTGCACACCGAGAATTCGTCCTCGAGCGTCAGGAACACAACGCCCTTGGCGGAACCGGGGCGCTGGCGGATCAGCACCACGCCCGCCACCGACACGGAAGCCCCACTCCTCAGGGATTTGAGCCGGGCATTGTCGGTCACGCGTTGCTCCGTACACAGAGCACGGAGGAACGTGAGGGGATGGGCTTTCAGCGACAGCTTCAGCGTCTGGTAGTCGTTGACCACATGCTCGGAGAGCGGCATTTCGGGAAGCGTCACGGCGTCCTCCACGCCTTGATCCCGCGCCGCAGCGAAAGCGAACAGCGGCAGAGGCTTCGCCTTGGCCAGCCCCTTCACCTCCCACAAAGCGGCGCGGCGGTCCATTCCGACCGAACGAAACGCATCGGCGGCGGCGAGCTTTTCCAGGGCGGGCACGGGGATATCGGAGCGGTGCAAATCCTCCTCCCTCAAGCCGTCAACTTCACGCAGGCCCAGGCGGAGCACCGCCTGTTCCAGAGTCGAATCCCACGCGCTGAAATTCACATCGGGCGCCCGCACCTCCACGCCATGCTCCCTGGCGTCGCGCACAATCTGCGCCGGAGCATAGAAGCCCATCGGCTGC
>JANLYR010000217.1:0-2633 GCA_031365765.1 Hyphomicrobiales bacterium | reverse complement strand
AATCCGGCAGCGCCAAGGATGATCAGGAATTCCTTGTAGTGGTTGATACCTGCTGTTTCCATGGACCTTGTGCACCGTTTTCGACATAGTGTTGCAAGTTGTCCGGTTTGCAAAGGGCAATTTGAAGGGAGTGAATTTATGACGGTTGTGAAGCGGGCGAGGGCACTGGGACTTCCATTTGCGGGAAAAACCGGATCGTTCAACGCGATTACCGATGTGGCGGGTGTCGAAGTCGGCACCACGACGTTGATCAGCGGCGAAGGTCCCCTCGTTGTTGGCAAGGGACCTATTCGCACGGGCGTTACAGCGATCCTGCCGCGCGGCCTAGCCAAAGCGCATATCCCTTGCGCTGCTGGTTACTATTCCTTCAATGGCAATGGGGAAATGACCGGGGTTGTGTGGATTGAAGAATCTGGCGAACTGCAAACGCCGATCACCATCACCAATACGCATTCCTGCGGCGTCACGCGGGATGCGACAATCCGCTGGATGGTGGCGCGCGGCATCGGCGTCGGCCAGGACTGGAACCTGCCGGTGGCGGCCGAGACCTATGATGGCGATTTGAACGACATCAACGGCTTTCACGTGACGGCGGAGCACACCATGGCGGCCCTCGATGGGGCGCGTGGCGGGCCGGTCGAGATGGGCAGCGTCGGCGGCGGCACCGGCATGATCGCCTATGATTTCAAGGCGGGCAATGGCTCGGCCTCGCGTGTGGTGGAGATTGCGGGAGAAACCTATACGCTCGGCGTTTTCGTCCAGGCGAATTTCGGGCGGCGCGAGGATTTCACCGTGCTCGGCGTGCCGGTGGGACGGCACATCGGCCATGACAAGCTGCGCCACAAGGACCAGGGCTCGGTGATCGCCATCGTGGCCACCGACGCGCCGCTCTTGCCGCATCAGTTGAAGCGCATCGCCAGGCGGGTGCCGATGGGACTGGCGCGCACCGGCTCGGTGGGCAATAATTCCTCTGGAGATATTTTCCTGGCCTTCTCGACGGCCAACGAAGCAGCCTTGGCGCGGCGCGACGGCGGGGTTCGCGATCTGGCATTTCTGCCCATTGCCAGCCTCGATCCGCTGTTCATGGCAACGGCGGCAGCCACCGAGGAGGCGGTGATCGAGGCGATGCTGGCCAGCGATACGATGGTGGGCCGCGATGGACGGCGCTCGATTGCGCTGCCGCACGATAAATTAATCGAAGTGATGCGGACTTATGGAAGGATTTGAAGGCTGGGCTGGCGACTGCCTGCGCGGACCACGACAGAATTATACCGGCGGCCTGAGCAATAGACCCATCGCAGTTTCCAAATCCATTTTCTGTCATCCTCGGGCTTGTCCCGAGGACCCATTGTGCAACACGTCAAATTTCCGAATTGGCTGAGCGATGGGTCGCCGGAATAAATCCCATAGGCGCTAACTTAAGCTTGGAATGGGTTGAAATTGCAAGGTTCGCTTTCGCGGTGGTTCTCGGAGATGCCTTGTGAGCTTGGGGAAGCAGGCGAAGAGTGCCGGGATGCTGGCGGAGACGGACATCGCGGCTTTGAGGATTGCGGCGATGAAGGCGGTGAGGCGCCAGATCGAGGGTTGCCTCGGGGCTTTGGGATCAGGGGGGAAAATCCCCTTGCGGGGCTGCGATGGCATCGATGAGAAGAGCGAAGAGCAGGTGGGCTTGCAGCCAGGCTCTGGCGAGGTTGGGGTTCTTGGCGGGCAGGCGGTCGAGATTGAGGATCGACTTCATGCGCTTGAAGGCGAGTTCGATTTGCCAGCGGACGGCATAGAGGTCCTTGAGTGCGGGAGCGGCAATTTGGGCTTGGCTCAAGGAGGTGAGCACGATGAGATGGTCTGCCGCGGCGAGCGTCCTGGGGTCCAAGGAACTGTGCTGGCCCTTGGCGTTGGCGTGCTGGGCTTTGGCGCGCGAGGAGGCTGCGGCTTCGGCGGGCTTGGGCAGGATGACGAGGCGCATGGGGAGCGGCTCGAAGCGGCCACGCGGGCGGGCGACGCGGACGGGTTTATCGGCAAATCCGTGTTTTCCGGCAGCTGTGAAGAGGCCGTTCCAGTCGACCGGTTCTCCAGCTTCATCAATGAGATGAAGGCTTTTCCAGGTGAGGCGCACCAGCACGTGGGCGCCGCTCTTGACGAGGTTCGCGAGGCCTTCGGGTCTGGGATAGCCGCGGTCGCCGAGCACCAGGCCGCCGGCTTCAAGTGGCAGCCGGTCGAGCCGCTCGCCCGCGCTCATGGTGGTCAATTCCACATCGCCGATGCGCTGGCGCACGGGATCGTAGCTCAGATGCAGACGGTAGCTGCCGCCCTTGCCCGGCGCGGCGATGGTGGTGGAATCGACGATGCGCAGCCGCAAGCCCGCATTGCCCGCCGGCGCCGCTGCCGCAAGCTGGCGCTCGCACAACGCCTTCAGCCACTCCGCCGAACCGGCGATCCGCTTCAGCAGCGCCACATCGGAGAGTTCGGCAATCCCTCCGGCGCTCGCAAGGCCCGCCGCCGTGCGCAACGAGTTGCCGCCGGGCCCGTAAATGAAGATGAGCCGCAACAGACTGCCAGCCGAGCCGACCGCCCGCCGCAGTGCCTTGTGGGTGAACGCCGAAGCCGCCAACGCCGCCTCGCCGCCCAGCAGTTCG
>JANLYR010000187.1:0-9256 GCA_031365765.1 Hyphomicrobiales bacterium | reverse complement strand
CTGCCCCTGGCGACAGCGCGCGACTACAAGCGCGTGGGCGACGGCGACATGGGTCCCAATACCGGTGGGATGGGGGCGATTTCTCCCGCTCCGGCGATGACGGCAGCAATCTGTGCCGAGGCGCTGGAACGGATCGTGCGGCCGACAATCCGTGCCCTCAACGACTTAGGGCACCCTTATGTAGGCGTGCTGTATGCCGGGCTCATGCTGACGCGGGACGGTCCCAAGCTCATTGAATACAACGCGCGGTTCGGAGATCCCGAGACGCAGGTTCTGATGCCGCGATTAAAGTCCGATATCGTGGCGCTGATGCTGGCCTGTTGCGACGGAACGCTCGACCGAATGACCGTCGACTGGCGGGACGATGTGGCGGTCACCGTGGTGATGGCGGCCAGGGGCTATCCAGGGGACGTGGTAACGGGCAGCACCATCGGCGGCCTGGATGCGGCCGGGGCCGAAGAAGGCGTCGAGATCTTTCACTCCGGCACAGCGATGAAAGACAACGCGCTCATTGCCAGTGGCGGGCGCGTGCTGAGTGTTACGGCGTTGGGACTGTCCACGGCGGAGGCCCGCGAACGGGCTTACCGGGCCGTGGACAAGATCAACTGGCAGGATGGGTTCTGCCGCCGCGATATCGGACTGGTCAGGCGCCCTTGAACATGCAGGCTACGGCGAGAATGGCGTAGGCGATGGCCATGATCCAGACGGCGGCAATGGGGATGGCGGACAGTACGTTGAGCGCCGCGAGGACGCCAAGGATGGCCACCACGAGCGAAATCGTGAAGAGAAGTGTTGTCGGCGCGCTGAGTTTCATACTTGTTCCCCCTGCCCGGCCAACGATTCGGCCGATTTCGTACTATAGCATAAAGCAGACGCCAAGGTTGAGCTTGGCGCTGCGGCGTGGGAAATTGCGCGCATGAGCACTCTCTTTTCGGTAACGCGCGAACATCGGATGACGGTGAACGGCGTCGAGCTTTTCGCCCGCACCGGCGGTCACGGCCCGCCTCTTTTACTGCTGCACGGTTTTCCGCAAACCCATGCGATGTGGCACCGCGTGGCGCCGAGTCTGATGGAAAGCTTCACCTGCGTGATGCCCGACCTCAGGGGCTACGGCTATTCGTCGTGCCCCGAAAACGATGTGCAAAACCGGACCTATTCCAAGCACGTGATGGCCGCCGATGTGTCGGGACTGATGATGCGGCTGGGGCATGAACGGTTCGCGATCGCAGGCCATGACCGGGGTGGACGCGTGGCCTATCGCCTGGCTCTCGACAGTCCGGAAAAGGTGACCCACCTTGCGGTCCTCGATATCGTGCCGACCCACGCGATGTGGCACGGCTTGAGCAAAGACCTGGCGATGAAGGTTTATCACTGGTTGTTTCTGGCCCAGCCGCATCCCTTGCCTGAAATGCTGATTGAACCCGCGCCAGTGGCGTTTCTCGACTACACGCTGGCAAGTTGGACGAAAACCCGCGACCTGTCGCCGTTCGATCCGCAGGCGCTGGCCGAATACCGGTTGCATTACGCTACGCCAGAGCATGTGCATGCGACGTGCAACGACTATCGCGCGGGGGCAACAATCGATCTCGCTGATGACGAAGCGGATGTGGCGGCGGGACGGAAGATCGCGTGTCCCACGCTGGCGCTGTGGGGGAACAAGGGCATTCCGTCGCAAAATGACGGGACGGTGGAAACCGCCGACCCGCTTGCGATATGGCAATCGTGGTGCAGCGATGTGGTGGGCGCCGGGATCGACGCTGGTCATTTCCTGCCCGAGGAAAATCCCGATGCGACGCTGGCGCATCTCCTGCCGTTTCTTGAAGGCCGCCGTTCGTGAACACGCCCCGCATCGGTTTGGCCCTGGGAGGCGGAAGTGCCCGGGGGCTTGCCCATATCCCGATGCTGGAGGTGTTCGACGAACTCGGCATCACGCCATCGATCATCGTGGGCTGCAGCATCGGGGCGCTGATCGGTGCTGGCTATGCTTCGGGCATGACGGCGCGCGACATTCGCGACCGGGCCGAGACGCTTCTCGACAACCGGCTGGCGGCGGCGCGCTATGTGTTTGGCGCCAAGCGCGCGCGGCTCCGCGATCTCCTGGCGCTCCGGGGGCTGGGATCGCTGCAGATCAAGGGCGAGAAACTGGTCGACCTGGCGCTGCCCGATGAATTGCCGAAGAACCTCGAAGACACAAAAATTCCATTCAAGGTGGTGACTACAGATTACGACCGGATGGAAGAGCGCGTGATCGAACGCGGCAACATGGTGAAAGCCGTGGCGGCGTCGCTCGCCGTTCCCGGCATCATCGTCGGCCCCAAATATGACGACCGCGTGCATGTGGATGGTGGTGTCACCAATCCGGTTCCCTTCAATCATGTGCGCGGCCATTGCGATATCATCGTGGCGATCGATGTTACGGGGCGGCCCCGGGCCGCCAAGCGAACGCACCATTCCAACATGGAGCTGGCCATCGGTTCGCTTCTCATCATGTTCCACCAGGTGGCGGAACTCCGGCGCGCCATGGCACCGCCCGACATCTATATCGAGCCCGCAGTGGAAAATTTCCGTGGTGCTGACTTCTTCAAGACCAAGGAAATGTTCGAAGCCGCAAGGCCGGCCAAAGAGGAATTGAAACGCGCGCTGGATTTGCGGATGCGGGACGTCCGCTAGCGCCGTTCCCTGAAAAACTGCTGGAGCAGTTCCACAGCGCGGATTTCGCCGATGCCGCCGTAGATTTCAGGCGCGTGGTGGCAGGTCGGCTGGTTAAACAGGCGGGGGCCGTTTTCGACCGCTCCCATCCTGGTATCGGACGCTCCGAAATACAGCCGCCGGATGCGGGCGAAAGAAATGGCGCCGGCGCACATGGCGCAGGGCTCAAGTGTCACGTGGAGATCACAGCCGGTCAAGCGTTCGGAGCCTAAGATGCGGGCTGCCTCGCGGATCGCCAGGAGCTCGGCATGGGCGGTGGGGTCTTTCAATTCTATCGTGCGATTGCCGGAGGAGGCGATGACAAGGCCCCCCGCATCACTCACCACGGCGCCCACCGGCACTTCACCCCGCGCGCCCGCGGCTTCGGCTTCGGCGAAGGCGCGCGACATCGGCTCTGGCAGTTTCGCCTGCATCGTGGCACATGAGCCGCTGGCGAGGACCGGGTCAAGATGAGCGACTTCAAGGGCGAACGCATCGCCAAGGTGATGGCCCGGGCGGGATTATGTTCGAGGCGCGATGCCGAAGCGATGATTGTCGCGGGCCGCGTGCTGCTGAACGGCAGCAAACTCGAGAGTGCTGCGGTCAATGTCACGTCGCTGGACCGCATCCTGGTCGATGGCAAGCCATTGCCGACTTTGCAAGCACCGCGACTCTGGCGCTATCACAAGCCGGCGGGACTGATGGTCAGCCACAAGGACCCCAAGGGGCGCGAGACGGTGTTCGACAAGCTGCGCGAGCAGTTGCCGCGCGTCGTTTCCGTCGGGCGGCTCGATTTCAATACCGAGGGTTTGCTGCTTCTCACCAATGACGGCGAGCTGGCGCGTCAACTCGAACTTCCGGCGGTGGGCTGGATCAGGCGCTACCGGGTGCGCGCCTTCGGCAAAGCGGACGACGCGGCACTGGCGAAGCTGAAGGACGGAGTGACGATCGAGGGCATCGCGTATGGGCCGGTCGAGGCAAAGGTCGACCGGGTACAGGGCGACAACTGCTGGCTGACCTTCGCCATCCGCGAGGGCAAGAACCGCGAAGTGCGAAAATTGTGCGAGCATCTGGGCCTCACGGTGAACCGTCTAATCCGCACATCGTTCGGGCCTTTCGTGCTGGGCGAACTTGTACGCGGCGGGATCGAGGAGGTGCCGCCTAAAGTGGTGAACGAGCAACTAGGATCGAAGCATGCGGATCGTCGCGGGAAAATTCAGAGGCCGTAACATCGAGGCTCCCGCAGGAGCTGCGACACGGCCGACCTCGGACCGCGTGCGCGAAACGATGTTCAACATCCTGGCGCACGGGATCGAGGGCTTCACCTTCGAGGGTAGCCGGGTTCTCGACCTGTTTGCCGGTACCGGGGCGCTCGGTTTCGAGGCATTGTCGCGGGGTGCAAGTTTCTGCCAATTCGTCGACGACAGTGCCGGGGCGCGCGGGTTGATCCGGCGCAATGCGGAAGCACTCGGTGTGTTGGGCCAGGTAAAGGTCTGGCGCCGCGACGCGACGAGGCTCGGGGCGGCGGCCCCACAGCCTAGGTTCGATCTGGTGTTCGCCGATCCGCCCTATGGCAATGGACTGGCAGCGCAGGCAATGGCATCGGTCGTGAATGGCGGCTGGCTCGATGACGAGGGATTGATGGTGGTGGAAGAAACGAATGATGCCGAGGTTCCGGACGTGGCGGGGCTGACATTGCTCGACCAGCGGAATTATGGCGATACGCAGGTGAGGATTTATCGCGCGGCGAAATTTTAACGCCGACCGAAAAGGCGTTCGATATCGAACAATTTCAGTTCCACGAAGGTCGGGCGGCCGTGATTGCACTGGCCTGAATTGGGCGTTGCTTCCATTTCACGGAGCAGCGCATTCATTTCCTGCGGATGGAGTTTCCTTCCGGCGCGAACGGAGTTGTGGCAGGCCATGGTCGCCAGGATGTGGTTCTGGCGCTCGGCGAGCGAGGTGACGCCGCCCGGTTCGGAGAGCTCGGAAGCAAGATCACGGATAAGTGCTGCGATGCCGGCACCGGCAAGGGCTGCGGGAATTTCACGGACAATCACAGCACTGACACCAAAACTTTCGACCGCCAGCCCGGATTGGGCAAGGAGATCGATGTGGGATGCAATACGTTCAGCCTCGATCGGATCGAGATCGACCACTTCGGGCACGAGCAAGGGTTGGACCGCGATGCCGCCGTCTAGACGCTCACGCTTGAGGCGCTCATAGACAAGGCGCTCATGGGCGGCATGCTGATCAACGAGCACCATGCCGTCCGCTGTCTGCGCCACAATGTAGTTGCCGTGAATCTGGCCCCGCGCGGCGCCAAGCGGAAAGCTTCCTTCGTTCAGTTCATCGGAGGGCGGTGGACTTGAGGGATGTCCTACATCAAAGGCGGCCTGCTCCTCGGCAAAACCCGCCGCTATCGGGGAGGAGCGAAAATTCTCTGCAACATGGCGCGCCAAGGTTTGATTGTTGGTGACCCCGCTGGCCGAAAAAGCACGGCGCACCGACGAGACAATCAGTGATCGGATCAATCCGCCATCGCGGAAACGGACTTCAGCTTTCGCCGGATGCACATTGACGTCAAGCTTTTGCGGCGGGCAGGAAAGAAAGAGCAGGATCGCTGGAAAGCGAGAGCGGGCCATCAGATCGGCGTAGGCACCACGGACGGCACCGGTCATCAGACGGTCGCGCACCGGCCGGCCGTTGACGAACAGGAACTGGTGGGTCGAACTGGCCCGCGAATAGGTGGGAAGGCCGGCGTAACCCGACACCGCGATATCCTCGTGCGCCGCCGAAATTTCAATGGCATTGTCGGTGAACTCGGCTCCCATCAGGCGGCGCATGCGGCTGGCTGAAGTTTCATCCGGCGGCGCATCGATCAGGCGGCGCTCTTCGGTGACAAAGCTGAAGCCGATCTTGGGATAGGCGAAGGCGAGACGACGGACGATGTCGGCTGCCTCGGCGGTCTCGCTGCGGTCGCTCTTGAGAAATTTGAGCCGTGCCGGAGTTGCGTAAAACAGGTCGCGCACTTCGATTTCGGTGCCAAGTGACAAGGCTGCGGGACGAAGTTCACTGACCATCCCGCCCTCGACCGCAATGGCATACGCGCAATCGCCACCCTGCAGACGGGACGTGACGGTCATGCGTGCCACGGCGCCGATCGAAGCCAGTGCTTCACCGCGAAAGCCGAGAGTCCTGATTTCAATGAGCGTGTCGTCGGCAAGTTTCGATGTGGCGTGGCGTTCAATCGACAGGACGAGATCGGCCGGATGCATGCCGGAGCCGTCGTCGGTGACCCGGATCTGGTCGCGGCCGCCACCGCGAAAGGCCACGTCGACCCGCGTGGCCCCCGCATCAATCGCGTTCTCCACCAGCTCCTTGACCACGCTAGCAGGACGTTCGACCACTTCGCCTGCGGCGATGCGGTTTACGGTGCCTTCGGGAAGCCTGCGGATTCGCATGGGGCGAATGCTAGACGCATTCGGCGGACTATTGAATGCCCTCGGGCTTGCCCACGACGGTGACGATAAGCTTATCGGGGTGAAGAAGCCGGCGTGCCTGTTCCTTCACCTGGTCGAGAGTGACGGCCTCGATCATGCCGTTGCGGCGTGTCACGTAGTCCAAACCCAGTCCCTGCTGCTGAATGGCAAGGAGCTGCCCAGCGATCTTGCTGTCGCTGTCGAAGCGAAGCGCGTAAGAGCCGGTCAGATAAGTCTTGGCTTCGTCGAGCTCCTGTTGCGTTGGCCCCTCCTCCGCCAGCTTCGCTATCACGGCCTTGACCTGTTGCAGTGCCTCGCCGGCTTTTTCGTTGCGCGTGCCGAGGGAACCCATGAACAGACCCGCTTTCTGCATCGGCAGAAGGTTGGCGCCAACACCGTAGGTCAAACCCCGTTTTTCGCGGATTTCGTTGGTCAGGCGCGATGACGCTCCGCCGCCACCGAGGATTTCCGACATGACGAAAGCGGCAAAGAAATCCTTGTCGTCGCGGAGAATGCCGTCATGGCCAAAAACAATGATGCTTTGGGGAATGTCGCGAGTGATCACCTTGACCGATGGGCCGGGCGCGACCTTGGCCAAAGGAATGTCCGATCTTGGGGCGTTGGCAGGCAGGCTGCCGAAGACATTGTCGAGTTCGCGGGCCAGCGTCTGCGCATCGATGTCACCAACAACGGCGATCTGCAAGGTTTCGCGTGTGAAAATACGGTTGTGCGCCGCAGCGAGGTCGGCTGCGGTGACAGCGGAAATCGTCGCCTCGGTGCCACTCAATGTGCGCGCATAGGGGTGGTTTCCGAGCGCGGTTTCCATCCAAGCGCTTGACGCAATATGGTCGGGATTTTCCGCGTCATTGCGCGCGCCGAGTTGAAACTGCTGGCGTACGCGCTCCAGCGGTTCGGCATCGAAGCGAGGCTTATCGACGGCGAGCTTGAGGAGTTCAAAGGACGGAGCTGCGTTGCGCGAGAGCGTCTGGAACGAACCCTCGAAATAATCGAAACTGGCGTCGAAGCCCATCTTGAAGGCGAGTTCTTCGCGCTTCCCCTGGAAAGCAGCAGAATCCATCGGCCCCGCGCCCTCGTCCAACATGCCGGTAAGAAAATTGGTGACACCTTCCTTGCCCGGCGGATCCGAAGCGCCACCGCTGCGGAACGAAAACTGCATGGCGATGAGCGGGATGGTGCGATCTTCGACCAGCCACGCTTTTATACCGAGCGGACTGACCACTTCCTTGATGTCGATGGCCAAAGCCGGACGCGCCAAAGACATGACCAGAACGATCATGAGAAAAGTTTTAGCGAAAAGGTTACGCATCATACCTCAGTTCTGAGCCGGGGCCGCCGGCAACAAAATGCCGGTGACCGAGGCTCGGATATCAAGAAAATGGGCGGCGGCGGCCTTAACATCCTCGACGGTGACCTGTTGGATTTTGGATTCCCAACCCAGCACGTCGGCAACCGTCGAACCCGTTGTCAGTGCAACGCCGAACGAGCGGGCCAACGTCGATTGGCTGTCGAGCGCATAGACCGAGTCCGCCAGCAGCTTGTTGCGGGTCAAGTCGAGTTCGGCCTGGGTGATGCCTTCCTTAACGATGCTCGCGACGATCACATCGACCGCAGTTTCAAGTTTGGCGATGTCCTGGCCGGGATTGGGCGCAGCATAAAGCCCGAAATTACCGTAGTCCGCAGCATCGCCTGAATACCAGCTTCCGGCATAGGCGGCGATCTTCTGCTTCACCACCAGTTCCTTGTAAAACCGGCTCTGGGTGCCGCCTCCCAGGATTTCCGCCAGAACGTCGAGGGACTCTGCCTGCCGGGGCTCGTCGGTCGCGTAGGAGGGCGCTAGATACTGGCGCTGGAACACCGGCGTCGGTGTGCGGGGATCGCTCATCTGAACACGCCTGGCAGCAATCGGAGGGGGCTCCGCAGTGCGCTTGCGGGGCGCGGGAGCAAAGCTGTTTTTGAGCACGCCATAGTTTTTTTCGGCGAGAGTGCGCACCTCATCGACGGTCACGTCTCCTGCCACGACGAGGATGGCATTGGCGGGCGTGTAGTGCGCATGGTAGAAAGACAGCGCGTCGTCCTTCGTCAATTGCATGACTTCCGACATCCAGCCGATGACGGGTTTGCGGTAGGGATGGGCCAGGTACAGGACGGCGGTCATCTGTTCGGCAAGGAGCGAAGACGGATCGTTGTCGGTCCTCTCCCGGCGCTCTTCCTGCACAACCTGAAGCTCGGGGAGTACATTCTCGTCAGTCAGGATCAGATTCTGCATGCGGTCGGCTTCGAGCTCCATGACGAGGCCCAGGCGTTCCTTGGCGATCCTCTGGAAAAAACCGGTGTAGTCGGTGGTGGTGAAGGCATTGCCGTCACCGCCGTTGCGGCTCACGATGCGGTCAAATTCGCCGGGCGGGTATTTGGCGGTTCCCTTGAACAGCAGATGCTCGAGAAAATGCGCGATTCCGGATTTCCCCTGGGGCTCGTCGGCCGAACCCACCTTGTACCACACCATGTGGGTCACGACGGGCGCGCGGTGATCCGGGATGACGACCACCTCCATGCCGTTTTCGAGGGTGAAAGTCGATACATCGAGCTTGAGGGCGAGGGCCGGAATCATTCCGGCCAAATAAAGTGCTATGGCGGCAACGAGGCCGAAAACTTTTTTGCTCATGCTTTGGCGAAACCTCTCCGTGCGCCCCACCTGCATGAGCGGGCCGCCAGCGTCCAATGAAATTGTGGTAATGGGATCAGCCGTCCTTGAAGAGGGAGCCGAGGTTCCAGATGGTGCCGTAGCCAGGATCGGTCTGGCGCTTCTTGGCCAGATAGACTTCCTTAAGCTCTGCCTGAAGTTCACTGTCGGATTTTGGTTTCCCATCCGGCCGGGTTTTGGAAATGCCGTTGCGCTCGTAGATGTCGCCCTGGGGCTTCGTGGGCTCCGCCTGCGTTGAGGCCAATTGCGCTGAGGCGCTGACATGAGGCTGAGCAGCCGCCGTGCCTTGCGCCATGCCTTCCTCGGCCGGGGCAACAGTGGTGCCGACCTGCGCTTCGCTGGTGACCGTGCCCGGCTGCGGCAG
>JANLYR010000174.1:0-5804 GCA_031365765.1 Hyphomicrobiales bacterium | reverse complement strand
TGCTCGGACCCGATACGCCGCACCGGAATTTTGCCGGGGTGGAAAGAGAGCGCCATCTGAAGCTCACCTTTCACGACATCAACGAGGCGATGGACGGCTATACCGAGCCCCGCGCGGCGGATGCCGAACGGATGGTGACGTTTCTGCGCGGCTGGCAGCGCGAAGCGCCGATGCTGATCCACTGCTGGGCCGGGATCAGCCGCTCAACCGCAGCAGCGTTCACCGCATTGTGCATGCACCGGCCGCACGCGGATGAAGAGGAGATTGCCTGGGAACTGCGGCGGGCGTCGGCTTCCGCCACGCCCAACCGGCTGATCGTTCAGCATGCGGACACAATCTTGGGACGGGGCGGACGGATGGTGAAGGCTATCGCTGCGATCGGGCGCGGTGCCGATGCAAGCGAAGGGGTGCCGTTCGTGCTGGAGATCAAATCCGAATAGGTTGTCGGGACGATGCCCGGATCGAGTCCGGGCATGATGAGAAGTTAAGCGGCGTCACTCATAGGCGCGGCGTCACTCATAGGCGATGTCGTTGAGTTCGGAGTGGCGTTTCTTGAACACTCTCATGAGGCAGGCGACCGAGCCGCAGGCGTCGCGGGCGGCGAGATAGGGTTTCTGGCCGCGCTTCAGGCGAAAATAGTCGGGAGGCTCGGCCATCACGGTGACGCGGAGATAATGGCCGTTGATGCGGCGGCTCCATCCGAGGAGGTCGGGATTGTCGCAGATCAGGCGCTGACCTGAGGATTGCGGATGGGAGCAGTTTACTGCCTGGGCCTGGGCCGTGGCCGAAAGTGCCAGCATCGAGGCGAGAATGAGCGCTATGCGCATGCTTTGCTCCCAAATATGTTTTGAAATCATCCGGTGTTCATTGGCGGGGCGAGTGGCTACCTGCCGGAATGCGCGTACTGCCAATAAAGTTCCCGGGCTTTCGCCATGATGGGGCCGGGCTGGAGGCTGCGGGTGTCCACCCGGGTGACCGGCATGACCTTGGCATAGTTGCCGGTGGAGAAAATCTCGTCGGCGTCGAGAAATTCGCGCCAGGCGATGGAGCGCTCGTGGACCGTGACGCCGGAAGCGCGCAGCAGCTTGATGATGCGCTGGCGGGTGATGCCATTGAGGAAAGTGCCGTTGGGCACCGGTGTTGCGGCGATGCCGTCCTTCACCAGCCAAATGTTGGCGGTGGCGAGTTCGGCGACATTGGCTTGCGCGTCGAGCATGACGGCGTTGTCGAAGCCCCGCGCCCTGGCCTCGCGGATGGCACGGGCCGCGTTGGGATAGTGGCAGGCGGCCTTGGCGTCGGTCGGCGCATATTCGTAGGACGGCCGGCGGAAGGGCGAAAGGGTGATCGAGAAACCGCGCAGTTCCGGCAGGGGGCTGTCATAGACCGAGACCGAGAATTGCGTGGAGTCGGGATCGACATCGACAAAACCCGATTCGGCCCAGAACATCGGGCGAAGATAGAGGGCGGCGCCTTTGGGAAACTTGGCGATCCCGTCGCGCACGATGTCCTCGATCTCGCCGGCGCTGCGGCCGGGCCTGAGCCCGAAGGTCTCGGCCGAGCGGATGGCGCGCCGGCAGTGCCGATCGAGATCGGGGGCCACCCCCTCGAAGGAACGGCCGCCATCGAAAATGCAGGAGCCGAGCCAGGGGGCGTGGGTCATCGGCCCCATGATCATGGGGTTGCCCTCGTGCCACTTGTCCTCAAACCAGGTCCAGGCGGTTCCCTGATCGGCTTTCCAAACCATGTCTGTCGCTCCCTCAACGAAAAAGGCGCCTCGTGGCGCCTGTTGTGGATCAGATCGGGGCCCGCGTCACGTGTCGGAATAGAAAATGTGATGGCCGATCTTGATGAGGCGTTTCATGTTCCTGGCCCATTTGGGCTTCACATAATCGGCGTGGTAGTTGGTGGCGGACCCGATGGCGCGGACATTGTGGTCGCCCTGGATTGCCATCTGGGCCACTTTCTTGGACCGGCCCCAGGCAGCGGCGCTTTTCACATCATCGGGCAGGCCGTCGCAGGCGAAGGAGAACTGGCAGGAATTACGCCGGCCAGAGCCCTGATAGACAACGCCGCAGATGGTCTTGGGATAATCTTCGTCGCGCGTGCGGTTGAGAATGACCCTCGCCACCGCGAGCTGGCCCAGTTCACTTTCCGAGCGGGCTTCAAAATATACGGCGCGCGCCAGGCAATTTTCCTCGGCCTGGAGCAAGCGGCGCGCGGTCACCACTTTCTGCTTGTCGCTGCGTTTGAGCTTGGAGATCTTTTCGATCTTTTGCGGTGTCGGCGCCAGGGCGACGCGCTTCAGCTTGGGTTCAGGCGGATCCTGCAGATTGACCGAGGCAGGAATGATCTGGACGGTCTGGGCCTGGGGCTTCTCCACCACATCGCTCTTGCCGTAAGTGACGACCATCTGCTTGTGCAGGATGGTGGCGTTGACGATGTCGAAACTGGCGGCGGGAAGGAGCGAGCCCTTGGACACGATGGTGGTGGTGGGGGACAACATGATGTCGATCGGATCGTCGGGCATCACGCTGCGGGCGACAGCACTCTGGCCCATATAGTAGCCGGCAAAGGCAAAAGCGGAGATCAGAATAGCGCCCCCAACCAGGACGGCGCCATATTCATGCAGGGCACTCCGGCGCCGACGGCTGCCGAAAGCATCAAAATTCCGATCACGGCTGTGACGCCGAATTTCCCCTGCTCTCTTCACTTCCCCTCGTACCGTGGTCCGCGCCGTCGCGGTTGTTTATCTCGCGGTAACCCTAGTTCCAAGGCGTTTATCATAGGTTAACCACGCCTACAACAAAAAGCCGACACTTTTAGCCTTTTTTTAACCAATTAGAGATTTTGTTCAACCTTTTGAAAGACTTGCCTGAGCGGCCGCGAGCCGGGCGATGGGCACCCGGTAGGGCGAGCAGGAGACATAATCCAGTCCCGCCGCTTCGCAAAAAGCAATCGATGCGGGGTCGCCGCCGTGCTCGCCGCAGATGCCGAGTTTGAGACCGGGCCGGGCTTCGCGGCCGCGGCTGGCGGCCATCTTCACCAGCTCGCCCACGCCCTCGACATCGAGCGACACGAAGGGATCGCCTTTGAAGATGCCCTTGGCGGTGTAATCGCCGATGAAGCGGGCGCTGTCGTCGCGGCTGATGCCGTAAGTGGTCTGGGTCAGGTCGTTGGTGCCGAAGGAGAAGAATTCCGCCGTCTGCGCGATCCTGCCGGCAAGGAGTGCGGCGCGCGGCAGCTCGATCATGGTGCCGACGAGATAGGCGATCTTCACGCCGGTTTCGGCCTCGACACTTTTGGCCACACCGACGATCAGGTCGCGCACCAGGTCGAGTTCGGCCTTGTCGGCCACCAGCGGCACCATGATTTCGGGGACGGGTGGGCGGCCGGTGCGCCTGGCCACGTCCACCGCCGCTTCAAAAATGGCGCGGGCCTGCATTTCGGCGATTTCGGGATAGGTGATGGCGAGGCGGACGCCGCGATGGCCGAGCATCGGGTTGAACTCGTGCAGTTCGCCCACGCGGGCGCGCAAGGCCTGCGGGTCGGCGTTCATCGAGAGGGCAACCTCGGCGATTTCGACATCGTCCTGGGGCAGAAATTCGTGCAGCGGCGGATCGAGCAGGCGGATGCAGACGGGCAGACCCGCCATGATATCGAACAGCGCGATGAAATCCTGGCGCTGCATGGGCAGCAGTTTCGCCAGCGCGGCGCGGCGGTCTTCCGCTTTGTTGGCGAGGATCATCTGGCGCACCGCCAGGATGCGGGTTGCATCAAAGAACATGTGCTCGGTGCGGCACAGCCCGATCCCCTCGGCGCCGAAATCGCGCGCCGCACTTGCGTCGAGCGGGGTTTCGGCATTGGCCCTGACCGCCATGCGGCGGATCTGGTCGGCCCATACCATGAGCGTGCCGAAGTCGCCGGAAAGTTCGGGGGCGATGGTCGCCACCTCGCCCTGCATCACCTGGCCGGTCGAGCCATCCAGCGTGATGGTGGCGCCCTTTTTCAGGGTGACACCGAGGGCGCTCATGGTGCCCGCCTTGTAATCGACGCGGATCGAGCCCGCGCCCGAGACGCAGGGCTTGCCCATGCCGCGGGCCACCACGGCGGCGTGGGAGGTCATGCCACCTCTCGTCGTCAGGATGCCCTCGGCCGCGTGCATGCCGTGAATGTCCTCGGGGCTGGTTTCGACCCGCACCAGGATGACCTTGCGGTTTATGGCTTTCAGGCGCTCGGCCTCAGCTGAATCGAAGACGATCTCGCCCGAGGCCGCACCGGGGGACGCCGGCAGGCCCGTGGCGATGATTTCGCGGCTGGCGTTGGGATCGAGCGTGGGGTGAAGGAGCTGGTCAAGCGACATGGGATCGATCCGGAGGATCGCCTCGTTGCGGGTGATGAGGCCCTCGTTCGCCATATCGACGGCAATGCGGATGGCGGCCTTGGCGGTGCGCTTGCCGCTACGCGTCTGCAGCATCCAGAGGCGGCCCTCCTGGATGGTGAATTCGAGGTCCTGCATGTCGCGGTAGTGGCGCTCGAGGCGCTCGAAGGTGGCGCTGAGCTCGGCAAAGGTTTCAGGCATCAGGGCTTCGAGCGAGGGATCGGCGGAACGGGCTTCGCGCCTCGCCTTTTCGGTGATGTTCTGCGGCGTGCGGATGCCCGCCACCACGTCTTCGCCCTGCGCATTGACCAGGAATTCGCCGTAGAGCGCTTTCTCGCCGGTCGAGGGGTTGCGGGTGAAGGCGACGCCGGTTGCCGAACTGTCGCCCCGGTTGCCGAACACCATAGCCTGGACATTGACCGCCGTGCCCCAGGTTTCGGGGATTTGATTGAGCCTGCGGTAGGTGATGGCGCGGGCCGACATCCACGACTTGAACACCGCGCCGATGGCACCCCACAATTGCTGGCTCACATCCTGCGGGAAGGGAGCGCCGGTGTGGGCCTCGACCGTTTCCTTGTAGCGCTCCAGAAGGGCCAGCCATTCCTCGGCGCTGATTTCGGTGTCGAGGGTGTAGCCCTTTTCGTCCTTGTAGCCGCCGAGGATATCCTCGAATTCGGCATGCTCCACGCCCAGCACAACATCCGCATACATCGAGACGAAGCGGCGGTAGCTGTCATAGGCGAAACGCCGGTCGCCGGAGTGACGCGCCAGACCCTCGACGGTTTCATCGTTGAGACCGAGATTGAGCACCGTGTCCATCATGCCCGGCATCGAGGCCTGGGCGCCCGAGCGCACCGACACCAGAAGCGGCTTGGCGCTATCGCCGAAACCCGCGCCCACCATGCCCGCCACGTGCGACAGCGCCGCCGCGACGTCGCGCTCCAGTCCTTCCGGGTAGCGATGATGGTTGCCGGTGAAGGCATTGCAGACGTCGGTCGTTATGGTGAAGCCGGGCGGCACGGGCAGGCCCAGATTGGCCATCTCGGCCAGATTGGCGCCCTTGCCGCCGAGCAGCGCCTTCATTTCGGCCCGGCCCTCGGCCGAGCCGCCGCCGAAGCGATAGACGAATTTCGGTGTCATGCGGGCACTCCGAAAGCCGGCGTCGGTTTACGCCGGCCCATCAGCAGCCAGAAGGCGATGGCCATGTTCAACAGATTGAAAGCGATGCCATTGAGGAAGGCGGCGCGGTAGGAGCCGGTCAGATCGTAGATTTCGCCCGACAGCCAGCCGCCCAGCGCCATGCCGATGACGGTGGCGGTCAACACCAGGCTGATCCTCGTGCCTGCCTCGCGGGCGGGATAGTGATCGCGGATGATGAGGGCGTAGCTTGGCACGATGCCGCCCTGCGACAGGCCGAAAAGGGCGG
>JANLYR010000147.1:0-29075 GCA_031365765.1 Hyphomicrobiales bacterium | reverse complement strand
CGAGCCGCTCGGCGCTGGTTCGCCTAAAAAGTGCAAACCGTACAAAGCGAAAGGCATTCATTTCGTTGGTCGTTTTTCCCCCCGGTTAGCATTCTCCCCAGCCCCGCACCGCCTCGATTGCGTCGACCAGTCCCAACCTTGAGATGATAACCCCCGGCGGAAACGCCGTCGTGAACCTCGTGGCCAACCGTGGATCGAGGATCACGAATGTGCCGCGATCAAGGTCGGTGCGGATAAGTCTCCCAAACGCCTGCCGCAGCCGTAGCCTCACCACCATGTCGGTATAGGCATTACCGCCGAAGGCCTCGCGCCGGGCGCGTTCGAGGATTGTCGGCGTTCCCCATGGCACACGGTCCAGCACGATGAGCCGCAGGGAATCCCCCGGCACATCCACCCCATCGCGCACCGCGTCGGTGCCGAGGAGACAGGCATCGCGCTCGGCGCGGAACATGTCGACCAGCGTTCCCGTGTCCATAGGATCGACATGCTGCGCATAGAGCGGCAGCCCCGCATGGGCCAGCGGCTTGGCCAGCCGCTTGTGCACCGCGCGAAGCCGGGCGATCGCCGTGAACAAGCCGAGCGCACCACCCTTGGACGCCAGAAACAGTTCGCGGTAAGCCGCCGACACCTGTTCCATGTCCTCGCGGTTGACATCGTTGACTACGATAATGCGCGCCACATCGGGATAGGCGAATGGCGAGTCGTAACTGACGCGCTTGACGGGATAGGGCAGATGCACCGCACCGGTGCGCGTTTCCGCATTGGCCCAGTCGTCGGGAATGTCGGGCGGCCGGTCCTTCAGCGTGGCCGAGGTGATGATGATGCCGTCGGCCTCTTTCAGCACCGTGAGTGCGAGCGGCTCCGTCGGGTCGATCCAGTGCGAGTGGAGCCCGGCATCCGCCTCGCGTCCCTGGAACTGGTCGATCGAAAACCAGTCGATGAACAGCGGATTTTTCTGATCGAGCAGCCGCGACAGCATGTCGATCCACGACCCCACCATCAACTCACCCCGCCGTTTGAGCGAGCGCGACACCGCCTCGATGCGGCCCCTTTCGCTGGTCGAGAGATCGTCCGCCTGCTGATCAAGTTTCCTGGCCAGGACCAAAGCCAGTCCCGCCATCGGCCGGCGCAGATCGCCAAGTGCTGACGCCAGTTCCGCTGCCGCCTCGGCCAGGCCATCGATCAGCGGGGCGCAATCGGTTTCGAGCGAATGTCCGGCGTTCTGCTCGGCCCGGGCCAGCACCTGCTGGCGCACCAGCACCAGGAAGGTTTCCGCCATGCCCTCGCCGTGCCCCGCCTGAACCCGCCGCGTCCAGCCGGGGCCCGGCAGGGCATACGCCGCGCGCAAGACCTGGTGGAGCATCTTCTCGGCGTCTTCCTCGCCCTCGATCAGGTCGCCGATGCGGTCGGCAAGACCGCGCCCCCGCCGCCGTTCGCTTTCCGGTCCGCGCAGCCAGCGCCGGAGCTCCGCCGTTTCCAGCGCCGTCAGATGCCCCGAAAAGGCGCTGTCGGCGGCGTCGAACAGATGATGGCCCTCGTCGAAAACGATGCGGCGGATGCCGCCCGGTGCGGCCTCTTCTTCTCCGGTCACCGCAACGCCCAGCGCATGATCGACCGCCGCCTGATGCAGCACCAATGCGTGATTGGCGATGACGATGTCGGCATTGCGTCCAGCCCTGACCGAGCGTTCGAGAAAGCAGCGCTTGTAGTGGGGGCAGGCCGAATAGATGCATTCGCCGCGCCGGTCGGTCAGCCCGAGCGAACTAGGCGTCAGGGCGCGGACTTCGCCATCGAATGTCAGTCCGTCGAACAGCGACAGCAGCCAGGAGGGAAAGTCGCCCCCCACCATGTCGCCGTCGCGGCTGTAGCGCGCCCATCTGGCGATCAGCCCCGCCAGAAGCGCGGAACGCGGATTGAGGCCGCCCAGCCGTCCGAAAGTCTCCTGCATGTTGAGCAGGCACACATAATTTTCGCGCCCCTTGCGGATGACGATGCGGCGCCGGCGCTCCTGCGGGTCGGCGACCAGCCGCGCCGATTCCTGGTCGAGCTGGCGCTGCAGGTTCTTGGTATAGGTCGAAACCCACACCGGCGCGTTGTTGCGCCTCGCCCACAGCCAGGCAGGCGACAGGTAGCCCAGCGTCTTGCCCAGGCCGGTGCCCGCCTCCGCCAGCAGGATGTTGTTGAAAGCCTTGCTCTGGCGCGGCTGAAAGGCATGCGTGGCGGCCGCTGCGTAATCGCGCTGCTGCGGCCGGGGCTCCGACCCACTCCCCAGCATCTCATCGAGACAGCGCGCCGCCTCCTCCGGCTCGACAGCGGCCTGGCGGCCGGGCGGACGCCCGCCGTCATCGTCCCACTCCTCGATCCGGTCCCACACATTGAGCCCGGTGACAAAGCTGCCCACATCAAGCTTGGGATTGGCCAGGAGCAGGGCATCGACCACGGGCCTGGCCCAAGGCCAGTTGGCGCGCGCCAGATAGGTGGCGACTTCCGCTGTCTCGCGGATCGCCGGATAGTGGCGGTTTGACAGCCGCCGCAGCAGATCCTCGGTGACGAGCGCCAGCGTCTCGGTATCGCTCGGCTGCGGATCAAGGGCCAGCGCCCGGGCGAAGCCCGAAGGTGTGGGCGTGGCGAACGCCGCGGGACACACAAAGCCGAAGAGTTCGGCCACGTCGCGATGCTTCTGCTCGCGCGCCGCCCGGATGGCGGGCCGCGACGCGTTGGCGGCAAAGCCCAGCCGCTCGATCAGGAAATGCGCATGACAGACAAGATGCGGCCTTGCAGCGAGGCGCAGCAGGGCCAAACCGGGTTCGAGTGTTTCTCCACCGAGAACCGCGCCCGTCCCCGACGCCACAGCGATCGGATAATCGGCGGTCATCGGATTGCTGTCGGATTGATCATGCACGGCACCGGAAATACCACTTTCGCCCCGTCCTTTCACCTGAGGGAAAACAAATGTTCCATTTGGGCCCGAAGGCTCCTGCCCGAGCCGAGTGCTGGGCCGACATTGACCGCGCCGCAAGCCCTGCCTAAACACACGCGCACTCAGAAAGGGAAAAGCCTTCCATGCCTGCCGACCCCGCCCTTCGCGCCGCCGCATTCGAGAGCAAGGCCTGGCCCTTCGAGGAAGCGCGCAAGCTCGTCGAACGGGTGAAAAAAACCGGCAAGAGCGAAGTCCTGTTTGAAACCGGCTACGGCCCATCGGGGCTGCCGCATATCGGCACATTCGGCGAGGTGGCGCGCACCACCATGGTGCGTCACGCCTTCGCCACGCTGAGCGATCTGCCGACCAAACTCCTGTGCTTCTCCGACGACATGGATGGCCTCCGCAAGGTTCCCGACAACATTCCGAACAAGGACATGGTGCGCCAGTATCTGGGCCACCAGCTCACCAAGATTCCCGATCCCTTCGGCAAGTATGAGAGTTTCGGCCACCACAACAACGCCATGCTCCGGCGGTTTCTCGATCAGTTCGGCTTTGATTATGAATTCGCCAGTTCAACCGATTATTACACCGCCGGCAAATTCGATGGGGCCCTCCTGCGCGTGCTCGAGCGCTACGACGCCGTGATGGCGATCATGCTGCCCAGCCTCCGCGAGGAGCGCTCCGGCACCTATTCGCCGTTCCTGCCTGTTCATCCCGAAACCGGCATCGTCATGCAGGTGCCGGTCACCGAGCGCAAACTCGATGCCGGAACCATTGTCTGGACCGATCCCGCCACCGCCAAGACCTACGAAACGCCGGTCACCGGCGGCCATTGCAAGCTGCAATGGAAACCCGATTGGGGCATGCGCTGGTACGCGCTCGGTGTTGACTATGAAATGGCGGGCAAGGACCTGATCGACTCGGTAAAGCTGTCCAGTCAGATTTGCAAGGCGCTCGGTGCCGTTCCGCCGGAAGGGTTCAATTACGAACTGTTTCTCGACGAGAAGGGCCAGAAGATTTCGAAGTCGAAAGGCAATGGCCTCACCATCGACGAATGGCTGACCTATGCCGATCCGCAGTCCCTCTCGCTCTATATGTACAACCGGCCGCGCGAGGCCAAGAAACTCTATTTCGACGTGATCCCGCGCGCCGTCGATGAATATGCCCAATTCCAGCAGGCCTATGCCCGGCAGGAAACCAAGGACCGTTTGGTCAATCCCCTGTGGCACTTTCACGGCGGAAATCCGCCGCCCGCCGAGGAGGGTGCGGTCTCTTTCGCGCTGCTGCTCAATCTCGTGGCGGTGGCGAATGCCGAGGACAAGTCCGTACTGTGGGGATTCTTGCGGCGACATGCGCCGCATCTCTCGCCCGAAACCCATCCCCGCCTCGACGCTCTCGCGGGCTACGCCGTCCGCTACTTCAAGGATTTCGTGCGTCCACGGAAGAATTATCGTCCGCCTACGGACGAAGAACGCAAAGCCCTGGACGATCTCTCGGCGGCGCTGTCGGCCCTGCCGGAAGGATCGGCGCCTGAAGCGATCCAGCAGAAGGTCTATGACGTGGGACGGCGCGCACCCTATACGGTGATCCAGAAAGACGGCTCGACCGGCGTCGCCCAAAGCTGGTTCAACATGCTCTACCAGGTGCTGCTGGGCGAAGAGCGCGGCCCCCGCTTCGGCTCCTTCGCGGCGCTTTACGGCATCGGAAATACGAGGGCGCTGATCGCCAAGGCTCTGGCGGGGGAGTTGCTGAATCAGAGTGTTGGGTTGTCAATTGAATCCAACCTCCATCCCTAACCGTCACCCCCGCGCATGCGGGGGCCCCGCTAACTTGCTAGCAAAAGCGGGGTTCCGCCTTCGCGGGAAAGACGAAACTAGGGAGAGTGATTCCAGTTGTTCGTCCGTTGCTCTAATCCTTCTCACCCCGATGTGCTTGAGGCTCACTCGCGCTCGTTCCTCAGCATGAGGATGTGGGTTCACTGGCTCGCCCACATGATGCGGGCGATCCAGTCCACATCCTTCATGTCGAGAACCTTGACCGGATGCTCGGGGTTGAAAGAGGCGAGTTCGAGCGTCTTTGCCGTCTGGCGCTGCATGAGCTTGGCCATCACCTGGCCATCCGCCGTCTTGACCACCACGCGGTCGCCCTTGCCGATCCGAGCGGACGGCGAGACCACGATGGTGTCGCCCTCGCGATAGACCGGCTGCATCGAGTCGCCGGTGATTTCCAGAGCATAGGCGTTCTGGTCGGTGACGCCGGGCAATTCGATCTCGTCCCAGCCGGCCCCGGCGGGGAAGCCCGAATCATCGAAGAAGCCGCCCTTGCCTGCCTGGGCCATGCCAAGCAGAGGAATTTCGCGGCGCCGCGGCGGCTGGCCCTTGCGCCCGCTCAGGAGATCGGTGAATTCTTCCACCGTCGCCCCCGCCGCATCGAGAACCCGCGCGATGCTCTCGGTGGTCGGCCAGCGCGGCCTTCCTTCCGGTCCACTGCGCTTGGAGGGATTGAACGACGTCGGATCGAGACCCGATTTCTTGGCCAGGCCCGAGGCCGAATAGCCATAGCGCTCGGCGATCGTGTCGATCGCGTTCCAGACCTGCTTATGGGTGAACACGGGAACCTCTCTGCCGTAAAACTTTCACATTTGTAGGAACCAATACCTCAATTGCCATCTATTGTCCATAGTTGTTAGGGTCGATGCCATGAAAAAGGTCTACAAAATATGTTTTCGGGCCGAGTGGGAGGATGCCCAGCGGGCGGGCCGGTATGAGGGCTCCGCTGCCGACCGCGCCGATGGCTTCATCCACCTGTCGACCGGCGAGCAGATGCGGGAGACGGCGGCGCGGCACTTCCAGGGTCTCGACGATCTCGTGCTGGTGGCTTTCAACCCCGAAGTCCTGGAAGGCCTGCGCTGGGAGCCGTCGCGCGGGGGCGATCTGTTTCCCCATGTCTATGGCAACCTTCCCGCCGCCAGGGCGCTGTGGGTAAACCCGCTGACTTTGGTTGAGGGAACCCATCGCTTCCCGGCTGGCACCTGACCCGCGTGACGCTGGCTGGCCGCATCTTCCCCTTGCTGCGGCCGCTCCTGCATCGCCTCGATCCCGAAACGGCCCACCGGCTGTCACTGCGCTTGCTCGGGCTTGCGCCTCGGCACATTCAACCGCTTGCGGACCCCGGTCTTGCGGTCACTGCCTTTGGCCTGAACTTCGCCAATCCCCTCGGCATCGCCGCCGGCTACGACAAGGACGCCGCCGTGCCAGGCCCGCTTCTGGATCTGGGGTTCGGCTTTGTCGAGGTGGGTACCGTCACCCCCCTTCCGCAAGACGGAAATGCAAGACCCAGAATATTTCGCCTCGCGGAGGACCGCGCGGTGATCAACCGCTTGGGATTCAACAATCGCGGCCATGCTGCGGCGGCGAGGCGCTTGACCACCAGGCCTCGGTTGGGGATCGTCGGCGTCAATATCGGCGCCAACAAGCAATCGGCCGATCGCGCCGCCGACTATGTGGCGGGCATCGAGACCTTTTCGAAGATCGCCGGTTATTTGACGGTGAACATATCCTCGCCGAACACACCGGGCTTGCGCCACCTGCAGTCGCGGCAGGAACTGGGCATTCTCCTGAGCCGCCTCGACGAGGCGCGCGCGCGGCAGACCAGGCGCCCGCCGATGCTGCTCAAGATTTCTCCCGATCTCGACTTGGCGGAACTGACCGATGTGGCGCGCTGCTGCGAGCAAGGCGGCGTTGACGGGATCATCGTTACAAACACCACGATCGCGCGGCCAAATCTGAGATCGCCGCTGGCAGGCGAGCAGGGAGGCTTGTCGGGAGCGCCGCTTTTCGATCTCTCGACCTGCCGATTGGCCCAGCTGTATTTACTCACCGAAGGCCGCATTCCGCTTGTCGGCGTGGGTGGAATTTCGGACGCGCAATCAGCTTGGACGAAACTCGCCGCCGGGGCCACGTTGCTGCAGATCTACACGGCCCTCGTCTATCAGGGACCGGCGGTGATTGAACGAATCCTGGGCGGCCTCTCGGCGAAACTTTCAGCGGAAAACATTACGCTTGCCCAGTTGCGGGGCCGCGATGCGGAACGGATCGCTCACCACGGGTTGAGCGGCAGGTAGCGCTGAAAGATTTTCTCGGTGGTGCCGCTGTCCTGCAGCCTGTCGAGGGCCGTATCGAATGCGGTACGAAGATCGCTGCGGCCGGCTGCGATGAGAAAGCTGAGGCTGCGGCTGAAGTAATCCCGGTCCACATAGGCGCCGCCCAGAAGTTTGCAGCAACCGCGCGAGGCTGTTCCCTTGACCCAATAGATCATTCTTACGCCATCGCCGAAATAGGCATCGGCGGCACCGGTGCGCAGGGCCTCCTGGGCTTCGCGGTCGCTGTCGAAGAGGAGAAGTTCCGCAGCCTTGTAGTAGGCCGCCAGCCATGCGGCATGGGCCGTGCCGCGGACCGCGCTGATCCTTTTTCGGGTGAGGCTCGCGGCATCGCTGGCCGGTGCCTGGTTGCCGGTCTGCACGGCGAAACGCCCCGACGTCCTGAAAAACGGCCGCGTGGCAAGCGCGGTGTCCAGCGCCTTTTCGGAGATCTGCGGACCCGAAACGATGGCATCGCCGCGGCCGTCCGTCAGTCCGGGCAAAAGTTCATTGAGCGGCAGGAGGGCGATCTCGCATTTGAGCTTCAGGTCCGCGCACGATGCCATGGCGAGATCGACGGCGATCCCCGCCGCTTCGCCGGTCGATGTGGCGAAACTGAAGGGGGCGAAATCGGCATCGGCCAGGAGCCGGACTTTCGTCCCCGGCGCAGGCTCCGATGGCTCGGACGCGGCAACAGGGGTACGGAACAGAGGCAACCGGTACGGAGCCGTATCCTCCGCTACGGCAATCCCGGCGATAACGAAGCTTACGCAATACAATCTGGAGATGGTTGCGAACATTCACCTAACAGCCTCAATCGATATTTACCTTGGGGAACTACCGAGAGGATAGAAAATCCCAACCGTTGGCGCTCCCCTTCCGGCTGCCGGATCTTTGCCGCATTCCTCGCCTTTCGCCTCCATTATAGCGGTTGAAACCGCCCCTGTCTTGCCCCGCATCCCGCCCCGGGCCATCGCCGAGGCGCTGCGCCGGGTCCCTGCGGACGAAATCGATTTTACCTTGCGAAACAAGGTGCTGGCCGTGGCCGCCGGACCGGGAAAAACCTTCTATGCATGTTTTGGCGAAGCCGGATTTCAATTCGCCCGCCGCCACGGCCTGCGTCTGGTTGCAGAAGCCGACCCGGCCCAGTTCCTTCGCGCCGCCGGACACATCTTGGGACAATACCTGATCGCATCCGCGACCCATGGCCTGTCCAAATTCCAGAAAGAATTTTCCGCCAGGCGCCGGCTCACTTTGATGCAGTATTGTTTTGCCGTGTTGGGATTGGTGGCGGTGGTGGCGGGCTTCCTGTTTTTTCCGCTCTATACGATGTGGGAAGTTGCCAGTGTATTTGGCGGCATTTTCTTCTTGGCGATCATTGCACTCCGCATCCTGAGTTTGCTTCCCTCCGAAAACCTGACAGCCAATCGGTCGCGGCCGCTCGCGGATCGAGATCTGCCGGTTTATTCGGTTCTTGTGCCTCTGTTTCGCGAAACCGCAATGATGGACCAGCTCGTGCATTCGCTGCTTCGGCTGGACTATCCGGAGTATTTGCTCGACATCAAACTGATCCTCGAGGAAAGCGACATCACGATGCGCCGCGCCGTCGCTGACTTGTTGCTTCCGGAATATTTCGATGTGATCGTGGTGCCATCCGGCAAGCCGCAGACCAAAGCCCGGGCTCTCAACTACGCACTGCATTTCGCGCGCGGCACCCTCCTCACAATCTACGATGCCGAAGATATTCCGGAGCCGAGCCAACTCCGTCATGCGGCCGAAAGCTTCGCCGCATGCCCCGAGCGGGTCGCCTGTCTGCAGGCGGAACTGCTGTTCTACAATCCCGACGAAAACTGGTTGACCCGGCAATTCACCATCGAATATGCAGCGCTCTTCGGCCTGCTGCTGCCTGCCTTGGCAAGCTACCGTTTGCCGTTGCCGCTTGGCGGCACGTCCAATCACTTCCGCACCGACATCCTGTGCCGGGTGGGCGCCTGGGATCCGTACAATGTAACAGAAGACGCCGATCTGGGGCTTCGTCTTGCACGCTTCGGCTATGTCATCGAGACTTTCGAATCGCGTACCTATGAGGAAGCGAATGTCAGCCTCGGCAATTGGCTGAAACAGCGCTCGCGCTGGCTCAAGGGTTATTTTCAAACCTGGCTTGTCCACATGCGCCATCCCATTCGATGCGCGACCGAACTTGGTGCGACGGGGTTCTGGACTTTTCAGGCAGTCACGGTGGGCGTCGTTGCCTCAGCCCTGATCCATCCCGTCTGCCTCGGCTTGACGCTGTGGCTCATGCTCAGCGGCCGCGCCATGCCGGAAGAGGGGAGACTGGTGGCGATCATGCTTGCGGGATTGAGCCTTGCGGTATTCGTGTCTGGATACGCGGCGGGCCTCATTGCGGGCCGGCGCGCACTACGCCGTCTGGGAATGGGCGGTTGGTGGCTGAGCCTGGCAACCATGCCGCTCTACTGGCTGCTGATCTCGCTCGCGGCCTGGATGGGGGCGTGGCAGTTCATCGCCAAACCTTTCCACTGGAACAAGACTGAGCACGGGCTTTCCCGCTTTCATCGGCGCCCGATGCCGTAATGCTCATCGGCCCGAATGCCACACGACGATATGAGTTTAATGTATGTCGGCCAGAATTTCGTAGGACCGCAGCCGCGCCTGATGATCGTGGATGGCGGCCGCCACGATGAGTTCATCAGCCCCGGTGCGGCGAGTCAATTCCGCGATGCCCAGCTTCACCGTTTCAGGCGAACCCACCACCGAACAGGCGAGCATGCGCGACGCATGCGCCTTCTCGGCCGGCGACCAGAAAACTTCAATGTCGTCGATGGGTGGTGGCAGCTTGCCGCGCGTACCCCTGACCATGCTGGCAAATGCCTGCTGCACCGAGGTGAATAGTCGGCGTGCGTTCTGATCGGTGTCGGCCGCGATCACATTCACACCGACCATCGCATGCGGCCGGTCAAGCTGCGCGGAAGGCTGAAACCGTTCCCGATAGACTTCGAGCGCGGGCAGGAGTGCGTCGGGGGCGAAATGCGATGCGAAAGCGTAAGGTAATCCCAGCATCGCGGCCAACTGCGCGCCAAAAAGGCTCGAACCAAGGATCCACAGCGGCACATTCGTATCCGTGCCAGGTACCGCCTGCACGGTCTGGCCCGCCTGCAGGGGTCCAAGTAGCCCCTGCAGTTCGAGAACATCCTGCGGGAACGTGTCGGCGCTCATTGGGTTGCGGCGAAGTGCGCGGAGCGTGTTCTGGTCGGTGCCGGGGGCGCGGCCCAGCCCCAGATCGATGCGTCCCGGATAGAGGCTCGCCAGCGTGCCGAATTGTTCGGCGATCACCAGCGGCGAATGGTTGGGCAGCATGATGCCACCGGAGCCGACGCGGATTGTCGTGGTCCCGCCCGCAACGTAGCCGATTGCCACCGCCGTTGCGGCGCTGGCAATGCCAACCATGTTGTGATGCTCTGCCAGCCAGAAGCGCCGGTATCCCAGCCGTTCCGCATGCCGCGCGAGATCGAGCGAATTGCGCAACGCCTCGGCAGGCGTCGATCCCTCGGCTACGGACGCAAGATCGAGAACGGAAAGTGCGGGCATTCAGGGTTCCTGTGGGCTGTTACGCCCGAACCCCTTACCAGCAGCAATACCCTCCGTCTGCAAGAACGATCGAGCCAGTCATCAGGCTGGCGGCGTCGGAGGCCAGAAAATGCACGACCGAAGCGATTTCGTCGGGCTGGCCAACGCGGCCCATCGGCGTCATCTCCAGCCACACCTTGTACATCTCAGGGCTTTCATTGATGCCGAAAGCTGTAAGCGGTGTCTCGATATAAGTCGGCGCCACTGCATTGACCCGCACGCCCCGCGCGCCCCATTCGGCGGCCAAAGAGCGCGTCAGGTGATGCACCGCTGCCTTCGAGGCATTGTAGAAGGACTGCGGCTGCGGCTTGTTGACGATGAAGCCCGACATTGAACCGATATTGACGATCGAACCCTTGCCCTGCGCCAGCATCTGGCGGCCGAAGGCGCGGCAGCACCAGAAGAGCCCGTCGACATTGACGTCCATGTGATGGCGCCAATGCGCATCGGTGGTGTCCTCGGCCTTCACATCGCTTTTGGCCACGCCTGCGTTGTTGATCAGTATATCGACGCGGCCATGATTTTTGATGATCGCGGCGGCGGCGGAATCCACTTCACCCGACTTGGTAACGTCCATCGTCGATCCATGCGCCTTGATGCCGCGTTTTTTCAAATCGGCGACGCTCGCCTCGACGCGATCGGCCATGAAGTCGGCGACGATGACAATGGCACCGGCCTCCCCCAGGGCCCTGGCGCACGCCGCACCAATCCCCTGACCGCCGCCGGTCACCACGGCGACCCTGCCGTCGAGCTTCAGTTTTTCGAGATACATGGTTTCTCCCTCAATATTTTTTGTATCCACGGAATTACGCGGCGATTGTTTTACCTTCGCGGTCGAACCGGTGCATCCGGCCTTTTTCTGGCGTCATCCAGACTCGCTCGCCTGGTCCAGCGTCAAATTCGCCTTCCGCCCGCACGGTGACCCTGCCCCGGTTGCCACCGTCGATATAGAGAAAGGTGTCGGAGCCCAGATGCTCGGCCAGCATCACGGTGCCTTCCCATTCGCCCGATTTCCGCGACAGCGCGATGTGCTCCGGCCTGACGCCAAGCGTGTTGCCCTCGACGATGTTCATCTTGGGCGAACCGATGAAGCCAGCAACGAACAGCGACACCGGATGGTTGTAGAGTTCAAGTGGCGAGCCGACCTGCTCGATATGGCCGCGATTGAGCACCACGATGCGGTCGGCCATGGTCATGGCTTCGACCTGATCATGGGTCACGTAGATCATGGTGGCGCCGAGAGACTGATGGAGTTGCATGATCTCGATCCGCATGTTGACGCGGAGCGCTGCATCGAGATTGGACAGTGGCTCGTCGAACAGGAAGGCCTTGGGCTGGCGCACGATGGCGCGTCCGATCGCCACGCGCTGGCGCTGCCCGCCCGATAGCATCCGTGGCTTGCGTTCGAGATATTCTGTGAGATTAAGCGTTGCCGCCGCCTTCGCCACCTTGGCATCGATTTCGGATGCCGGCATACCCGCCATCTTCAGGCCGAAGGCGATGTTGTTCCTGACACTCATATGCGGGTAAAGCGCATAGGACTGAAACACCATCGAAAGTCCGCGCTTGGCTGGGGGAACATCCGAGACGTTGTTTCCGTCGATGAGGATTTCGCCGGAGGTAACGTCCTCTAGTCCGGCTATGAGACGCAGCAATGTCGACTTGCCGCAACCGGATGGGCCGACGAAGACAACGAACTCACCGTGACTGACCTCAAGGTCGGCGCCGGGAATGATGATGGCGTCGCCGAACGCCTTGCGGACTTTCCTGAGGGTGATCGTGCCCATGCTATTTGACTGCTCCGAATGTAAGGCCGCGGACAAGCTGCTTCTGGGCGAACCAGCCCAGGACAAGGATCGGGGCGATGGCCATCGTCGAGGCCGCCGAAAGCTTGGCCCAGAAAAGTCCTTCCGGTGATGAGTAGGAGGCGATGAACTGGGTCAGTGGTGCCGCATCCTTGGTGGTCAGGCTCAACGTCCAGAAGGCTTCGTTCCAGGCCAGGATGACATTGAGCAGCAAGGTGGAGGCAATACCCGGAACCGCCATCGGCGCCAGCACGTAGACCATCTCTTTCCACAGCGAAGCGCCGTCCATGCGCGAGGCCTCGAGGATTTCGCCGGGGATTTCCTTGAAATACGTATAGAGCATCCAGATGATGATCGGCAGGTTGAGCAGCATCAGAACGGTGATGATGCCGCCACGCGTATCGAGCAGGCCCAGATCACGGAAAATCAGGTAGAGCGGAATGAGCGCCCCGACCGGTGGCATCATCTTGGTGGACAGCATCCACATCAAAAGATCCTTGGTGCGCTTGCCCGGCGCAAACGCCATGGCCCAGGCGGCGGGAATTGCCAGAATCAAAGCGAACAGCGTGGAACCAAGCGCCAGATACACCGAGTTCAGCGCAAATTTCACATAGTTCGAACGCTCCTGCACGACCGCGTAGTTCTCTAGCGTCCAGTCAAAGAACAGGAACTTGGGCGGCAGCTCGATGGCGTCGCCTTCGGTCTTGAAACTGGTCAGCACCGTCCACAAAATTGGAAAGAAGATGATGAACCCAATGGTCCAGGCCAGCACGGTGAAGAAGACGCGGCGGCGTGCTGATACGGCGCGAGCCATGGTCTCATGCCTCCAGGTTCTTGCCGATCATGCGCATCAGGAAGAACGCGACGATATTGGCCAGCACCACGGCAACGATGCCGCCAGCCGAAGCGCCCCCAATGTCGTTAGACAGGAGGCCGTACTGGTAGACGAGGAAGGGCAGGTTGCCGGCCCGTCCACCCGAGCCGCTGACATAGATTTCTGCGAACACGTTGAGGAGAAAAATCGTTTCGATGAGTATCACCACCGTGACGGGGCGCGCCAGATGCGGCACGATCATGTACCAGAAGAACGACAAAGGCGGCGTCCCGTCCATCTGTGCGGCTTCCTTCTGTTCCTCGTCGAAGGACTGGAGGGCGGTGAGTATGATCAAGGTGGCGAAGGGCAGCCATTGCCAGGACACCATGATCACGATCGCCGTCATCGGATAATGCGCGAACCAGTCGATGGCGCCGAGACCGAGGGATTTGGTGATCCAGGCAACAAACCCCGACACGGGATGCAGCATCATGTTCTTCCACACCAGGGCGCTCACGGTCGGCATGACGAAGAAGGGCGCGATGATCATCAGACGAACGATGTTGCGGCCGTAGATCGCCTGGTCGAGCAGGAGAGCGAGAAGTGTACCAAAGCCGACACTGATGGCGATCACCCAGCCGACGAGGATGAGCGAATTGCGCATGGCTTTGAAGAAGGCGGGGTCGGTCAGGAAGTAATAGTAGTTGGCCGTTCCGGCAAAGCAGCGATTGGCTTCATCGAAAAGCTGGCCTGGTGCGAGAAGCGAACACGCCGGATTGGGATCGAGGAGATTGTAGCGGAGCAGTGAGAACCAGATGGTCATTGCCAGTGGCACGATCATCCAGAGGAAGAGTGCGATCACCGAGGGAGCAACGGCGATCCTGCCCAAAGCCCGAGTCTGCTGCGTTGCCATGGCGATGCCCCGGCCAAAACGGAATGTGAAAAGTGGGAGGAAATCGCTGCCCGGTTATGGGCCGGGCAGCGCGGTTATTATGGAGAAGTGCTAAGTTACTTGATGTAACCGGCTTTCGTCATTTCGCGGGTTGCCACGTCCTGCGCTTCGGCCAGTGCCTCATCGGCGGTCTTTTCGCCGGCAAGGGCGGCCGAGAAGATCTGTCCGGTGGTTGTGGCCATGCCGGCGAATTCGGGGATCGCCACGAACTGCACGCCGGTATAGGGAACCGGTTTTACGGTGGGCTTTGTCGGATCGGCCGAGTTGATCGACTCGAGCGTCATCTTGGCGAACGGAACCTTGGCATATTCGGGATTGGCATAGAGGGAGGTGCGCGTGCCCGGAGGAACGTTGGCCCAGCCTTCCTTGGATGCGACGAGTTCGAGATAGGCCTTGGACGTGGCCCAGCCGATGAACTTCTGCGCCGCTTCAATCTTCTGCGAACCGGCGGGGATCGCCAGCGACCAGGCCCACAGCCAGTTGCCGCGCTTGCCGAGTCCGTTGTCGGGAGCGAGTGCGAAGCCCACTTTGTCGGCGACCTTCGAGTCTTTCGGGTTGGTCACGAAGGAGGCGGCGACGGTGGCGTCGATCCACATGCCGCACTTGCCGGAATTGAACAGCGCCAGGTTTTCGTTAAAGCCGTTGGACGAAGCGCCCGGAGGTCCGGCGTCCGCCATGAGCTTCAGGTAGAATTCGATCGTGTTCTTCCATTCCGGCTGATCGAACTGGGGCTTCCAGTTTTCATCGAACCAGCGTGCGCCGAAGGAATTCGACATGGCCGTCAGGAAGGCCATGTTCTCGCCCCATCCGGCCTTGCCGCGCAGGCACACGCCGTAGACTTCATTGGCCTTGTCGGTCATGGCGCGAGCTGCCTGGCCGATGAATTCCCAGGTGGGCGCATCCGGCATCTTGAGGCCGGCCTTCTCCATGAGATCGGTGCGGTACATCACCATCGAGCTTTCGCCGTAGAAGGGCGCCGCATAGAGTTTGCCGTCTACGGAAAGGCCACCGCGCATGGCGGGCAGCAGATCATCGACATCGTCTATGCCGGTCAGTTCGACGAGCCAGCCCTTCTTAGCCCAGATCGGAACTTCATAAGTGCCGATGGTGAGGACATCGAACTGCCCGCCTTTGGTAGCGATATCGGTTGTCACCTTTTCGCGCAGGACGTTCTCTTCGAGGGTAACCCACTCCAGCGAAATGTCCGGATTGGCCTTGGTGAAGTCTTCGGTGAGACCCTGCATGCGGATCATGTCACCATTGTTCACGGTGGCGATGGTTAACTTGGTTTCCGCGATGGCAGTCGTTGCCAGGGCGGCAAATACAAATGCGCCGAAGACGCCGGTGAAGACGGGTTTCATAAAATTCCTCCCATGTGGGTTATCTGGGCTTTTGCCACTTAACCGAGCATATACTCAAGTTTTATCGGCGATATGTCAATCCGCATTCGTTATTGCAATGCAGCAATTACCCAGCGATTTTGGGCAAAACATTGAATTAGATCAAGAAACCCAAGATAGAAAAAATGCCCCTCATTCCAGCAAAAGCCCAGCCAACCGCTCGTTGGTAATAAGGCCATTAATCAGTTTCCCTTGCAGCGCGCCCTTGATCGCCCGGAGCCGCGGCGGCGCCATGGCGACGCCGATAACCCGCCGGCTGGCCGGCTGTTCGAGCGAAACACTCAATACCCGGTCGTTGGTGAGTCCATCGATCAACTTGCCTTTGGCATCGAAGGCCCAGCCGATGATTTCGCCCACTGCGCCGGCTCTGACCAATGCACGGATCTCGTCGCTGCGGACGAATCCGTCCCGTAACAGGGCGGCGTCGTCGTCGACCGTGCCAACGCCTACGAAAGTGACATCGGCCTGATGCGCCAGTTCGATCACGTTGCGCAACGGCTTCTGCGCCAGCAGCAGCGACTTTTCGTGAACTGTCGTGGCGATCACCGGCAGCGGCATTGGATAATGCGTGGCCCGAACGCGGTCGCCGATCCGGCTCACCACATCGAACAGCGAGGCTGACCCATCGGGAGCGATGTTCCCCACCAGGGACACAACCTTATGCTGCGGACAATCCATGGGGGTGAGTTGTTCCACCATGGCCCGGAGCATGCGGCCCGTACCCATCGCAACGATCACCGGGTGTTGCGATACGAGATAGCGCTCCAGTTCGCCCGCTGCAGCCTCCGCCACCCCGAGCGTTTCGGAATTCGATTCGAAATCGCTCGGCACCACCTCGCAGAAATCGATGCCGAAAACCTGCTTCAGTTTCTCCGACAGTTCAAGACAATGGCCGATCGCATGGTCGAGCCTGACCTTGATCAACTTTTCGCTCACCGCCAGCGACACCAGCCGCTGCGCCGTTTGCCGCGACACGCGGAGCTTGCGGGCGATTTCATCCTGGGTGTTGCCGGCGATATAGTAAAGCCAGCCAGCTCGCGCGGCATCGTCCAGCTTGCCGGTGTCGTAGTCGGATTTGCGCGTCAACGTCTGCTCCCCAAGGTCGCGGGCGATCCTTATCCACAACAGCGGCGCAAGACAAATTATTGCATCAAGTCGGCAAGATCGTCGAATTCGCGATCGACCGGCAAAAGCCGCGCCGGCGATCCATGCTCGCTCTTGTAGTGGCTGCCGCCGATGAACCGCCACACGGGCATGCCTGCGGCATGGGCGGCCGCTATTCCCATGTCGCTGTCTTCAATGACGATGCAGTCGGCGGCAGCAACGCCGTGACGCCGTGCGGCGAGTTGGAACAAGTCGGGCGCGGGCTTGCCATGTTCCACCATGGAACCGGAAAAGACCCGGCCGCCCGTGAGTTCGGACAATCCCGCGAACTGCAACGCAGTTGTGACGCGCACCGTCTTGCTGTTGGTGGCGACGCAATAATTCGCCCGCAGCTCAGTAAGCAATTCACACGCACCAGCCATTGGCTTGAGATCGGCTTGAAATCTGGCGAGCAGACGTTCGAGATATCGGCCCTCGAAGGCCGGTCCGAGGACAAGGCCGGTTCGGCCTTCGACGTTTGACGCAACGGCGGAGAAATGCCGGCCAAGAAAATTTTCAAAAAAATAAGGAAGGTCCGCCTTCACGCCGATAAGCGCCAATTCCTCCAGCAGAACTTCGGCGCTGATGAGTTCACTGTCGATGAGGACACCATCGCAGTCGAAAATCACCAATGCCGCATGTGCTCTCCGAGACATCCCTGAAATTGTATGCCGTGCGAATGCCAGAGTCCAACGCGCGATCAAACCCACCGGAAAACGATAAATCCCCAGATGAGCGACAGCACCAGGCCTCCCCATAACGGAACGCCATAAAACCCAAGCCATCCAAGGAAGATGAAGGCGCTGCCGAGCAGCGTGATGAACAACCGGTCGCCACGCGTCGTGTCGAGATGGAAGATGCCGCGCCGGGGGCTGCCGCCCGGCACATAATATTCCCACACACCCATGGCGCCGATGGCCATGAAAACGAAGATAAAGAACGCGGCGGTTGGCCACGTCCACGCCATCCAAGAAAGACCCGCTGTTCCTTCCATGATCCCTAACTCCGTCAGACGCGTCCGAGGGCAAAGCCCTTGGCGATATAGTTGCGCACGAAATAAATGACGAACGCGCCAGGCACGATAGTCAACACGCCTGCGGCAGCAAGAAGTCCAAGTTCATAGCCCGACGTACTGGCCGTCTTGGTCATTGCGGCGGCGATGGGCTTGGCCGCGACGGCGGTGAGATTCTTGGCCAGCAGCAATTCGACCCAGGAGAACATGAAACAGAAGAACGCGGCGACGCCGATCCCCGCCGCAATGGTGGGTACGAAAATTTTGAGGAAGAAGCCCCAGAAGGAATAACCGTCGACATAGGCGGTCTCGTCCAGTTCCTTCGGCACCCCCGACATGAAGCCTTCGAGAATCCACACCGCCAGCGGAATGTTGAACAAGGTATGTGCCAGCGCCACCGCGAGATGCGTGTCGAACAGCCCGACCGACGAATAGAGTTGAAGAAACGGCAGCACGAACACGGCGGGCGGCGCCATGCGGTTGGACAGGAGCCAGAAGAACAGATGCTTGTCACCGAGAAAGCGGTAGCGCGAGAAGGCATAGGCCGCGGGCAACGCCACCGCCACCGACAGCACTGTGTTCATCGCCACATAGGTGATCGAATTCACATAGCCCATGTACCAGCTTGGATCGGTGAAGATCGTGGCGTAATTGCCGAACGTGAATTGTTTCGGATAGAGCGTGAAACCGCCAAGAATCTCGTTCGTCGTCTTGAACGACATATTGAGCAGCCAGTAAATCGGCAGCATCAGGAACACGATGTAGACGATGGGGACGATAGTGCGTTTGCGCATCAGCGGCCCTCGTCTTTCATCATCAGGGTGAAGAACAGCCAGCTCGCCAGCAGGATGATCAGGAAATACACAATCGACATGGCGGCGGCGGGGCCAAGATCGAACTGCCCAATCGCCATCTTGACGAGATCGATCGAGAGGAACGTTGTCGAGTTGCCGGGTCCGCCGCCGGTCAACACCACCACTTCCGAATAAATCATGAAGCTGTCCATGAAGCGGAGCAGGATGGCGATGGTCAGAACGTGCTTGAGCTTTGGCAGCTGGATATGGCGGAACACCGC
This sequence comes from Hyphomicrobiales bacterium, assembly GCA_031365765.1. Classification (GTDB taxonomy): domain Bacteria; phylum Pseudomonadota; class Alphaproteobacteria; order Rhizobiales; family Aestuariivirgaceae; genus Aestuariivirga. The sequence continues at coordinate 10,168 of JANLYR010000147.1, read as the reverse complement.
CCATGGCCGGGCACCATCCACTTTCGCCGCCTGGTAGTAGGCGTCGGGAATCGACACCAGCCCGGCATAGCACAAGAGCACGACGAGCGAGGTCCAGTGCCACACATCCATCAAGACGGTGGTGAACCAGGCGCTGATGGGCTGGCGTGTATAGTTGTAGGGAATGCCCATTCCATTGATCAGTTTGCCGAGAAAACCGATGTCGGGCAGTGCAAAAATGTTCCACATGGCGCCCACCACGTTCCACGGAATGAGTAGCGGCAATGCCATCAAGACCAAGCACACCGATACCCACGGACCGCTGCGCGGCATGGCAAGCGCAATCACCAGGCCTAGTGGAATCTCGATCAAGAGGACCAGTCCGGTGAACAGGATCTGCCGCAACAGTGCCGCATGGAACCGCTCCGAATGCAGCACCTGCTCGAACCACTGCACGCCGGACCAGAAGAACTCGTTGTTGCCGAAGCTTTCCTGAACCGAATAGTTGACGACTGTCATCAGCGGGATGAGGGCGTTGAAGGCCACCATCAGAAACACGGGCAGAACGAAGAACCACGCCTTCTGGTTGACGGTCTTGTTCACGGCCGCGCTCCCACCATCCAGCCGTCGCGGTAAACCTGCGTATGGGCCGGATCGAATCCGAGATGGGCCGAGCCTTCCGGAATGGCGTCGCCTTCCTTGACCAGAAGCTTGATGCTTTTTCCATTATTGCGCGTTTCGACAATGCGAAAGCGCCCGGCATCGGAAACCTTGACGATATCGACCGCAAGCCCTGTTTTGGCGAAAGCAACGAATTCCGGCCTGACGCCGATCTCCAGCCTACCACCTTCCTCTTTGACCGAAGCGGCGTTGGCTGCCTTGATGACGGTTCCGGCGACGCTCGCTTGGCCGTTCTTCACCTCGCAGGGCAGCAGGTTCATCCCCGGCGAACCGATGAAATGACCGACGAAGGTGTGCATGGGACGTTCGAACAGTTCAACCGGCGTGCCGGTCTGCACCACCTCGCCGTTGTTCATAACCACCACCTGATCGGCGAAGGTCAGCGCCTCGGTCTGGTCATGCGTCACGTAGATCATGGTCCGGCGGATTTTCTGATGCAGCTCCTTGAGCTTTGAACGGAGTTGCCATTTGAGATGCGGATCGATGACGGTGAGAGGTTCATCGAACATGATGACATTGACGTCGGAGCGGACGAGACCTCGCCCCAGCGAAATCTTCTGCTTGCCGTCGGCTGTCAGTCCCGAAGCGCGGTTGCGCAGCGTCGCCGTGAGCTCCAGCATCTCGGCGATCTCGCGTACCCGTTTGTCGATCTCGGCTTCGGGGACGCGCCGGTTGCGGAGCGGGAAGGCGAGATTGTCGTAAACCGACATGGTGTCGTAGATGACGGGAAACTGGAATACCTGGGCGATGTTTCGCTCTTCGGGAGAGGCGGTGGAGACATCCTTGCCGTCGAACAGGATGCGGCCTTCGGTTGGCACCAGCAGCCCTGAAATGAGATTGAGCAAAGTGGTCTTGCCGCAACCCGAGGGTCCGAGCAGCGCATAAGCCCCGCCGTCGGCCCAGTCGAGCGCCACGCGCTTCAACGCGAAATCCTCGTCGCGCTGTGGGTTCGGATAGTAACTGTGACGGATGTTGTCGAGCGTGATCTTGGCCATTACGTCACCCGCTCGCCGTTTCGACCGAAATAGAGGCCTTGCCCGACATCGGCATGGAGCGTTGCGTTCGAGCCCACCTTGAAAGGATGGATGCCGTGCGATTGCGACACCCAGGTTTGCCCGTTCATGTCGAAATGCACGACGCTTTCAGAGCCGGAAAGTTCGGTCACCAGCACGCGTCCCTGAACCTCGACGGTTTCTTTTCCCTGCGGATGCGGCGAAATGTGGTGCGGCCGGATGCCGATGGAATACTCACCGTCGGCGATATGCGACAGGCCCTTGCCAGCTTTCCAGCGGATGGTGTTGGAGAGAACGATTTCGTCGCCGCGTTTAGTCACCTTGGCGACATTGATGGGTGGGTCCGAAAACACTCGCGCGGTCAACACATTGTACGGTCGGCGATAGACATCGCCCGTCGGGCCGAACTGCGTGACGTGGCCTTCATGCAGCGTCGCGGTGTTGCCGCCGAACAGCAGCGCCTCGGACGGCTCAGTCGTTGCATAGACCACGACGGCGTTGCGGCCTGCGAACAGCTTCGGCAATTCGTCGCGCATTTCCTCGCGCAGCTTGTAGTCGAGATTGGCGAGCGGCTCGTCGAGCAGGATCAGGTCGCTGTCCTTGACGATGGCGCGGGCGATGGCGGTCCGCTGCTGCTGGCCTCCGGAAAGTTCGCTGGGCCGGCGCTTGAGCATCGGCGTGAGTCTGAGGATTTCGGCGGCACGCCCCACCCGTTTGTCGATCTCGGCGGCGCTCATGCCAGCCACGCGCAAGGGCGAGGCGATATTATCGTAGACGTTGAAATTCGGATAGTTGATGAACTGCTGGTACACCATCGAAGCATTTCGCTTTTGCACGGCAACGCCGGTAACATCCTTGCCGCGGAACAGGATTTTGCCCGATGACGGCTTCTGTATGCCGGCCATCAGCTGCAGCAGCGTCGTCTTTCCCGAAAGCGTCGTGCCCAGCAGGACGTTGAATGTTCCAGGTTCGAGAACCAGCGATGTCGGGTGGATGTGTGTATCGGCGCCCACTTGCTTGGTGATGCTTTGCAGTTCAAGCGACATGCGGCTTGGATGCTTTCCCGGCTCGAAATGTCCGGCGCTATGAGTGAAAGTGCGGGGCGCGCGCACTCGCGCTAAGCGGCGCGCCCCGGCGTTCGAGCTTACTTCTTAGCCCATTGCTTGATGATGTCTTCATAGGCCATCGTCTGGCCTTGTTCCTTCTCGTTCTCGATCTTGGCCTTGGGACCATCGGGCTTGCCAAGCCATTCGGCCGCATCTTTTTCCTTGTTGAGGCGAGGACCGCAACCGCCATAGGTCTTGTTGGCTTCATCGGCCGCCTGCATGCGGCCCATGATCTGGTCCATCTCGCCGGCGAGACGGTCCATCGCTTGCTGCGGCGTGAAGGCGCCGGAGTTCACGTCACCGATCTGCTGCCACCAGAGCTGTGCCAGCTTCGGATAATCCGGAACGTTGATGCCCGTGGGCGACCAGCGCACGCGGTCAGGCGAACGGTAGAATTCGACCAGACCGCCAAGCTTGGGCGCGCGCTCCGTGAACGACTCATGATTGGCCGTGGAGTCGCGAATGAAGGTGAGACCGACCTGGCTTTTCTTCACATCGACCGTCTTGGACACCGCGAACTGCGCATAAAGCCAGGCGGCCTTGGCGCGGTCCGTTGGGGTCGATTTCAGGATGGTCCACGACCCCACGTCCTGGTAGCCGACCTTCTGGCCTTTCTTGTAATAGACGCCATGGGGCGAGGGGGCCATGCGCCACAGCGGCATACCCTGATCGTCGACGGTGTTGTTGCCTTCCGATTTCGGCGCCACCATCGAGGCGGTGAAGGCCGTGTACCAGAAGATCTGCTGGGCGACGTTGCCCTGCGCCAGCGCCGGCAGCGACTGGTAGAAGTCGTAGTCGGCCGCACCTGGAGGTGCGTATTTGCGCAGCCACTCGTCCCACTTGGCGATGGCATAAACCGAGGCCGGTCCGTTGGTTTCTCCACCGCGGGTGACCGAGGCGCCGGCCGGGTTGCATGAACCCTTCTCCATCCGGATGCCCCATTCGTCGATCGGCACGCCGTTAGGCTCGCCGGCCGATCCGGCACCCGCCATCGACAGCCAGGCGTCCGTCATGCGCCAGCCGAGATCGGGAGCGCGCTTGCCGTAATCCATGTGACCGTAGATCTTGACGCCGTCGATTTCCTTCACATCGTCGGTAAAGAACTGCGCGATGTCCTCATAGGCCGACCAGTTGATCGGAACGCCCAGATCGTAACCGTACTTGGCCTTGAATTTTTCCTTGAGCTCCGGCTTGTCGAACCAGTCCTTGCGGAACCAGTAGAGGTTGGCGAACTGCTGGTCGGGAAGCTGATAGAGCTTGCCATCGAAGCCAGTGGTAAATTGCTTGCCGATGAAATCGTCGAGGTCGAGGCCGGGATTGGTCACGTCCTTGCCTTCGCCGGCCATCCAGTCGGTCAGGTTCACGGCCTGCTGCAGGCGTGAATGCGTGCCGATCAGGTCCGAGTCGTTGACATAGATGTCGTAGAGGTTGCGATTGGTCTGCATCTGCGTCTGGACGGCCTGGACGACTTCGCCTTCGCCCAGAATCTGGTGATTGACCTTGATGCCGGTGATTTCCTCGAAGGCCTTGGTGAGGACGGTCGACTCATAGGTGTGGGTCGGAATTCCTTCCGAGAGAGCATTGATTTCCATGCCCTTGTAAGGCTCAGCCGCCTTGATGAACCACTCCATTTCCTTCAACTGGTCTTCCTTCGACAGGGTCGAAGGCTGGAATTCGCTGTCGATCCATTTCTGCGCCGCCGCCGTATCCGCAAGTCCCGGACCGGCGGAAGCGATGAGCGCCACGGCCGCTGCCGTTGCGAAAAGCATCCTTTTCATCGAGAAAATCCTCCCTAGCGATGTGGCACCTTTCTGGAGCCTGACCTTACTATCAAACGAAAAAAAACGAACGTCAATGGTAAGGAACGAAAATATTTTTGTCTTTTCTTGCCAATTACGAAAAAAAATGAAAACATGACATGACAAAGGAACGCCCACGCCATGACCGCGCTCAGTCCGCGTCAGCATCAGATCATGTCTCTCGCCCGTCAGCTTGGCACGCTGCAGGTCGATGATCTGGCAGCGCGTTTCGATGTGACGCCGCAGACCATAAGGCGGGATTTGAACGAGCTTTGCGACGGCAGATTTCTTGCCCGCACCCATGGCGGCGCGATGCTGTCGTCGGGGGTGGAGAATGTCGCCTACGAGGCGAGACGCATCATCGCGGCGCGCGAAAAGCAGGTGATCGGCCAACGCGCCGCGTCCCTCATTCCCAACAACTGCTCGCTGTTCATCAATATCGGCACAACCACCGAAGAAGTCGCGCGCGCGTTGATCCATCACGAGGGCCTGCTGGTCATCACCAACAATATCCATGTGGCATCGACCCTGATGCCATGCCCGAAGATCGACGTGATCGTGGCGGGCGGCGTGCTTCGCCGCTCCGACGGAGGGATTGTCGGCGAAGCGGCTGCGGACTTCATTGGGCAGTTCAAGGTGGACCACGCGGTGATGGGGGTCTCCGCCATCGATGACGACGGCGCCATGCTGGATTTCGATTACCGCGAGGTGCGAGCCGCGCAGGCCATCCTTCACAACGCCCGCAACGTGATGCTGGTTTCGGACGGCATGAAGTTTTCGCGTTCGGCACCTGTCCGCATCGCCCATTTGAAAGAAGTCGATATCTTCGTGACCGACCGGCCGCCGCCCGAATCCATTATCGAAATCTGCCGCCACAATGACGTGCAGCTGGAAATCGCCGGAGCCGGCGACAGCGAGTTTTCTGCGGATGCCGCATGATCCATGACCTTGTGGTGATCGGTGGCGGCGTCAATGGCTGTGGTATCGCGCGTGATGCTGCTGGCCGCGGCCTCAAGGTGCTGCTGGCCGAGCAGGGCGATCTGGCCGAAGGCACGTCGTCCGCCTCAACCAAGCTCATCCACGGGGGATTGCGTTATCTCGAACACTATGAATTTCGCCTGGTGCGCGAAGCACTGATCGAACGCGAGGTGCTGCTGCGCGCCGCGCCACACATCATTTGGCCGTTGCGGTTTGTACTGCCGCATCACCGGGGCTTGCGGCCTTGGCCACTGATCCGTCTTGGTCTTTTTCTTTATGATCATCTGGGAGGACGCACGATCCTGCCGCCCACCCGCAGCGTCGATCTCACGACCGACGTAACCGGAGAGCCGCTTCGGCCGGAATTCACCCGCGGATATGAATATTCCGATTGCTGGGTCGAGGATGCCCGGCTTGTCGTGCTCAATGCGAGGGATGCCGCCAATCGTGGCGCCGATATCCGTACACGGACAAAATGCAAGTCCGCCCGGCGGTCCGGAGGGATGTGGGATGTCACACTCGGCAGCCAAGGCCGCGAGGAGACAATCCGGGCGCGGGCATTGGTCAACGCCGCCGGTCCTTGGGTCAGCGAAGTGCTGGGCCATGTCATCGGGAACAATGCGCCAGACCGGATCAGGCTGGTGAAGGGCAGTCATATCGTGGTCGACCGGCTCTATGATCACGACCGCTGTTATATTTTTCAGAATGCCGATGGCCGCATCTGCTTTGCAATCCCCTACGAGCAGAACTTCACGTTGATCGGCACGACAGACGAGGATTACGCCGGCCCCCCCGACAAACCCCAGATTTCCGAAAGCGAAATCGACTATTTATTGTCGGCGGTGAGCGAGTATTTCCGCCAACCCTTGACGCGCCAGCAAGTGCGTTGGTCCTATTCGGGGATCAGACCACTGTTCGACGATGGGGCTAGCACGGCGCAGGAAGCAACACGCAACTATGTGCTGAAGCTCGACGCAGCCGATGGCGCGGCCCCCTTGCTTTCGGTGTTCGGCGGCAAGATAACCACCTTCCGAACGCTCGCCGAAGCGGTGATGGAGAAGTTCGGTTCGTATTTTCCGAAGGTGGGTAAATCATGGACGGCATCGGCGGCGCTTCCCGGCGGCGATTTTGCCCATGACCAGGTTTCGGCGCACGTTGCAGACCTGCAACGCAAGTACGCGTTTCTCGGTCTGCGCAGTGCGAACAGGTTGTTCCGCGCCTATGGCACGCTCGCCGACAAGATGCTCGACGGCGCCCGTTTCGCCAAGGACCTCGGGCAGAGTTTCGGACCGCTGTCCGAACGCGAGATCGACTATCTCAAATCGCGCGAATGGGCGATCACGGCCGATGACATCCTGTGGCGCCGCTCCAAACTGGGCCTCCATCTGTCTCCCACCGAACAGTCTGCGTTTCGCGCCTATATGGCCCGAGATGCGGGCCCGAGCGCGTGAGCGCGGGGCAGTGACATGATCCTCGCCATCGATCAGGGCACGACCTCAACCCGCGCCATGGTATTCGACGCGAAACTGAGGCCCGTGGCCTCGAACCAGATGGAGTTCAAGCAGTATTTTCCGGCATCCGGCTGGGTCGAGCATGACGCCGAGGAGATCTGGAAAACCGTTCTCGCCACCTGCCGTTCGGCAATGAGGAAGGCAAAGGTGAAAGCGGCCGCGATCCGCGCCATCGGCATCACCAACCAACGCGAGACCGTGGTGATGTGGGATCGCAAGACGGGCAAGCTTATCCACCGCGCTATCGTCTGGCAGGACCGGCGCACCGCCGATGTCTGCGCGAGGCTGAAGGCTGAGGGGCACGAGATCAAGGTTAAAGCAAAGACCGGCTTGCTGCTCGATCCCTATTTCTCGGGAACTAAAATCGCTTGGCTCCTCGATAATGTGAAGGGTGCGCGTCGCCGTGCCAAGCGGGGAGAATTGTGTTTCGGCACCATCGACAGTTTCCTCATCTGGCGCCTCACCGGCGGCATGTTGCACGCAACCGACGCCACTAATGCGTCGCGGACACTTCTCTACAATATTCACGATGGCACCTGGGATGAGGAACTACTGGCCATGTTCGGCGTTCCGCGCGCCATTCTTCCCGAAGTGAAGGACTGCGCCGCGGACTATGGGGTCACCGATCCTGCCCTGTTTGGCGCGGCGATTCCGATCTGCGGTGTTGCCGGCGACCAGCAGGCAGCGACCATCGGCCAGGCCTGTTTTGAACCGGGCATGATGAAATCGACCTATGGCACCGGTTGCTTCGCGCTTCTCAATACAGGTTTAACCCCGGTCGTTTCGCACAACCGCATGCTCACTACCGTAGCCTATCAGTTGGACGGCAAGCGAACCTATGCGTTGGAAGGTTCGATCTTCATCGCCGGTGCGGCGGTGCAATGGCTTCGCGATGGGCTGAAGATTGTAAGGAAGGCCAGCGAGACCGGCGCCTTGGCGAAAACCGCCGATGACGGACAGGATGTCTATTTTGTTCCGGCCTTTGTGGGGTTGGGCGCGCCGCATTGGAACGCCGATGTCCGGGGCGCATTGTTCGGCCTGACGCGGGCAACGACGGCGGCCGAGATCGCCCGGGCGGCACTGGAAGCGGTCTGCTATCAGACCCGCGACCTTCTTGAGGCCATGCGGCGCGATTGGGGAACAACGGGGCGCACGATCCTGCGCGTCGACGGGGGAATGACCGCATCCGACTGGACGATGCAGCGCCTCGCCGACATTCTCGACGCGCCTGTTGACCGGCCTGCGGTATTGGAGACAACTGCTTTGGGCGCCGCCTATCTCGCTGGCCTGCAGGCGGGCCTGCTGCCGGGCCCGGAAAAATTTGCTAAAAGCTGGAAACGGGAGAAACGTTTCACCCCCAGGATGGACGCGGTAACCCGCCAAAGGAAATATGCGGGTTGGACAGAGGCAATTCGTAAGATTCTGTCGTGACTGAAGCCGCTTTTTTAATCCGTTTCGCATAGGGTCGGCACTGTAAATATCGGTTAAGCATACTTGCCGATGGTTGAGTGGTTTACGTTGTTGCTGCAACCATTACGAGAAGTGCACCGTTCTTGAATTAATCTGCAAACGAGCGCGGTGCCGAAATGTTTCTTGGCGACATACTGGTGGCCCATGGCCTTGTCACTCCCGTCGATGTCGCGGCGGCGCTCGGCTACCAGAAGCAGAATGGCGGCAGGCTGGGCGATGCGCTCGTAGAGCTTGGCAAACTGAAGACGGAAGATCTGGTGTCCGTCATGAACAGCGCGCCGCAATCGCCGCGGTCCCTTGCCGACACCGGTCTGTCGCTCGCCGATCTGCTCAACCTGCTGATCAAGGCGATCTATGCCGGCAACGCCGAAACGCCATCACTGATGGCCGATTTCCTGAAACTGCCCCAGCGCATCATCCAGTCGCTGATCCTTCAGGCGCAGGAACGGAAACTGCTGGACGTGCTGGGTGCGGCGGGGACGCTGGCAATGTCCGAACTCCGCTACGTGCTGTCCGAAAAGGGCAAGCATTGGGCCATGGATGCCATGGCGCAGAACCAGTATGTGGGCCCCGCACCCGTTTCACTCGTCGACTACACCGACCGCATCGAGCGGCAGCGCATCACCAATGAGCGGGTTGACCGGGCCTCCGTCGACCAGGCTTTCGCCAATCTCATCATCTCGGAGCAGTTTGTCCATCAGATCGGCCCCGCCATCAACTCGGGCCGCTCGATCCTGCTTTACGGTCCCCCCGGCAACGGCAAGACCTCGATTGCCGAGCGGATCGGCAACGCCTTCAAGGACATCATTTACGTTCCCTATTGCTTCGAGGTCGAAGGCCAGATCATCAAGGTGTTCGATGCCGGCATTCACAAGACCGCACAGCGCAATACCGACATCGTGACCAAGGGCACGGCGGTCCGGCGCGAGGATATCGACAGCCGCTGGATACCCTGCCAGCGCCCCTTCATCGTGACCGGCGGCGAGCTGACGCTGGAAATGCTTGACCTGAGCTTCAACTCCAATGCGAGGTTCTACGAGGCGCCGCTGCATGTGAAAGCCTTCGGCGGGATTTTTGTGATCGACGATTTCGGCCGTCAGATCGTCAGCCCCGCAGCACTCCTCAATCGCTGGATCGTGCCGCTCGAAAGCCGGACCGAATATCTCAAGCTTCATACCGGCAAGAGTTTCGCGCTGCCCTTCGATGAACTGGTGATCTTCTCTACCAACCTGTCTCCAGCCGACCTCATGGATCCGGCATTCCTCCGGCGCATTCCCTACAAGCTCGAAGTGAGCGGCCCCAGTCCCCAGGAGTTCCGCGACATTTTCAAGATCGTGTCGAAAGCGCTGGGCCTGGCGGCAACCGATGAGATCATCGATTTCGTGGTGAAGGCGTTGACGGTGAACAACGATTTTCCGCTGGCCAGCTATCAGCCGAAATTTATCGGCGACCAGATTTTGTCGGCCTGCAAGTTTGAAAAGATCGCTCCCGCTTTCCGCATGGATCTGGTGGTGCAGGCATTGAACAATCTCTTCACGCAGGACACGCCGGGCTATCGACAGGGTTTTTCCGCGCCCTGAAAAGTCATCTATCTATGGGGTCCTGATGAGATTCTGGAGCGGGCGAAGGGA
>JANLYR010000101.1:0-8548 GCA_031365765.1 Hyphomicrobiales bacterium | reverse complement strand
AAAGGTTGAGCCCGGTTGTCGAATCATCAAGCTGGAGGCCGGGAGCAGGTCGATCCTCAGCCCCCGCATTTGCTGTTGCCGTGGGAATCCGCAAGCCATTGCGCTGCCCCGGGACAATCGAGTATAGGAACCCCTGACGCTGCACCCGTAGCTCAGCTGGATAGAGTGCTGCCCTCCGAAGGCAGAGGTCACAGGTTCGAATCCTGTCGGGTGCGCCAAAAAATGGCTGCGACAGTCAGTTCAGGCCGCAAATCATTCTTCGTAAAAACGCGACAGATCGGTGTGCGCGCAGGCTGTCGTCGAGGAATAGTCGCCGCTGTGCGGAGAACGCTCGTCCACACCTCAGAGTGCAGCCGCTTGTATTCATCGCTCGCTTAATCAAAGTGCAGTCCGCCATTCATATCAACCACTTCGCCAGTGATGAAGCCTGCCAGCGGCGAAATCAAAAAGTCAACGGTGTGGGCAACTTCATCCGGTTCGCAGAAGCGACCGACAGGTATTTGTGACAATTGCCGCCGGCGTTGCTCTTCGCTGAGCTGCTCCGAAATCATCGGTGACATAACGTAGGCTGGAGCGATGGCATTTGATGTTATGCCTTCACCCGCCGTCTCGCGCGCGATCGAGAAGGTGAGGCCGATCATTGCGCTCTTGGAAACCGAGTAGGCGGTGCCGGCGGTCAGTCCACCGGATTTGGCAGCGTAGGACGAGATATTGACGACACGTCCCCAACGTTGTTCGCGCATGCCAGGCAGGAATGCCTGTGACAGTAGAAATGCTGAATCGACATTCACAGCATGAACCTTTCGCCACTCTTCCATCGTCGTATCGGCCGCTTTGTGGTTGGAAAGAATTCCGGCATTGTTGATCAGGATGTCTATCGCCCCGAACCGGGCCGTGATTGCCTTGGCCGTCTGGGCAACGGCATATCGATCTGCGAGATCGACCTTGAAACAGGTTACTGCGGGGCTGGCTCTTAACTCTTCCGGTGGATCGGCCAGGTCCAGCAGGATGGTGTGGATTCCACGTGCAATCAGCGCTTCCGTGATCGCCTTCCCGATCGCACCAAACGCCCCGGTTATCGCGGCGTTCTTTCCCCTGAGATCGGTTGGCCGTGGAACGGTCATGGGAATTGCTTTCTCGCATATTATTGGGGGAAACGGAGACCGCGAACTCAATCCGCGGTCTCCACGTGGACCGAAATCAGAGTTGCGGAGGTGTCGACAGGGCGCCGATGGTGGCCGTATCACCCTTGGTGAGGATCTTCACGCCGGTATCGATATCGGCGGTCGGAACCTGACCAAAGCCGGGGTTCGTCATCGAATCGAATTGCGTCTTGTGAGCAGCCGACCAGAGTTGCCAGAACGACTGGACGCCCATCATGTAAGGGTTCTGGGCAACCGTTCCGAAGTACTCGTCATCCTCAACCCCCTGCAGGATCGGCACGTCGATCGACCATGCAAGGACGCTGACCTTGTTGTCACCCTGGTCACGACCGACATTGCGGGTTGCCGCCAATGCGCCGGTGCCCGGATTGCCGTGGGCGCAGAAGATCACGTTGATCTCCGGGTTGGCCTGCAACATCGCCGTGTTGACAGTTTCCGCCTTTTGCAGGTCGCCCTCATCATTGACAGTCGTCACAATCTTGGCGCCCGGTGCCACGGAAGCCAGACCCGCCTTGAAGCCTTCCAGTCGATGCGTGATCGAATCGAGGCCGGGGATGAGCGAAACGCCAACACGGGCCTTGTCACCGATCTTCTCGCCAATCGCCTTGCCCGCCGCAAAGCCGGCGTTGTAGTTATTCGTCCCAACGAAGAGCAACCGTTTCGACTTCGGAGAATCCGAGTCGAATGTCAGGATCGGAACACCAGCTTTGATGCTGTTGTCGACTGCGGTGACAAGCGTATCGGCATCGCCCGCCGTGACGGCAATACCCTTCACTCCCTTAGCGACAAGCTGGTCGACGGCACGCGATTCAGCGGAAGCGTCCCAGTCGGCTGGTCCCTGAAGCTCGGTGGTTGCGCCGACGGTTTTCGCGGCGTCCTGGAACCCAGCATATGACCAATTGAAGAACTCGGAGCCTTTCAGAAACACCACCATACCGTAGTGTTCCTTTGCATCTTGGGCCAGCACCGGCCAGGCGCCCATTGCCATAACCATGGAGATGGTTGCTGCCGTCATTGTCCTCTTAAGCACTTTCATAGTCTCTTTCTCCCATTAATGAACGTTGTGTGGCTTCGATATTGTCCATCTTGCTTTGCTTCAGCGAGAGAACTGCTCGCTGGTTCCGGAGCGCGATGAACCTGCTCAGGAGAACCGCCACAAGGAGCATCAGGCCGTTGACGACGTCGTACCAAAACGGGTTGACCGCCGAGGTGACGAAAGCGTTGTGAATAACAGCCAGGAAGATGACCCCGAGGACGGTTCCCCCGATGGTTCCGCTGCCGCCATTGATGTTGGCTCCACCAATAGCAACGGCAGCGATGGCCTTAAGTTCGGCCAGATTTCCGTGTCCCCAATGCGCTGCGCCATATTTGGCAGCAGCCATAACTCCGGCGCATCCGGCAAGGGTGGCCGAAAGCGTGTAGATGATGATCTTTACCCTAACGACATTGACGCCGGACAGAGCCGCAGCGCGCTCCCCGCCGCCGATAAAATACAACTGGCGGAAAAAACGATGCTGCGAGAGGAGCACCCCGAGCACCAGCGCGGCGACAAGGAAGAAGATGATCGGCACATTTATGCCGAATATTTTGCCCTGACCAAGGTAGAGATAAACATCGGAGAAGCCCGAGATCGCCTGGCCGTCAGTGATTGCCAGGTTGATACCCCGAATGGTCAACAGCGTTCCCATCGTAATGATCAGCGGGTGAACCCGAAAAAGGACGATCAAGGTGCCGTTGAGAGCGCCGATCACCGCACAAGGCCATAAGCGTAATGAGAACCGACGGAAGGACAGGAAGGTCGGCCTGAATCATCAGCTTTGCGACTATGATCTCGGCGAAGGCAAAGACCGATGCCACCGACAGATCGATGCCGCCCATCAAGATCACGAACGTCATCCCAAGGGCCATGATTCCCTCGAAGACGACGTTCATGGCCATCACTTCGAAATTAGCCGCCGTTAACATGTTGCCGAAGGCGAGTTGGACGCCGAAGAGGACGGCAAGAGTAACCATCGACAGTCCGGCATACTGGATGAGGACAATGTTCTTGATTGGATTGCGCTGGGCTTCGCTCATTGCCATGCCTCAGTGGATGACCGCATGGGTCATGACCAATTCCTGGGTCACGTCTCCGGCGCGGTTGTCGAGTTCGGCGGAAATGCCACCATTTCGGAAAACGAGAATGCGATCGGCCATGCCGATCACCTCGGGCATTTCGGAGGAAATGACGACGACGCCGATCCCGGTCTCCGCGAGGGCGCGTAACTGCGCGTGGATCAGCGCCTTGGCGCCAACATCTACGCCGCGTGTCGGCTCGTCGACGATGAGGATCTTCGGTTCCGCATCGAGCGCTTTGGCGAGCAGGACTTTTTGCTGGTTGCCGCCCGACAGCGTTACTACTAGAGCGGTATTGTCCGGCGGCCTGATGTCCAGTTTGGCGATAAAGTTTCGGGCCTTCTCGCGCAGCGAAGACCGCCGGAAGAACCCGGCAGCGTTGGTGTACCGGTCGAGCGTTGCGGCCCCGATATTTTCAGCCACGTCGAATGCAAGGAACAAACCGCTGCTCCTGCGGTCTTCGGAAAGGTAGACGATCCCACGCGAAAGTGCCTCACCGGGGTCGCCGATCTTTATGTCCTTCCCGTCGATCGAAAACGTCCCTGACGAGCGCACGTCGGCGTTGACAAGGGCACGCATCGCTTCAGTGCGCCCAGCGCCGACGAGCCCCGAAACGCCGACGATCTCGCCTTTGCGCACCTCAAAGCTGACAGGTCGAACGGCGCCGTAGCGTGAAAGGTCGCGACAAGAAAAGACCACCTCGCCGATGTTCGTCGAACGGGGCGGATAGAGATCGCCGAGATGGCGGCCGACCATGTCCCGGATGATATCGTTGGCGGTGACGTCTCCAATATTATTCGTGGAAATATGCTGGCCGTCACGTAGCACCGTGATGCGATCGGACACTTCGAAAAGTTCGGACAACTTATGCGAGATGAAGATGATGCTGATGCCTTGCGACTTCAGCTCGCGCATCACTTTGAAGAACTCCGCCGTTTCCTTTTCGGACAGCGACGACGTCGGTTCGTCCATGATGACGAGCTTTGCTTCCAGGGCAATCGCTTTGGCCAATTCGACGAGCTGCTGCATTCCGACCGAAAGCGTGCCGACCAGCGCTCGCGGATCGATATCAATGCCGATCCGTGCGAAAACTCTCTCGGCCTCCCGGTGCATGGCCCGCCAATCGTTCAGGCCCAGCGCATTGGTCTTCTCACGCCGGAGATAGATATTTTCCGAAACGCTCGCATTCGGAACCAGGCTCAATTCCTGGTGCATCAAGCTTATGCCCGCCTTCATGGCGTCCAGCGGATGGGTGAACCGGACTTCATGGCCGTTGAAAACTATGCTGCCCTCGGTACGGCTGTGGATGCCCGCGATGATGTTGACGAGCGTCGACTTCCCGGCACCATTCTCCCCGATCAGCGCGTGCACCTCGCCCTGCCGGACTTCGAAGTCGACTGAACGCAAAACCTTGTTGGTGTGAAAGCTTTTCGAAAGGTTACGGACTTCAAGAAGGGCGTTCATCGCCGGCTCCTGTAGGTCCGCGCGGCATCGAAGCCGACAGCCGCGATGAGCACTATCCCCACGGTTGCTTGTTGCCAATTCGGATTTCCATTCAGAAGCACAAAGCCGTTGCCGATCAGCGCCAGCATGAGGACGCCTAGAAAAGTTCCGAAAATGCTGCCGGAGCCGCCCGCCATGCTTGCTCCCCCGACGACGGCAGCCGCCAATGCCCGCAGCTCCGCGCCAATGCCGTAATTGGCGTAGCCAATCTTATTGGCGGAGGTCATGAGAACGGCGGCAACCCAGACGAAGAAGGCCGAAAGGAGATAAACGGTGATCGTCAGCCGCTCGACCTTGATGCCCGACAGGCGTGCCGCTTCAGGGCTCTCACCGACGTAGAAAATCTTTCGCAGCGGCGTCCAATACGCCAGAGCGACGGCAAAAAAGGCGATGACGGCGAGCGTTATGAGCAAAGGCAGGGGAATGCCGTAAACGCCGTCGCCAATCGAAACGCGGAACTCGAAACGCCCGAACCTGGTGAACCAGCGTTCCGCCTTCGGAAAACTGATGTATTGGCCCGTGGTCAGCAGGGTTGCGATACCCCGCGCCACCGACATCATGCCGAGCGTCACCAGGAAGGGCAGAAGACGGGCCTTGGCGATGAGAAGCCCGTTGACCAGTCCGCAAGCAAGAGCCGTGATCAGGCCGACAACAAGCGATGGAACGATCGGATACTGATCGCGCATCA
This sequence comes from Hyphomicrobiales bacterium, assembly GCA_031365765.1. Lineage (GTDB taxonomy): Bacteria > Pseudomonadota > Alphaproteobacteria > Rhizobiales > Aestuariivirgaceae > Aestuariivirga. The sequence goes on along the minus strand of JANLYR010000101.1, from coordinate 3,079 downwards.
ACATCGCCATGACGACTGAAGACAAAGCAAGGACCGAACCTACGGAGAGGTCCAGTCCGCGCACGATTAGAACGATCGTCATCGCCACTGCAAGCAGCAGATCGTACGACATGAGCGACAGCACGGCCTTGATATTGGTCCATGTCGGAAAAACGTCCGGCCGCATGAAGGCGAGAGCGGCAAAAATTGCGGCATTGATCGCCACCAATAGAAACTCGCGGGAAGAGAATGCCGCCGGAAAACGGCTGAGGTTATGCAGACCGCGCGGCGTCGCGATGGCTTGAAAAGCCATTAGAATCTCCTCCTCCCGGTTGCGCTGCATGACCAGAGTCGTTGACCGACAGATTGCAGTCTATTGCGTTGATTATAGGAAACCAGTATATTGGTTTTTTCCAGTTGTCAAACCCTCCAATCCGCCAAACTTTTGCACGAGGTCGCGGGACCATGCCAGGAAACACGTGCAATCTAATTGAATATTGAAAATATTGGGGTATCGTCGCGCAAAGGTGAAATCGATGCCAAGGCCCAGAAAGAAAACAGCGGAAGAGTTGGTCATAGCAGAAACCGAGATATCGGTAATTTCGGATTTTCTGGCCCGAAAGATCGATTTGTCGCAGCCCAAGACCGGCCAGGTTTATGATTCGCTGCGCCGGGCCATCATCGTGCTGGCGCTTCCTCCCGGCAGCCTGGTAAACGAACGCGTCATTTGCGATCGGCTTTCAATTTCGAGGACACCGCTGCGCGAGGCCCTTCTGCGCCTGAGGAGCGAACACCTCGTCACCGTAGTGCCCAATAGCGGCACATATGTTTCGAAGATTGATCTCCAAACCGTCTTCGATGGCCAGCTTGTGCGCGATGCTTTGGAAATGAAGGTCGTCCGTCTCGCGGCGCAGCGGATGACGCCTGCGTTTGAGCGCCAACTCGATTTCAACATGCACCAGCAGCGGCGACTCGCAGCGCTGTGCGACTACGACGAATTTTACGACCTGGACGAGGCCTTCCACAGCATGATCTGTGAGTTTGGTGCCTCGCTCAGAATTTGGCGCATCGTGAACGAGGCAAAGGCCCAGCTCGACAGAGTAAGACGGCTGGCGTTCCCCGCACCCAATCATCTCGACATCGTCCTTGCCGAGCACATGGCCATTGTCGATGGCCTCAAGATGCGGGATCCTGACGGCGCCGCGGCTGGAATGAAAGTTCACCTCGATCGGGTTTTCCTGACGATCAGAAGACTGATGGTCGAGAAGCGGGATTACTTTGCGTCCGACGCCAGCGAATTACTCGACGCGTTTACTGGGTCAATAATCAAATAGCACTGGATCGATGCATTTCGGCCGTTGTCCACATGACGCCAGGTGGAAACCTGGCATCGGTGCTGGCTGGTAGCAAATGCTGCCGCAGACCTGGATGACGCACAAAAACACGCCCAACGCCCTCCGCCGCGCGCCAGGGAATGTGCGCAGGAATCCGAACGTCGGGAAATATGGCGGAAGTGCCGTTAGCCAGATCGTTTCCGCCAGGTGAAAACAGGCGAAGAATCTCTCTACAAATCGGGGCAACAATGGCCTATGAATTTCAGAATCATGACGACCCCACACCATTCTGCCGATTCCCTGGCAAGCCTTGCCGCCGATGTGGGGCGCGACTGGAAAAGCGCCGACCGCTATTACGATGCGGCCGAAGGCGACATGGAGCGGCGCTGGGCGAGCCTGATCTGGCCGGTCATCCAGGGATGCGATTTCGAAGTCTGCGTCGATCTGGCGGCGGGCCATGGCCGCAATACACATCAACTGCTGCAACAGCCGGACTGCAAGCGGGTCTACTGCATCGATATCAACGAGGAGAATATCGACTTCTGCCGCCTCCGATTTGACGGTGAGCCGCGCGTTGTGTGCCTGCGCAACGACGGCGCGGCCGTGGACGAGGTTGCGGCACAGTCGATCAGCCTGTTCTACTGCTTCGATGCCATGGTACATTTCGATTCGGATATCGTTCGCAGCTATCTGGGCGAAATCCGCCGCGTGCTGCGGCCCAACACCGGCCGCGCGTTTCTCCACCACTCAAACTACAGCGGCAATCCGGGCGGAGATGTGCACAAGAATCCGCACTGGCGCAATTTCATGTCGGCGGCAATGATGACGCATTACGCCGCGAAGGAGGGGCTCGCCGTCGAGCGACAAATTCCCCTCGACTGGAACCACGATGGATCGAACATCGATTGCTTTACGCTGCTGAAGCTCGTTGGCTAACGCTTCGAGCGCGCTAGAGTACCTCCCTGATGCATACCAAATTCGTGATCGTCGGTTCGGCCCGGACCGGAACCAGCTTCATCACCGACAGCCTGCTTTCCCATCCGGATGTGCTGATGCACGGCGAGCCGTTCCAAATGGAAAATCTCGACTGGCATATTCGCGCGGAGGTACGGGACAAAGTCGATCTCAGCCTGCGCGAGCGCGACCCGGTGGCCTTCATCCACCATCTCTACAGCCTCAACAGTGGCCGGCCGTTCGTGGGCGCCAAGATTCTGCATGGCCAGAACGACATTGCGCAGGAGGCGGTCTGCCAGGATGCCGCGTTCAGGAAAATCCTGCTTCGCCGAACGAACCTGCTCGCGGTTTTTTCTTCTTATCTGCTGGCGGAGCAGACCGGCATGTGGAATTTCCAATGGGAGATCGACCGGTCGGGTGTGAAAATCAATTTCGATGCCGCGCGGTTCCGGGACTTTGTATCCTGGCAGCAACGCCGTGAGGCGCGAATGCTGGGCCTGGCGGCGAGCGGGCCGAAACGCTGGTTGATGATTTCTTATAGTCCCGAGCACATGCCGGAAAGGCTGGACCAGGCCGTGCAGTTTCTCGGGCTCGACCGTGCACGGATGACCTTGTCGGAATTGAAGCGCATGAATACTGCGGTGACGATCGACCGATTTGAAAATCCGGGGGATGTGGAGGCTGCGCTGCAGGCGATCGGCCATCCCGAATGGTCCCGGGAATAGTCTTAGTCGATCTGCATGCCGAACACGGTGAGGGCCGCTCCATAGGTCTCGCGCGCTTCGGGCGCGGCGGAGACCAACAACCGGATC
>JANLYR010000504.1:0-4579 GCA_031365765.1 Hyphomicrobiales bacterium | reverse complement strand
GCTGTCACATCACTCGCGGATATAGGCATAGCGGGACTCCAATATGCGGCTGAGACTGGAAAGTGTATAATTGATGGTGAAATAGATCAGGGCACCAAGAACATAGAGCGGCATCGGCTCATACGTGCGGCCGATGACCTGTTGGATGGACAGCATCAAGTCGACCACACCCACCAGAGAGACCAAAGCGCTGCCCTTGACCACATCGGTGACGCTGTTGATCCACGGGGGCAGAAAGCGGCGCAGGGCTTGCGGAAAGATGACGTAAATGAGCCGCTGCGCGAATGTAAGTCCGACTGCCTTGGCTGCCTCTGTCTGACCCTGGTGGATGGACTGCAGCGCGCCCCTGGCGATTTCAATAATCTGCGCCGTCGAAAACAGTGCCAAGGCTATGACGGCGGAAATGAAATTATTGAGATTGAGCCCCGCCACCGGCAACCCATAGTAGACCGCGAAGATGAGAACCAGAATGGGAATCCCGCGGATCACATCTGAAAACAGACGGATTGCGCTGCGGGCTGGCCGCGGGCCATAGGTAACGGCTGTCCCAAGAAGGAGTCCCGCAATAAGCGACGCAATAATCACCAGCACAGAGACTTCGATCGTTACGAATAAACCGCGCCAGAGAAATGGCATCGAGGCGACAATGTCATTCAACATGGAATTCACTACACCTTGTACCGGCGTTCAAACTGGCGAAGCGCTCCCAGTAACAGGTAGCCAGTCACGAGGTACATCGGCGTGACAACGGCGTACACTTCGACGATGCGAAATGTATTGAAATTTATCCATTGGGCACCGTAGGTAAGTTCGGGCACTGCCAGAACCGATGCAACCGAGGTGTCCTTAAAGAGCGATACGAATGTGTTGCTGAGCGCAGGTAGCACGATGCGGAACATAGTCGGCAGACGTACATACAGAAACCGCTGCCGCGGGGTAAGTCCAATTGCTTTGGCTGCATCGATAAGACCGCGGGGTACCGCAGCAAGGCCGGTGCGAAAGATCTCAACGAGATAGGACCCCGAATAAACCGAAAGCGTGACTACAAATGAAGTTGTGGCGTCGTAGCGGAGGTCGACAAGCGTTGGAACTCCATAAAAAACCAAATAGACAAGGAGGATCAGGGGGACATTGCGTATAAATTCCACGTAAAGCGTAATCAGGATGCGACTAACGCGTCCATGGGATTCGTAGAGAAGGGCGAGTGTCAGCCCGATGATGACGCCGATCACAATAGAGACGAGGGCAAGTTCCAAGCTAAGAACAAGACCCCACGAAAGCTTCGGGAAATTTTTCCAAATTAGCCCGAAGTTGAGATGGTATAGCATAGACGCGCTTCCGTTATCCTGCTCTGGGGTGAGCCGCGCGCGCAAGCGCGCGCAACTCGTCTCCCGTCAATGAGCAGGAAAGCCGGTCTTGCGGAGAGTCGGCGCGTCGCCAAAATACTCCTTGAAGGCCTTGTCGAATATCTCATTCTCATGGCCGAACATGGCAATTTCGAACGTGGTGTTGACAAAAGTCAGCCAGTCGAGGTCACCTTGCCGCATGGCTGCCCCATATAGCATGCTGCGCCATGTCTTGCCGGAATCAGCGTACTTGTTCGGGGCTTGAGAGATCATCCACCGCACTGTCGACAAGTCGACGGCGGCGGCGTCCACGCGGCGTGATTCCAGCGCCTGGATGACATTGGCCTGGGTGTCCAACTGCATTACCTGTGACTTCGGAAGGACCTCGTGCACCCCCGCTTCGGCATCAACGTTCTGCAGAATCGAAACGCGCGCGCCATCGCCAGCCGCTGTCAGCTGATCAAATGTCTTGCCATCGGCACCCGGCAGAGTAAGCAGGGCGACGCCTTCCACATAATATGGTCGGCTGAAATTCACCAGTTGCGCGCGATTGGCTGACATGGTCATAAACTGGATCGTTATATCGACTTTGCCTGTATTGACGTTTGGAATTCGCGCTGCGGGATCCTGACGGACGAATTCGATTTTCGTCACATCGTCAAATAGCCCCTTGGCAAGAATCTGCGCCATCGCAATATCCATCCCGACCAATTCAGCCTTCTCGTTCTCGAAGTGCCACGGCGCGTTAGTGCTGCCGGTGCCGACGATAAGGTGGCCGCGGTCGAGCACTTCGCGAAGTTTGCTGCCCGTCGCTGCCTGAGCTGCCGCTTCGCGCGCCGTGGGAATTGCCGTGGCGCCCACAAGCAGCGCTCCACCTGCCAGGCCAAGTGCCCCCATTTTTAGGAAGTCTCGACGCTCTGTTTGCTCGGTCATTTTTTCCTCCATGTTAAGTTGGCTTTATTGTTCTTCTCCTGGGCCGTCATCTATGTAAACAGGTGGACGATTGAGCTCAAGTTGGCAGTTTAAGATCCGCCCTAGCCGGGCCAACGCGCAAGATTTGATGAACGAGCATTCCGGCGTTCCGCTAGCGGTGTTGCAATGATTTCGTTGGAACTGCGAGCGCGCCATAATTCCTCTTCAAGACGGCGCGCGACAACAACCTCCTCGCCAGGATGGAGGTTGCACGGGTCCATATAGAAGTAGCCATGCTCGACAAGGTGATCGCGCACGATTACCGGCGGATCGCCTTGGGCAAGGCGATCGGCCAAGTCCCAGGCAGTAATATGTGCTTCTGCAGGTGATATATTGACTCTCAGGCGATCAAGCGGATTGTTCGTAGGGTCCGGTTCGATGACCGCCGTCACTCCCCTTTGATCGGCTAATGTTCGCTGCCATAGCTCAAGATAACTAGTTTCCCGCGCCCGTATGACCCCATGCTCGCGGTTTTCCCAAGCCTGCAAGGCGGCCAATGTGCCCACCAAGCCTTCCTTGCCAACTTTCATACCACGGCCGATGCCGCCATTTTGTGCAAGAGCGGCCCTGACCAGATCCATGCGCCCCGCGACGATCCCTGCGGTTGGCCCCCCCAAAAACTTATGGGCGGAATAAAGAACGATATCGGCACCTTGGGCGAGGAAACCTTTCAAGTCGTACTCGGAGGCTGCATCGACAATGACAGGCACGCCATGGGCTTGACAGACTTCGGCGAATTCATCGAGTGGAATTAGACCGTATTGCACCACATGGTGCGACACGACGTAGACCGCCGCCGCAGTCCGCTCATTGATAGCTCCTTCAAGTTGATAGCGCCGGGCATACGTCGCCTGGCCGATTGGCACTACCTTTGCTCCAGTCAGCCGAATGGCCTGATCGACTGGCGCTCCGTAGCTTGACATATGCCCAAGCAGGATAAGGACTTCATTCTTGAGCCCAATGGTATTAGGCAAACGTTCAACAGCCGCGAGATTAGTGCCTGTCATTGCGCCGGCCACCGAAAGCGAAATACCGGCCGAGCAACTCGCGGTGACGAACCCGGCTTCAGTACTGCAAAGCCTGGCGATGACAGGACTTAATTTCCTTTGCAAAGCGTCGATGTCAACGAATTGCGGCAAAATCGCCGTGACGGCCTCGACCGCCTCAGGCACGACAATCGAGGCCCCAAGGGATGTCATTGTGCCGGAAACATTTATTATGGGACGAAGGCCAAGGCGGGTGCGTATGTCACTTGCGGTCATGCCAAATCCCCTTGCCGGGCGCCTGCCTTTTTCACACTCAGTCTATGACCAGATTCATCGCAGCACGAGGTGAAGATAGCAGCGCGAAGTAAAGCATGCGTGTCCGCAAACTGTCAACGACGCCGGATTCACGGTGCCGGTTTCGGGGTGTGTTCACGCTGGAGGGCCAGAAAGCATTGGATCGGCTGCCGCCAAATATGGAAATGCAAATGTGTTCAACTTAGTGCGCTCCCACCCATACCTCCACCTCCAGGCGACGTAGAGGCCCGCATCTGTTGCGAGGTCAGTGCAAAGATCCGCTATGTGCGTCTAACAGCGGCGAACATACGAGTGGCAATTCTATGCCATTCTGCATCGATACTACTCGCACGCTGCTCTCCTACCCGCCGGTACCAATAGGCCGTATTCGTCGTGTCACCCTCGATCCAATGCACCAGGGCGTGAACTAGGTCCAGCTTAGGATCACCCTCCTTCATCTGACATAATTCATGTGCTTTTTCCCAAGCAGAACCTATGACCAATCCTCCTTTCTTCAGCCACCACAGGGCCTGTAATGGAGGAGGAAAGTTGGTGGGAGGCTCATCGGTCTCCGTAAGCATCAGGTTTGGATCGTCCATCGCAATTTCCAATTTGAAGCTATCGCGTTCAAGCTAACTTGCTTGAATAGTAGCTACAACAGGGTTCTCACGTTAGCAAATCTATCGCGATAGATGGGTATACGGCGGCCACCATTTTGCCCTTGTCGGCGAACCACCGCCACCATGTTTTTCATATCGAAGCTAATGAATCTCATGGACTCATCGTGCCAATATTTCTTGCCGATTACGAGGTTGACAGGATGTCTGGCGCCACGGAGCAGGAGCGCAGGGTGCGACCTGGCGAACTATCGACGCAGGCTACGATGAGGAGTAAACCTTCATCGGCAGATCCGTCAGCCTTTCTGTTTTGCCTTCGTGTGAGGGCATGACGGGATCCTGCAATCGCGAGGGAAGCCGACAT
>JANLYR010000501.1:0-5839 GCA_031365765.1 Hyphomicrobiales bacterium | reverse complement strand
GTTCGACATAAAGTCCATCGGCAAGCGGAATTCCCGTTGTTTCCCTTTCGACCCGACGCTGCCACTCGGGGCCGCCGGCGGGAAACGTACCCGGTTGATCGGCGAAGCTGTCCAGATATCTGTTGAGTTCCGCAGTGTACTGCTCCGCTGGAACAAATAATGCGGGGTCGATTGCCATAACGAAATGCCCCATGTCGGTGTCGGCCAGCTCCGTGGGTTCACGGTCGATTGAAAGTCGCATTCCGGTCAGGACGCCACCCATAATATCCGCCATGCCGGCCAATGCCGCACCCTTGTGCCCATATTCCGAACCTCCTACCGGCGCCAGCGCCGTTGCGCGATGAGGGTCCGTGACGAAATTGCCGGCCTCGTCAACGGCTACGTCTTTCGGCAATTGCAGACCTTCGGTGCGAAATTTGAGAACTCGGTTCCACGGTATCGAGCTTGTGGCCATGTCGAGCAAGAACGGATGCCCCTTTGCGTTCGGTGCGGCGAATGCGATGGGGTTTGTGCCGTGAATCGGTTTCGAGCCGCCATGGGGAATGACGTAAGCCCCGGAATTGCCGGTCACGAATCCTATAAATCCCGCTTGCGCCGCCGCGAGCGCATAGGCGCCGGCCGCGCCGAAATGCGTGGAGTTGATGACACCCGCCATGCCGATGCCGCACTCGCCCGCGAGTTTGCAAGCCTCCTCCATCGCCCGGTAGGTGGCGGAATGACCCATGCCATTATCCGCATCGACGAGAGCGGCGGCGCGGCGGGGGTGTGAGACCTTGAGCGTGGGAGCGCCTTTGCACAATCCAGATCGCAGGCACTCCGCATACCAGGGAAGGAGCCGCACGCCGTGACTGTCGACGCCGTGGATCGAGGCATGCATCAACGCGCGCGTCGCCTCGGCGGCTGAGTTTATATCGGCGCCAGCCGCGATGAGGAAGTTCCGGCAGAAATCCGTCAGATTGGAAATCGTAACCGATTTCGTCATGCCGGGATCTTGCCACCCAGTTCATCTGCGATGTGCACCTTTATTATTTCGTCGAAAGACGCCTCACTCTTGAAGCCCAGGGCCAAAGCACGCCTGGGATCGAATTTTCTGGGCCAACCCGCGACGATCTTCATGACAACCTCGTTCGGCTCCCGGCGGATCAGACCCGCCACTTTTTCACCGGCAACGCGACGCAAGGCCGCAATCTGTTCTGCCACGGTGCAGGACACGCCGGGGAGCGTTATGTTTCGACGGGTGCCAAGCAATTCGGTGTCTAGGCCCGCGCCGTGCAGCAGGAACCCGATCGCCGAGCGCGGTGATGCATGCGAGTGACGCACGTCCTCGCTGACCGGCAATATCGCCTCCTTGCCCGATAGAGGCTCGCGGATGATACCCGAAAAAAATCCCGATGCCGCCAGATTGGGCTTGCCCGGCCTGACGCAGATGGTTGGCAGACGAAGCCCGACGCCATCGAAAAACCCGCGGCGGGAATAATCGGAAAGGAGAAGTTCGCCGATGGCCTTCTGCGTGCCGTAACTGGTGAGGGGAGTGGTGAAGAATTCATCCCCGATCGCGTCGGGGAAGGGCGCTCCAAACACCGCGATCGAAGATGTGAAGACAATCCGTGGACAATAGCCGCCGCCCACCTTGCGCACCGCCTCGAACAACAGACGCGTGCCGTCCAGATTGATGCGATATCCTTTTTCAAAATCGGCTTCGGCTTCCCCGGACACGATGGCGGCCAAGTGAAAAATGAGGTCCGGACGTTCGCTCACCAGTTTGTCGGCTTCACTGGGGCTCGACAGATCGCCGGCATGCGTGTCAATGGCAAACGCCGCGCTTGGCGGCGGCGGCGCGATGACCACATCGAAGCGGCTGAGCCTTTTGATTTCGCGGCCGTTGAGATGGCCATCGGCACAGAGCCGTGCGATGAGTTTCGCGCCTACCATGCCAGCGGCGCCGATGACGAGGATATGCAAATTGTGGCTCCTTTGTTGGGGTGAAATCAAACTTTACAGAAATTAGCGGCCTATCCCGCGTGAACCGATGGCCGCTGCTAGTGATGCGCTTCCCAATCGGCGGCAAGATGCTGGGCTTCGAGGACCTGGCCACGCGACATCCGCCACGTCTCCAGACTATCGCGGCGCTTGAAAGCCTCCTTCAGGCCCCTCGCGGCCGCGAGATTGAACCACATATGGGCTGGCACCTCGTCCTGCTTCACGCCCTGACCGTAGGAATACATGATGCCAAGATTGCACTGCGCGATGGCATGGCCCTGTTCGGCGGCGGCCTGCCACCAGTGAATCGCCTCGATATAATCCTGGGGCACGCCCCGTCCGCGATTGTACATTACCCCCAGCTGGTTCTGGGCAAAAGCATTGCCAGACTGCGCGAGGGGCAGGAAATATACATAGGCTGCGCGATAATCATGATTTCGGTACGCCGACATCGCCCTGGCGTGGCTTTTGTACGTCTTGTTGTCATAACAAAGAGACAAGGAAGCGCTCGCTGGTCCGCTAAGTACAAGGCCTGACAGAAATACTGCCGCAAGCCATTTGATTGCCCCCATCTCAGTCTCCAGTCTTCTCATCGGTTCCGCCAGTCCACCCACCCGCAGCCGGTCCTCATTCCTAACGGCTATGGGGTAGGGCGGCAAGCCTGCCGGAGCGCTGCATGTGGAACATATTCTGGGGCCCGAGGTTTCAGAACCGGATTAAGTTTTCAAGGAGGCCCACATGCCACGCGGTGATAAGGACAAATATACCGACAAGCAAAAGCGCGCGGCCGAGCATATCGAAGAGAGTTACAAGGAACGCGGTATTTCCACCGACGAGGCGGAAAAACGCGCATGGGCGACCGTCAATAAAGAGTCGGGCGGAGGCAACAAGTCAGAGTCGGGGAGAGGTGTTAAAGATGCAAACACCTCTTCCAAAAAGGGTGGGAAACTTGGGGGAGAGGCAGCGGCCAAGCGACCCAAGGCAGCGCGTTCAGCGTCTGCCAAGAAAGCGGCTGCCACGCGCCCAAAGACTGCTGGTTAAATCTATCCGCTCAGGAGATCTGATCCATACTGCATTGACGTGGCGACTTGTCGGGTCTCCAACGCAGCAATTTCGTGCCATGGCGAAAGCGCTCGCCGGTGACGTGATCGTATCTCACTTCAACCACATGATCCGGCCGCAAAGGCACCCATTCGCTGCTCCGCTCGGTGCTCCAGCGACTCGGTCCACCGGGAGATTTCCCGGTAAAACCAGGCGATGCCTTCAGTTTCTCAAGCTTTCGGGTAAGTTCCTGACGCTCCTCGTCCGCGATGGTCGACGTAAATCCCACGTGGTTGAGCATACCTTCCGCGTCATAAAGTCCAAGTAACAGCGATCCAACGAGCGGCTTTTTGGCGAGATAGCGGAAACCACCCACGACACAGTCCGCGGTGCGAAGCCGCTTCACCTTGATCATAGCGCGTTCGCCAGGTTGATAGGCCTCGGGCAGGTGCTTCGCCATCACGCCATCATTGCCGTCGTGACCAGCCCCGGAGAGCCAATGCCCGGCTTCCTTTGCATCACGGGCAAAGGGAGATAGAACAAGTGCCGGGGAATTTGCGGTGCGAACGAAGTCTTCGAGCGCCGCGCGGCGTTCCGACAGGGGCTTCGCCATGATATTTCCCGCAGCTGCGGTAGCCAGCATATCGAAAAGGACGAAGTGCGCGGGGGTTTCCGCCGAAAGTTTTCGAATCCGGCTTTCGGCCGGATGGAGCCGCATCTGCAGGGCCTCAAAGGAGAGCTTGCCGCCGGTGGCGATAAGTATCTCTCCATCGACGACGAATTGCTTCAACGGGATTTCACCAATGAGCGCAACCAGCTCGGGAAAATAACGGCCCAGCGGCTTTCCCGATTTGGCGCGCAGATCGACCTCGTTTACCGCCTTGAACGCCAGGCAGCGAAAGCCGTCCCACTTCGGCTCGAATTGCCAGGACCCGTCACCCTCGGGCAGGACATCGGCAAGTTTAGCCTCCATGGCCGCCGTTGTAATTGGCAGCGGAAATTGCTCGATCATGTTACCTTACCCCAACGTGATTTTGGCGGAGGGGGAGTCCGCCGCACTAGTGTTTGTAGCTGTACGTCGCTATTCGCACAAGTCCTGTCCGAACCCCATTCCATTGGCCTTTCTTTTCGTCACTGCTTTCTGACGTTCACTGGCGTTTGCCACAATCCGCGTTTACTGGTAGGACAGATGGTAGGATAGAGGGGCGACTATGGCACGCGGAACTGGACTTCTAAACGCCAGGAAGGTGGAAACTCTGGCGCTGCCGGGTCGGCATGCCGATGGCGGCAACCTTTACCTTTTCATCAGCCCGAAAGGCGGCAAGCGCTGACGTTCTTCTATCGGTTCGGAAAGGACGACCAAGGCAAAGCGGTCCGCAAGGAAATGGGCTTGGGAAGTGCGGCCAAAGGCCAGGTGTCCTTGTTACAGGCCCGGGAGAAGGCGGCGAACGCCCGCAAGCTTCTCAATGCTGGCATCGACCCCCTGACCACCATGGGCAAGGACGCCCGCGTGAAGCGGGACCGCGCCATTCCGAGTTTCGGTGCCTTTGCCGACGACTATCTCGCCACGCACCGTTCGAAGTTCCGGAGTGACAAGCACATTGCCCAATGGACCATGACGCTCACCAACTATTGCGAGCCGATCCGGTCAAGGCCGGTCAATGCAATCGACACGGAGGCGGTGTTGAAGGTTCTGCAGCCGATTTGGACGACCATTCCCGAAACCGCCTCACGCCTTCGGGGTCGGATCGAGAACATTCTCGACGCCGCCAAGGCCAAGGGCTTCCTGGTCGGAGAGAACCCGGCCCGGTGGCGCGGTCACCTCAAAACCCTGCTGCCGGCCCGTCAGAGACTCAGCAGGGGCCATCACGCCGCCTTGGCCTATGATGACCTTCCGATTTTCATGGCCGAACTCAGAGCGCGGCGCTCATCTGCGTCGCAGGCTCTTGAACTCGCTATCCTCACCGCCAGTCGCTCCGGAGAGGTGCTGAACGCCCAATGGCGGGAGTTTGATCTGGACAAGGCCATCTGGACTGTTCCCGCTGCCCGCATGAAGGCGGGCCACGAACATCGCATTCCCCTCAGTGCCCGGGCGGTCAAACTTCTGAAGCCGATCTCCAGGTTACCCCATAGCGACTTCGTGTTTCCCGGCAATGCGCGCGGCAAGCCGCTGTCGGCCATGGCGATGACCATGCAACTCCGCAGGATGAACCGGGGCGACATCACCGTGCACGGGTTTCGTTCCACCTTTCGCGACTGGGCGTCGGAGCAAACCTCGTTCCCGCATGAGACTTGCGAGCACGCGCTGGCGCACCGGATTTCCAACAAGGCGGAGGCTGCCTACCGGCGTGGCGACCAGTTCGAAAAACGGCGGAAACTCATGGAAGCCTGGGCTGCCTTCTGCGAGCCGCGCTCCAGCGCCAACGTCGTCGAGCTTAGACAATGAACGACGTTGTCCACTGCCTGTGTATATCGCGCGTGGGTGGATGCGCGAATCCGCTATAGTCCGTATAGGTTCGTTACTGCGCTGGGCTAGCTCGACGGAGCGAACGCCGGAAAGCACCACCGGCTGCCCAGCGCACCCAACAAGGTGCGGGAGCGATGGTGTGCCGAATGGCGAAGGACACGAAATTACCCGAGGAACTTCGAACGCCCATCAAATGGACCGGTCCCGCCTCTCTAGATCCTCCCCCATCAGTTACATCCGGTGAAGCCACGAACGAGTTTCGACGTACAAATGAGGAGCAATGGGACGCGGCCTGCCAAGGCGCGGTTAAAATTCTGCTTAGCCGTCTGGCTGTACTGAAACATCATTTAG
>JANLYR010000481.1:0-3330 GCA_031365765.1 Hyphomicrobiales bacterium | reverse complement strand
GCCGCTTGACCATGACCAACCGCCGGGGCAAATTCGGCTGATCAGCACCAGTCCGAGCCCCGCGCCATGGCCCGCGTCGCTTTCACCGCGAACATTCAACGGCATGTTCAGTGCCCGCCGGGAGATTTTCCGGGGCGGACGGTGCGCGAGGTGCTCGACAATCTTTTCGCCGGTAATACGGTCGCGCGCGGCTATGTGCTGGACGACCAGGGCGGTGTCCGCAAACACATGGTCGTGTTCGTCGACGGACAGGCGGTGCGCGACCGCGCAGGCTTGACTGATGCGGTTAGTGAAAATGGCCGGATACACGTGATGCAGGCGCTTTCGGGCGGTTGAAGGAGGCATTTATGCGCGGTGAACTGCAGGTCGCGACCCGCAAGGGACTGTTTACGTTTGCAAAGAACGGTAAGGGCACGAAAAAAGCCTGGAACATCAATCGCGTCGATTTCCTCGCCGACCATGTTTCGAACGTGCTGCAGGACCCGCGTGACGGCGCGATCTACGCAGCGCTCGACCACGGGCATTTCGGCGTGAAACTGCACCGGGCAGACCGAGGCGGGGACTTCAAGGAAATCGCGGTGCCCGCCTATCCGGAAGTGCCGGAAGGGTTCGTTGACAAGGACGGGTTCGGCCGGCCACTGAAGTGGGACCTCGTAAAGGTCTGGGGCTTGACGGCAGGCGGCGCCGACCGGCCAGGTGAAATCTGGTGCGGAACAATCCCAGGTGCGATCTTTAAATCCGCGAACCGGGGCGATACCTGGGAGATCGTTCGTAGCCTGTGGGACCACCCTGGCCGGAAGAAATGGATCGGCGGCGGGATGGACCTGCCAGGTTCGCACGAAATCCTGGTCGATCCAAACGACTCAAAAACTGTCCGGATCGCCGTCTCCTGCGGCGGCATCTGGGAAACCAAAGACAGCGGCGAGAACTGGTCCAACATCGGAAAAGGTCTGCGCGCCGACCACTTCCCGCCCGATTTGGAGCGCGACCCCGGCATCCAGGACGTTCACGGCCTCGCGCAGTGTGCCGGCGCGCCGGAACGGATGTGGGTGCAGCACCACAACGGCGTTTTCGTCTCCAGCGACACCGGCAAGACCTTCACCGAAATTCACGGCATCGATCCGTCGAACTTCGGCTTCCCCGTCGTCGCGCATCCAAAGGACAAGGACAAAGCCTGGTTCGTGCCGGGCATCAAGGACGAGAAGCGCATCCCGGCCGATGGCAAACTGGTGGTGACGCGGACCAGCGACGGTGGCAAATCGTTCGAGAAACTCAGCAAGGGCCTGCCGCAGAAGCATGCCTACGACATCGTACTCCGGCATGCGTTCCATATCGATGAAACGGGCGACCGGCTGGCGTTCGGCTCGACAACGGGGGGCCTCTGGATCAGCGAAGACCAGGGCGAAAGCTGGACCGGCGTCGAAGCCCGTTTGCCACCGGTTTATTGCGTGCGGTTTGCGACCGCGTAAGTGGCGGGCTGAAATTCAGTTACGTGGAGGGAGGGGACTGTGTCCAGAATGGGAGATGACGGTTGAAGCCGCCGTGCCCAACCTGGGTGTCGTGTCGCTCAATTCTGGCGACGATCGTCAACGCGGAGAACATATGATGCATAGTGTCATGCGCAGATATTCCGGCAAGGGCGCTGTCGAACTGTTCGAATTACTCAATCGCCGCAAGGCCGACATCGAAAAGGAGCTGCGTGGTCAGGTTCCGGGCATCGCCAACTATATGCTGATCAAGACTGCCGACGGCGGCGTCACGATCACGACTTGCAAGGACAAGGCCGGTGCCGACACCAGCGTGAAAGTTGCCGCCGACTGGGTAAAGGCCAATTCCGAGGGCATCACTGCCAATCCGCCGGAAGTGACCGAAGGTGAGGTGCTGTTGTATTTCAGCTAGTTGCTGGCTTCGTTCGGGGTCAGACCGCGAGGTCTGGCCTCAAACCAGCCGGCTGAGCACCACCAGACAGCGATCCAGCTCACTCGGCAAAATCCACTCGTCTGGAGTATGCGCCTGGGCAATGTCGCCTGGGCCGCAGATGACGGAGGGGCAGCCACCAGCCTGGAAGAGGCCGGCCTCGGTGCCATAAGAAACGGCGTAGGTCATGTTTTCGCCGGTGATGTTCAGCGCGAGCGACACCGCATCCGAGAGATCGCCGGAATAGAAAGCCGGCACGCCGTTGATGACCGCCGTTTCAATGCCTGCATCGTGCGCGACCTGCCGCATGGCCGGCAGCGAAACTTCAGCGACTTTTTTGGTGAAGCGTTTCAGGACGTCCATCGGATCACCGCCCGGGATCACCCGCACTTCCCAGGAAAACGCGCAACTCCGGGGGACGATGTTCTGCGCCCGGCCGCCCTCGATCAATCCGATCTGCAGAGTAGTGTAGCTCGGCGTAAAGCGGTCGTTCTGCGGTCCGATGCGCAGCTCATTTTCGATCGCGACGAGCTCCGAAATCAGCATGCCGGCATAGTGAATGGCGTTGACGCCGAGATGCGCCATGCTCGAATGCGCCTCGCGTCCGGTCACTGTCGTCCGGAACCGGCTCGCACCTTTGTGCGCATCGACGACGGTCATTGTCGTCGGCTCGCCAACGATGATCACGCGGGGGCGCGGCAGCCGGTTGCCCAGCTCCGAAATCATCGGCCGGACGCCCGTGCATCCAACCTCCTCATCGTAAGAGAAGATCAGGTGAATGGGCTCGGCCGAACTACGTGCAATAAAATCCGGCACCATGGCCAGCATGCAGGCGAGGAAGCCCTTCATGTCACAAGCGCCGCGGCCGTACAGCTTGCCGTCACGCTCGGTGAGGGTGAACGGGTCGGTTGTCCAGGTTTGTCCAACGACTGGCACCACGTCGGTATGGCCGGAAAGGCCGATGCCGCCGTCGCCACGCGGACCGATTGTCGCGAAAAGCGACGCCTTCAACCCATCCGCTGTCGGCACCCGCTCGCTGGCGATCCCGTATACTGCGAGCACGTGTTCGATGTATTCGATGCACGGAATGTTGGTTTTTGCACTCGTCGTATCGAAACCGACGAGACGGGCGAGATGCTCTCGCGCGGCATTAAATTGGGAGTGCAAGATTGGTAGGTCCTGAATCAAGAGGGCGTTTAATCGCCAACTCTAGGAGCCCGTCCGAGTAGTCGGTAGCTTTTTCGGGGCGAGTCTGATTCTATTTGGTGCCATGAGCAAGCTTTTTCGCACCTGGAAGATCGATCAGACGCAGCTTCTGCCGCCGAGCGTGCAGGATTACGTCCCCGACGACCACCTGTCGCGGTTCATCGTGGCGCTCGTGCGCGAGAGCCTCGATCTTTCGGCGATCACCGG
>JANLYR010000461.1:0-18121 GCA_031365765.1 Hyphomicrobiales bacterium | reverse complement strand
TCCTGTTCGAGCCGGTGAAAATCGGACCGGTGACGGCGAAAAACCGTTTCTATCAGGTCCCCCACTGCAATGGCGGTGGCTACCGCGATCCCTCGGCCGTTGCCGAAATGCGCCGCGTCAAGGCCGAAGGCGGTTGGGGCGTCGTCTTCACCGAGCAGGCGGAAATCCATCCCAGTTCCGAGATCACCCCCTATATCGAACTCCGCATCTGGGACGACGATGACCTGCCGGCGCTCACCGCGATGACGGATGCCATCCATGCGCATGGCGCTCTGGCGGGGATCGAGCTGGCCTATAGCGGCGCCAATTCCCCCAACCTCAACTCGCGCGAAGTGCCGATGGCGCCGATGCACACGCCCATCCTCACATTCACCAGCGATCCGGTGCAGGCCCGCGCCATGGACGCCGGGGATATTCGCAATCTCCGCCACTGGCACCGGCTGGCCTACAAGCGCGCCCAGCGGGCGGGTTTCGACATCGTGTGTGTATATGGCGCCCATGGTTTCGGCATCATCCAGCATTTCCTCAGCCGCAACACCAATCAGCGTACGGACGAATATGGCGGCTCGCTCCAAAATCGCTCGCGCCTCATGCGTGAACTGATTTCGGACGCGCGCGATGAAGTTGGCGACAACTGCGCGGTCGCCGTCCGCCTCGCTTTGAGCGAAGCCTCCGGCGGGTTCGGCAATGACGAATTGCGCGACTTGGTGGCGATGCATGCGGACCTGCCGGACTTGTGGGATTTTGCCCACGGCACCTGGGAGGCCTGCTCGCCCAGTTCGCGCTTCGCGGCGGAAGGCGCCAACGAAGAGCTGATGCGCGGCCTCAAGCAACTCACCGCGAAGCCCGTGGTGGGCGTTGGCCGCTTCACTTCGGTCGATCTGATGGCGCGCCAGGTGCGCCAGGGCGTAATGGATCTGATCGGCGCGGCGAGACCCTCGATCGCCGATCCGTTCCTGCCGAACAAGATTGCCGAAGGCCGGATCGAGGATATTCGCGAATGCATCGGCTGCAATATCTGCGTGAGCGGCGACATGACCATGTCGCTGTCGCGCTGCACGCAGAATTCATCCTTCATGGAGGAGTGGCGCAAGGGCTGGCATCCGGAACGCATCAAGGCGAAAACCTCGGAGCGGAAAGTTCTTGTGGTAGGCGCCGGTCCCGCCGGTCTGTCGGCGGCGCACAAGCTCGGGCTTCGCGGCTACGAAGTTGCCCTCGCCGAATCGGGGACGGAGCTTGGCGGCCGCGTGACGCGCGAAAGCCGCCTGCCCGGCCTGTCACCCTATGGCCGCGTGCGCGACTATCGCGTGGGCCAGATCGCTTCGATGTCCAATGTCTCGGTCTATCGCCAGTCGAAACTGACGGCTGGTGACATTCTGGACTACGGTTTCGAGCATGTTGCGATCGCCACGGGCGCCACCTGGCGGCGCGACGGCGTGGCCCGCTACAATCTTCTGCCGCCACTCATCGACGCTGCCATGCCGGTGTTCACGCCGGACGATCTGATGGACGGCAAGCGACCCGATGGCCACACGGTGATCTATGACGACGATCATTATTATATAGGCAGCGTGCTGGCCGAACTGCTCATCGCACACGGCGTCACCGTCACCTATGTGACCCCGTCGGCCCGCGTGGCGGAATGGACGGTGGCGACCCTCGAACAGGGCTCGATCCAGGCACGCCTCATGAAGCTTGGCGCCACCGTCAAGCTCAGTCACGGCCTCTCGGAAATCACCAGCGATGCGGTGATCGCGTCCTGCACCTATACGGGTGCACCATCCAAGATCCCCTGCGACGCTGTCGTCTTGGTGACGGCACGGGTGCCCACGGATGAACTTTATCTGGAACTGCATAAAGACCGCGCCGCCTGGGGCGATCACGGCATCGCTTCGGTCGAATTGATCGGCGACGCGAAAGCCCCCGCCGCCATCGCCTGGGCCACCTATGCCGGGCACCGCTATGCCGAGGAACTGGATGAGCCCGATCGCGGCGACGCCGTACCCTTCCGCCGCGAGGTCGTGGGGGCGCGATCCTAGAATACCGGCCTCCCTTCGCGTCCCGTGTACCAACCTCCCACGGCCTCCTCGTAAGCCAGCCCGGCACGGAAAACCCGCGCGTCATCAAAGCTCCGGGCTACGATCTGAAGCCCCGTCGGCACACCGTTCGACGCAAAGCCCGAGGGGACAGCCAGCACCGGGCAATTATGCAGCATGTTGAAATGATACGACATGATCCAGCCAAATTCGGGGTCGGCCGGTTTGCCGTTGACCGTGAACCCCTGGTCCCACGGATCGTGTTCCGCCTTCACCGCCGGCAGATTGTTGTTGGGACAGAGAAAGATGTCATGCGCTTCCAGCACCGGACCCAGCGTCTGATACATGTGATGGGCGCGCGCCAGGGCCTTGTGCACGTCGTCTGCGGTGGTGTTCAAAACCGCATCCGCCATCTTCAGCGCGTAGTCCGTCATCAGATGCGCGTGACAGGCGCGATGCCACAGCGTTTCGCGCCCGAAATCCATGACATTGTACCAGTGCAGGCAGTCCTGCAGAATGTTGTTGCTCCAGCCGAGCGCGACTTCCTCGACCTCCGCCCCCAGCGCACGAAATATCGCGGCCGCGTTCAGCGTATTGCGCCGTACATCGGGATCGACCTCGACATAACCGAAGTCGATCGAGTAGGCGACTTTCATCCCCTTGACGCTGCCCGGCGCCGAAGGAAGCGTAACCCGGTCGCGGAGCGAATCGTGATCGAGCGGATGCGGACCGGCGGTAATGCTTTGCATCAGCGCGGCATCCCCCACGGTCCGCGTCATCGGCCCGCAATGATCGAAGCGGTCGTAATTGCCGGGCGGTCCTCCGGGGTTGCGCCCATGCGGCGGCTTGTAGCCGACAACGCCGCAGGCCGACGCTGGGATGCGGATCGAGCCGCCGATATCCGTGCCGGTGGCAAGCGGCGCCAGCCCCGCCGCCAGTGCGGCACCCGAACCGCCCGAGGAACCGCCGGGTCCATAATCCCTGTTCCACGGATTGCGCGTGACGCCCCAGAGGCGCGAATGCGTGACGCCGGACAGGCAGAATTCGGGCGTCGTGGTGCGCGCCAGCACGATGGCGCCGGCCGTCTGCAACCGTTCGATCATCGGGTCGGAATGATCGTCGACATGATCCTTGAAGATGAGCGAACCTTGCGTGGTGCGTTTGCCGGCAAGGCGTTGGGCGTCCTTTACCATCAGCGGCACGCCTTCCAATGGCCGCAACCGCGCGCCGGTCTCCCCGTAACGCTGCTCGGCTAAGCCCGCCTCGCGCAGCGCCTCGTCGAAATAGCGGTCGGCGAAACAGTTGATTGCAGGATTGACCGCCTCGGCGCGCGCGATCAGCGCCAGCACAAGTTCGCGCGGGCTCAGTTTTCGCGCGCCGAAAAGCGCCAGCGCCTCTGTTGCGGAAAGATAGCAGAGTTCGTCATTCGTCATGGACAGGCTCCGGGTCCTGGCGCTAGGCAGGGGCGGCAAATTCACAGGAACGGAGTGGCAAGTCCATGGGCGGCAGGTTGGCGGGAAAGACGGCGATCGTGACGGCGGCTGGTCAGGGCATCGGCCGGGCCTCGGCGCTGGCGATGGCGCGCGAGGGAGCAAAGGTCTATGCGACCGACATTCGCGCCGACCTGCTCGAAACCCTGGGCAAGGAGCAACAAGGCATCGAAACTTTCGTCCTCAACGTCTTGAAGCAGGAAGAGGTCGATGCGGCGGCAAAGCGCGTGGGCGTTCCCGACATCCTGTTCAACTGCTCGGGCCACGTCCATGCCGGAACCATCCTCGAGACCGATGACAAGGCCTGGGACTTTTCCTTCGACCTCAACGTCAAGTCGCATTTCCGCATGATGAAGGTGTTTATGCCTGGCTGGCTGGACCGGGGCCGCGGCACCATCGTCAACATGGCATCCGCCGCTTCCTCGATCAAAGGCGTCGGTAACCGCTTCGTCTATGGCGCGACCAAAGCCGCCGTTATCGGCATGACCAAGGCGCTTGCCGCCGATTTCACCGCCAGGGGGATCAGGGTCAATGCCATCTGCCCCGGCACGGTCGAAAGCCCGTCTCTGGTCGAGCGCATGAAGGCGCAGGGTGATTTCAAGCGCACGAAGGCCGCCTTCATCGCCAGGCAACCCATGGGCCGCATGGCGGAGGCCTCGGAGATCGCATCACTCGTGGTCTATCTCGCCAGCGATGAATCGGCCTTCGTCACTGGCCAGACCTTTGTCATCGACGGCGGCTGGTCGGTCTGACTTTTCGCAACTCACCCATGGCCAAGCAGCCGATCTCTGCCTAGGATACCGCCTTGGGCGTGGGGGATACGAATTTGGCAGCAGGCCAGGCCGCCATCGAGGCGCGGGGGGTTACAAAAATTTTTCCGGGCGGCGTTGACGCCGTCAGGGCGCTCGACAATGTCTCGCTGACCATCCGCGAGAACGAGTTTTTCACTCTCCTTGGCCCCTCGGGCTGCGGCAAGACCACGCTTCTCCGCTTGATCGCCGGATTTGATTTTCCCACCAACGGCGAGATTCTGCTGTACGGCAGCGACATCGCACCCCTGCCGCCCTACCGTCGGCCGGTCAACACGGTGTTCCAGAACTACGCGCTGTTCCCGCATATGACGGTTGAACGGAATATCGGGTTCGGGCTCGAAATGCTGGGAAAGCCGAAGGCCGAAATCGCCGCGCGGGTATCCGACATGCTGCGCCTGGTGCGCATGGAGGAATTGCGCGAGAGGCGGACCAGCCAGATTTCCGGCGGCCAGCAGCAGCGCGTGGCGCTGGCGCGCGCCCTGGCGCCGGCCCCCAGGGTGCTTCTCCTCGACGAGCCGCTGTCGGCGCTTGACTACAAGCTCCGCAAGGACATGCAGATCGAACTGAAACGTCTGCAGCACGAAACCGGCATCACCTTCGTCTTCGTCACCCACGACCAGGAAGAAGCGCTCACCATGTCGGACCGTATCGCCGTCATGTCGTCGGGCCGCATCCTGCAAACGGGAACTCCGCACGAAATCTACGACCATCCGGCCGAACGCTTCGTTGCCAACTTCATCGGGGAAACGAATTTTCTGGAAGGCCAGGTGATGGCGATGGCCGGGAACACGGCGACCGTGCAGCTCGATGCCGGCGCGACCGTCGTCTGCGGATTGCCGCAGGGCTTCGCGCGCGATGGCCGGGTGACGGTGGTGATCAGGCCCGAACACGCCGCGATCGTGAGCGATGGCGCGCCCGCGACCATCGGCGCGATCGTCGATAACATCGTCTATTTCGGCACCGACACGCATTACCATGTGAAGCCGGCCAGCGGCGGCGACTTCATTGTGCGCCATCAGAATCGGCGTGCCGGGGAAGCGGCCATCGCGAGAGGAATGAAGGTCGGCCTTCGCTTCGAGGAGGGTGCTGCCCAGGTGCTCAAGGATTGATGATGCCTGAGGCAAACCAAGCCGAAACCCAGGCCGCGCGCCGCGACATTCGCAATCGCTGGCTCTTGAGCATGCCCGCGCTTCTCATCATTTTCTTCGCCGCCATCGGCCCTTTGTTCATCGTTCTGCTCTATTCGTTCCTGGTGAAGGGCGATTACGGCGACGTGAAATTCTGGCAGTTCACCGGCGATGCCTGGTTCTCGGTGTTCTTTGAGCGCGACATTTTCGACGACACCGTCAGTTTCGCCGACGCGCATCTGAGCGTCCTTTGGCGCTCGATCAAGCTGTCTGTCGCCACCACGCTGCTCTGCCTCGCCTTCGGATTTCCCACCGCGTATTTTATCGCAACGCGTCCCGAACGTCAGCGCGACGTTTGGATCCTGCTGGTCACCATTCCGTTCTGGACCAATCTGCTGATCCGCACCTTCGCCGTGCAGGAATTGATCCGCAACGAAGGCATCGTCAACTCGTTCCTTCAGGCCATCGGACTTATTGATCGGCCGGTACAGATGATGTTCACCGATTTCGCCGTGATGCTGGGCATGGTCTATGTATTTCTGCCGCTCATGGTGCTGCCGGTCTATGCCTCGATGGAAAAGCTCGACTTCCGGCTGGTCGAGGCCGGTTACGATCTTTACGCCGGCCGGTTTCGGGTCTTGCGCCATGTGATCTGGCCATTGGTGCGGCCCGGCGTCGTGGCGGGCTCCATTCTCGTTTTCATCCCGGCGCTCGGCGCCTATGTCACGCCGCGACTGCTGGGCGGCGGCAAAAGCCTGATGCTGGGAAATCTCATCGAATTGCAATTCGGCCAGGGCCGCAACTGGCCCTTGGGTGCCGCCCTCTCGATCACGCTGATGGCAATCGTCATGGCAGCACTCCTGCTCTATGTCCGCTCCGTGTCAAACACCGGAAACCGCCATGGCTGACATAACCCTTAACCGTCACCCCCGCGCGGGGGATAACACTGGAGTGGTTGCAACCCTTAACCGTCACCCCCGCGCAGGCGGGGGTCCCGCTTACCTTCGGGAGAAGTTTGCTAGCGGGAAGGGTGATTGCAATTGGTAATGCGCCGCTCCAGGGGATTTTCCGTCACGCGAATGCCGGGATTTGGTTTGATCGCCGTGGCCTGTTTCTTCGTGCTCTATCTCCCCATCGCCACGCTCGTCGTCTATGCCTTTAATGCCGGAACCTCCATCGCCATTTGGGAAGGTTTTTCGCTGCGCTGGTTCGCATCCGCCTGGAACAATGAGCATGTGATTGAAACGGCGTTGCGCTCCTTGCACATCGCGGGCGTCGCGGCGACCCTGGCCACTGTGGTGGCGACGATGGCGGCACTCGCCACGACCCGGACGGCGCCCTATCGCGGCCTCACCTTGAAATATGCCTTCATCAACCAGCCGCTGATGGTGCCGGAGATCGTCACCGCCGTGGCGCTCCTCATCTTCTTTTCCCGCATCAAGGTGTGGACGGGTTATTCCGGCCTGGGTTATCTCTTCGCCGCCCACACGGCGTTCTGCATCCCCTTCGCCTATATGCCGATCCGCGCCCGCCTGGAAAGCATGGACCTGACGCTGGAGCGCGCCGCGGCCGACCTCTATGCGCCACCCTGGGCCGTGTTCCGCCGTGTGACCTTCCCGCTGCTGTGGCCGGGTATCCTGTCGGGTTTCATGCTGGCCTTCGTCATCTCGCTCGACGACGTGGTCATTACCGAGTTTGTCAAATCCGGCGGACAGGATACACTACCCA
Source organism: Hyphomicrobiales bacterium (assembly GCA_031365765.1). Classification (GTDB taxonomy): domain Bacteria; phylum Pseudomonadota; class Alphaproteobacteria; order Rhizobiales; family Aestuariivirgaceae; genus Aestuariivirga. The sequence goes on along the minus strand of JANLYR010000461.1, from coordinate 10,928 downwards.
CCTACATGCTGGGCCAGATCAGGCGCGTGATTACGCCGGAGATCAACGCGATTTCCGCCGTGTTCCTGATCATCTCGGTCATCATCGTTACAGGCTTCTTCCTGGTGAACAGGAAGCGGATTTGAAAAATTTAACAGGGAGAAGAAAATGAAGTGGACGCTATCGGCCGCAATCTGCGGTGCGGCACTCCTCGCCTTTGCCGGCACCGCCAATGCCGCCGGCGAATTGCAGATTTACAATTGGGGCAATTATACCAGCCCTGAAATGATAAAGAAGTTCGAGGAAAAATACGACGTCAAGGTAACCATCACCGATTACGACTCGAACGACACCGCGCTGGCGAAGATCCGTCAGGGCGGTCACGGCTTCGACATCGTGGTTCCCTCCGCCAATTTCGTGCCGATCTGGATCAAGGAAGGGCTCCTGCTCGAAACCCGGCCCGACCAGATGGAAAACTTCAAGAATGTCGAGGCAAGATGGGCCGATCCTCCGTTCGATCCGGGCCGCCACTATACCGTGCCGTGGCAGTGGGGTACCGTCGGAATGGCGGTAAACACCTCTATATACAAAGGTGACATCAACACCTGGGGCATTGTCTTCAATGTGCCGCCGGAACTGAAAGGCAAGACCAACGTCGTCCCCGAGATGCATGACGTGATGTTCGGTGCCGTGAAATATCTGGGTGGCCAGACCTGCACCAGCGACAAGGAAATCCTGAAAAAAGTGCGCGACATGCTTGTCGCCGCCAAGCCCGACTGGCTGTCGATGGAATATTCGACGATCGAGCCCATGGCCAAGGGCGATATGGCCGCGACCAGCGATTGGAACGGCTCGGCCTTCCGCCAGCGCCTGCAGAATCCGGCGGTCAAATATGGTTATCCGAAGGAAGGCGTATTGCTGTGGATGGACAATCTGGCGGTGCTCAAGGACGCCAAGAATGTCGACAACGCCAAGCTCTTTCAGAACTTCGTGATGGACCCCGAGAATGCCGCGATGCTATCGGCCTTCGCGCGCTACGCCAACGGCATCAAGGGCTCGGACAAGTTCATGCCGGAAGACATGAAGACGGCGCCCGAGATCGTCGTGCCCGAGGAATATGCGGGCGTCAGCGAATTCTCCCAGACCTGCTCGCCGGAAGTGGACGAGCTCTATACCAAAATCTGGACGGAAGTGATGAAGTAGGACAATCGCGACGGCCTCGGCGGGAAACCGCCGGGGCCTATGGTTTCAGCCGGTAACCGGTGCGGAAGATCCACGACACCGTCGCCAGGCACAGCGCCAGAAACCCCATGATCACCGCGAGGCTTGCCGCGATGCTCACATCGGTGAAGCCGAAGAAACTCCAGCGCAGCAGCGAAATCAGATAAACCACCGGATTGAACAGGCTCACCGTCTGGAACAAAGGCGGCAGCATGTCGATAGAATAGAAACTGCCGCCGAGAAACGCCAAAGGCGTCACGATCAGCAGCGGCACCAGTTCGAGGCGCTCGAAGCTGTCCGCCCACAGCCCGATCAGAAACCCGAACAGGCTGAAGGCGATGCCACTGAGCACGATGATCAGCACCATCGCCAGGGGGTGCGCGATGGCGATCGGCACGAACAGCCACGAGGTGACCAAAATGATGAACGCCAGCATCACCGATTTCGTCGCCGCCGCGCCGACATAGGCGATGACGATCTCCATGGGCGAGATCGGTGCCGCCAGCACCTCGAAGATCGAACCCACGAAGCGCGGCAGATAGATGCCGATCGACGCGTTCGAAATGCTCTGCGTCAGCAGTGCCAGCATGATGAGGCCCGGCACGATGAAGGCGCCGTAGCTGACGCCGCCCACTTGCGGAATGCGCGAGCCGATTGCCGCGCCGAACACCACGAAATAGAGCGAGGTGGAAAGCACGGGCGACAATATGCTCTGCATCGGCGTGCGGAAGGTACGCGCCAACTCGGTCAGATAAATGGTGCGGATCGCCTCGATGTTCATGCGTGCTTACCCACCAGGCCAACGAAAATTTCCTCCAGCGAGCTTTGCCGCGTCTGCACGTCCTTGGGCGCGATGCCCGCCGCGGCGAGATCGCCGAACAGGCTTGCGATGCCGGTGCGCTCGGTGTCGGAGTCGTAGGTGAACACCAGTTCCGCGCCCCCTTCCGCCAACCGCAGCCGGTGCCGGGCCAGTGACGGCGGCACGGCATCGAGCCTGTTCTGGAGTTGCAGGATCATCTCCTTGCGCCCCAGTTTTCGCATCAGCTCCGCCTTGTCCTCGACCAGAATGATGGCGCCTTTGTCGATGACGCCGATCCGGTCGGCCATTTCCTCGGCCTCATTGATATAATGCGTGGTGAGGATCACCGTCACACCCGAAGCGCGCAGCTGCCGCACATGCTCCCACATGTCACGCCGCAATTCGACATCGACGCCCGCCGTCGGCTCGTCGAGAAACAGCACCTGCGGCTCGTGCGACAGCGCCTTGGCGATCAGCACGCGGCGCTTCATGCCGCCCGACAGCGTCATCACCTTGTTGTCTTTCTTGTCCCACAGCGAGAGGTCCTTCAGCACCTTCTCGATGCGGGCGGGATCGGGCTTCAATCCGAACAGCCCCCGGCTGAACGAAACCGTGTTCCACACTGTCTCGAAATAGGATGTGGTGAGTTCCTGCGGCACCAGCCCGATCAGCGCGCGCGCCTTCCGGTAGTTCTTTACGATGTCATGGCCATCGACTGTGACGGAGCCCGTTCCCGGACGCACCAGTCCGCAGATGATGTTGATGAGCGTCGTTTTGCCCGCGCCATTTGGTCCGAGCAGCGCGAAGATTTCACCCTTGGCGATGTCGAGGCTGGCATTTTTCAGCGCCACGAAACCCGAGGCATAGGTCTTGGACAGATTGCTGATGGATACGATCGTCGGCATGATGCGACGCCGATAACCCGGCGCGCCGCCAAGTGCAAGTAGGCTCTCAGCCCCGCGACAGGCGCCCCGAGTTCTGCAGCAATGCGACAATGTCCTCGGCCGCGCGTTCCGCCGAAAGCCTGGTCGTATCGATATGAACCTCCGGAGCGTCGGGCCGCTCATAGGCCGACGAGATGCCGGTGAAGTGCTTGATCTCGCCGCGGCGCGCCTTGGCATAGAGGCCTTTCACGTCGCGTTTTTCCGCCTCCGCCAGCGGCGTGTCGATGAATATCTCGATGAACTCGCTTTGCTCCACCATTTCGCGCGCCATCAGGCGTTCGGAGCGGAAGGGCGAAATGAACGACACCAGCACGATCAGCCCGGCATCGACCATCAGCTTCGACACCTCGGCGACGCGGCGGATATTTTCCACCCGGTCGGCATCGGTGAATCCCAGATCGCGGTTGAGGCCGTGACGGATATTGTCGCCGTCGAGCAGATAGGTCATGTGGCCGCCGGCATGAAGCTTCTTCTCGACCAGATTGGCGATCGTTGATTTACCCGCGCCCGACAGGCCGGTGAACCATAAGACCGCCGGCTTCTGCTTGGCCTTGGCGGCGCGCGATGCCTTGTTCACATCGAGCGCCTGCCAGTGGATGTTGGAGGCGCGGCGCAGCGCGAAGCGGATCAGTCCCATCCCCACCGTGGTGTTGGAGAAGCGGTCGATGACGATGAAGGAGCCCAGGTGCCGGTTCTCGGAATAGGGCGCGAAGGCGATGGGCCCATCGAGTTCGAGCTGGCACACGCCGATTTCGTTTAGCGCCAGGCTTTTTGCCGCCACATGCTCCATGGTGTTGACGTTCACCTTGTATTTGAGTTCGTCGAGCGAGCCCGGAACCTGCTTTGTGCCGGTCTTGATGACATAGGGACGCCCCGGCAGCATGGGTTCGTCGCCCATCCACAGCAGTTCCACTTCGAACTGGTCGGAGACTTCGACCGGATCGGCGGCGGCACAGAGCACATCGCCGCGGCTCACATCGATTTCATCGGTCAGCGTCACCGTCAGCGATTGTCCGGCGACGCCCGACGCCAGATCGCCGCCATAGACCAGCACGCGCTCGACGGTTGAGCTTCGTCCCGACGGAAGCGACTTGATCGCATCGCCCGGCTTGACGGTGCCGCTGACGATGGTTCCGGAAAATCCGCGGAAATTCTGGTCGGGCCGGTTCACCCACTGCACCGGCATGCGGAAGGATTTTTGTTCGAGGTCGTCGCCCACCGGCACGGTTTCGAGATGCGCCATCAGCGTCGAGCCGTGATACCACGGCATATTGAGCGAACGATCGATCACATTGTCGCCGGCCAGTGCCGAGAGCGGAATACAGGTGATATCCGCCGCACCGAGCGACTTGGCGAAATGACGGTAGTCCTGCTCGATCGCGTCGAACACATCCTGGCGATAGCCCATCAGGTCCATCTTGTTGACGGCGACCACCAGATGCCGGATGCCAAGCAGCGTCGCGATGAAAGTGTGGCGCCGCGTCTGGGTCAGCACGCCCTTGCGCGCATCGATCAGGATGACGGCGAGATCGGCGGTCGAGGCGCCGGTCGCCATGTTGCGCGTATATTGTTCATGGCCCGGCGTGTCGGCGACTATGAACTTGCGCTTGTCGGTGGTGAAGGCGCGGTAGGCGACATCGATGGTGATGCCCTGTTCGCGCTCGGCGGCGAGACCGTCGACGAGGAGGGCAAAATCGAGATTGCCCCCTTTCGTCCCCATCTTCTTCGAGTCGGCCTCGAGCGCCGTCAGCTGATCTTCGAACAGCATCTTGGCTTCATACAGAAGCCGCCCGATCAGCGTCGACTTGCCGTCATCGACGGAGCCGCAGGTGATGAAGCGCAACAGATCCTTGTCTTCCTGCGACTGCAGATAAGCTTCGACATCGCCGCCGGTGAATTCAATGAAACGCGTCATGCGGCAGCTCCGTCATCCATTATTTTCGTCACCCCCGCGAAGGCGGGGGCCCAGCTTCCTCCGCAAGGGACCATCAGAAATATCCCTCCTGCTTCTTCTTCTCCATCGACGCCGCCTGGTCCTTGTCGATCACTCGGCCCTGCCGTTCCGACGATGTCGCCACCAACATTTCCTCGACGATGTCGAGCAGCGTCGTGGCATTCGATTCGATGGCGCCGGTCAGCGGATAGCAGCCCAGCGTGCGGAAGCGGATTTTCTTCATCTCCGGCGTCTCGCCCGGATTGAGCCGCATGCGATCGTCGTCGACCATGATGAGCTGTCCGTCGCGCATCACAACCGGTCGCTCCTTGGCGAAATACAACGGCACGATTGGAATGTTCTCGTGATGGATATATTGCCAGATGTCGAGCTCGGTCCAGTTCGACAGCGGAAACACGCGGATCGATTCGCCCTTGTTCTTGCGCGCGTTGTAGAGATTCCACAATTCCGGGCGCTGGTTCTTCGGATCCCAGCGATGACGCGTGTCGCGGAACGAAAAGATGCGTTCCTTGGCGCGCGACTTTTCTTCATCGCGCCTGGCCCCGCCGAAGGCCGCGTCGAAACCGTATGTGTCGAGCGCCTGCTTGAGGCCGTCGGTTTTCATGATTTGCGTATGCAGAGCCGAACCGTGATCGAACGGATTGACATTCTTGGCGATGCCTTCGGGATTGATATGCACGATGAGTTCAAGCCCGAGCCGTTTCGCGGTTTCGTCGCGCATGGCGATCATGTCGCGGAACTTCCAGCGGGTATCGACATGCATCAACGGAAAAGGCGGCTTTGAGGGATAGAACGCCTTCATCGCGAGATGCAGCATGACGGCCGAATCCTTGCCGACCGAATAGAGCATCACCGGCTTTTCGCATTCGGCGGCGACTTCGCGGATGATATGGATCGACTCCGCTTCAAGATGTTCGAGATGGGTCAACCGGCGGGGCCCGGCGCCCGGGTCCGGTAACGCCGCATGCGCAACCGCCGGCTGCTGGCTTTGCATCCAGCCGCGGACCTTCTCCATGGTTCGCGACGAGGGCGAGCGCCCCTTGCGCAGATCGAATACGAAGGAGGGATCCCCCAGCGCCTGCTTGCCGAAACTTGTGGGGTCGATGCCGGTGTCGGCAAGGCAGCGCTCGATATCAGCAAGGAAGGATTGGGCGATCCGATCCATATAGGTTAATTCCTATCTCAACAGTGATTCTCGGTTCTCTTTACTCTACCAATAGGATATTGCCAATCAAAATCTGCATTGAGACTTTCGTGCGTGAGGCATAGAATTTCCTCCCAGGAAACACTGCGGCGCTCGCAAATGTCAGCGAAACTCGACAATTTGGCGACTTTTCTCGACCAGGATCCGCACGCCAGCGGCTCTCCGGCGGGCAAAATGTTGGAGGAGGCGATCGGCCGCGAGGTGAAACTGTTTCGCGAGAAACTCGGCCTCACCATCTCGGAATTAGCCAAAGCCGCCGGCATGTCGGCGGGCATGCTGTCCAAGATCGAGAACGGCGCCACCTCGCCCTCGCTGTCCTCCTTGCAGGCGCTTGGCCGGGCCCTTCAGGTGCCCGTCACAGCCCTCTTCCGGCGCTTCGAGGAAATCCGCGATGCGAGTTTTGTCAAGGCGGGACAAGGCCTTACCATAGAGCGGCGGGGCACCAGGGCCGGCCACCAGTATCAGCTTCTGGGCCACAGCCCGCACGGCCCGGTCATTGTCGAGCCCTACATGATCACGCTGACCGACCGCTCGGACGTGTTTCCGACCTTCCAGCACGCCGGTCACGAATTCATCTATATGCTTGAGGGAAACGTGGTTTACCGCCACGGCGACAAGACCTACGACATGCATCCGGGCGACGCCCTGTTCTTTGATGCCGACGCCCCCCACGGACCGGAAGAACTGCGCCATCTCCCCATCCGCTATCTGTCCGTAATATCTTACCGGCGCGAAGAGTAAGTTTCTGATAATACTTATGAATTCAATCTTTTCGGCATCTTTCAACTATTCCCTGAGTGAAAATATTGTTCCCTGCAGTTGATATAACTCCACCCGTCTGCTAAGGACGCGACATGTGCGGAATAGTCGGACTCTACCTCAAGAACCCCAAGCTCCAGTCGAAGCTGGGCGAAATGTTCAAGCCGATGATTATCGAGATGACCAATCGCGGCCCCGACTCGGCCGGCGTTGCCATCTATCGCAATCCGGTAAAAAAGAACCAGACCAAATTCTCCCTCGCCCACGACGATCCGGGATATGACTGGAAGAAAGTCGACACAGGCCTTGAAAAAGCGCTGAAATGCGATGTGACCATCCGCAAAATTGGTAATCACTGCATTCTCGTCACCACGGCGAAGGAAGCCGCCGTTGTCACCTGGCTGGCAGCTTTCCACCCCCGGGTGCGGGTCGTAGGCTCGGGGCATACGATTGAAATCTTTAAGGAAGTTGGCCTTCCGGCCAATGTCTACGACAAGTTCGATCTGGACGGGGCCAAAGGCTCGCACATGATCGGCCATACCCGTATGGCCACCGAAAGTGCCGTGACCACCGCGGGCTCGCATCCCTTCGCCACCGGCGCCGATCTCTGCCTCGTCCACAATGGTTCGCTGTCGAACCATAACCGTCTTCGCGAAAATCTCCGCAAGGAGGGCATGGAATTCCAGACCGAGAACGATACGGAAGTCGCCGCCGCCTACATGACATGGAAAATCCGTACCGGATTAACGCTGAAGCAGGCGCTGGAAGACGGCATCCGCGATCTCGACGGGTTCTACACATTCCTCGTCGGCACGGCCGATGGCTTTGCCGTGGTCCGCGATCCAATTGCTTGTAAACACGCGGTTTTGGCCGAAACTGACGATTGGGTTGCGATGGCAACCGAGTATCGCGCCATCGCCCATCTTCCGGGCGCCGACGATGCCAAAATCTGGGAACCGGAACCCGCGACGGTCTATACCTGGGGCGGGCACGCATGAACGAACTCGACCTCAAGAACGATGGCGTCACCGCCATCAATCAGCGCCTCTATGCCCTGACCAGGACGACCAATGAGCGCTACTGGGTCATTCGCAACCCGGCTGGCCAGCACGCCATCGCCTGCGGGCTGGACGGCCCTCTGCACGTCGAAATTCACGGTCATGTCGGCTTTTACTGCGCCGGCATGAACAAGGACGCGGAAGTCATCGTGCATGGCCATGCGGGCGTGGGAGTGGCGGAAAATCTTATGTCTGGAATGGTTTGGATAAAGGGCAACGCCTCGGAATCCGCCGGAGCAACTGGCAATGGCGGGCTTTTGGTGATCGATGGGGACGCCTCGTCGCGGTGCGGCATTTCGATGAAGGGCATCGATATCGTCGTCGGCGGATCGGTCGGACACATGTCGGCCTTCATGGCGCAGCGGGGCAATCTGGTCGTCTGCGGCGACGCGGGCGAAGCGCTGGGCGACTCGATCTACGAAGCCCGGCTCTATGTGAAGGGAAAAACGGCCGGACTGGGCGCCGACTGCATCGAAAAAGACATGCGGGATGAACACTTAGCGGATCTCGCGCGCCTGCTGGAACAGGCCCGGCGCAAGGATAGCCCCAAGGATTTTCGCCGTTATGGCTCGGCGCGGAAGCTCTACAATTTCAACGTCGACCACGCCGACGCGTATTGAGGAAGAGCCATGGACAGCAATACGCCCCGCACCGTTCCTCGCAAGTCTGCCACCTTCGACGACTACACCCTGTCCGAGATACGCCGCGCTGCGACAACGGGCATATATGACATTCGGGGCGCAGGCGCCAAACGGAAGCTGCCGCATTTCGACGATCTGCTTTTTCTAGGGGCGTCTGTGTCTCGCTATCCTCTTGAAGGATATAGAGAAAAATGCGGAACCAATGTTTGGCTGGGCACCCGGTATGCCAAAAATCCCATCGAGTTGAAAATTCCGATTACCATCGCGGGAATGAGTTTCGGCTCACTCTCGGCGCAGGCAAAAGAGGCATTGGGTCGCGGCGCCACACAAGCCGGGACTTCGACCACAACCGGCGACGGCGGCATGACCCAGGAGGAACGTGGTCACTCAAAGATGCTGGTATATCAGTATCTTCCGTCCCGGTATGGCATGAATCCGGATGATCTTCGCAAGGCCGATGCCATCGAAGTGGTGATCGGCCAGGGAGCGAAACCCGGCGGCGGCGGCATGCTTCTGGGCCAGAAGATTTCCGACCGCGTTGCCCAAATGCGCTGTCTTCCCAAAGGCATAGACCAGCGATCGGCGTGCCGCCATCCCGACTGGACCGGCCCCGACGATCTTGAAATCATGATCCATGAATTGCGCGAAATCACGTCATGGGAAAAACCGATATATGTAAAGGTCGGCGGTGCCAGGCCTTATTACGATGTGGCGCTCGCGGTCAAAGCGGGCGCGGATGTGGTTGTCGTTGATGGCATGCAGGGGGGCACCGCCGCGACGCAGGAAGTGTTTATCGAGCATGTCGGCATGCCTACGCTGGCCTGTATACGGCCCGCCGTACAGGCTCTGCAGGAGCTCGGCATGCATCGCAAGGTACAACTCATCGTTTCGGGTGGCATAAGGAATGGCGCGGATGTGGCCAAGGCATTGGCGCTCGGCGCCGACGCCGTATCGATAGGGACGGCGGCACTGGTTGCCTTGGGTGACAATGATCCTCACCTCGAAGAGGAATACCGCGCACTGGGCACAACGGCGGGCGCCTATGACGACTGGCACGAAGGCCGCGACCCCGCTGGTATTACCACGCAGGATCCGGACCTTGCGGCACGGCTCGACCCTGTGAAAGCGGGACGGAGATTGTCGAATTATCTTAAGGTAATGACGCTGGAAGCCCAGACAATCGCGCGCGCCAACGGCAAGTCCCATGTGCACAATCTCGAACCCGAGGATCTGTGTGCCTTGACGATCGAAGCGGCGGCAATGGCACATGTGCCGCTGGCCGGCACCAACTGGATTCCAGGACAGGGAGGATACTGAAATGGCTGCGATCACCGCTGTAGTGGAGTGGAAGCGTCAGGAGGGCGAGGCCTTTACCGACAAGAAATTCAGCCGTGGGCATCAATGGTCATTTGATGGTGGACACAGCATGCGCGCGTCCTCATCGCCGGCCATAGTCCCAAGATATTCCGACCCCGCCGGCGTCGACCCCGAAGAGGCCTTTGTGGCCAGTCTGTCGAGCTGCCATATGCTGACCTTTCTGTGGTTAGCGGCAAATCAGGGTTTTGTCGTCGACAGCTATCGGGACGAAGCCGAGGGAATCATGACGAAAAATGCCAAGGGAAAGCTGTTCATTAGCCAGGTCACACTAAGGCCGCAGATAGTTTTTTCCGGTGACAGGAAACCTGACGCAACCACCATGACGGCGCTCCATCATGACGCACACGAGGAATGCTTCATTGCCAATTCGGTGTTGACCGAAATCCGCGTCGAATCGGCCTAAAAGACTTCAGGGGAACAAAAATGAGCGGCGAACTGGTTAAATACGCCAAAGACCACAAAATAAAATTTTTTCTGTTTAATTTCACTGACTTGTTCGGCACCCAACGCGCCAAACTTGTCCCAGCCGAGGCCGCTGGCAAGATGCAAAAGGCCGGCGCTGGTTTTGCCGGTTTCGCCACCTGGTTGGACCAGACACCCGCCCATCCAGACATCCTTGTCATGCCCGATGTCAATGCCATCATCCCCCTGCCATGGCGGCCCGACGTAGCCTGGGTGGCAGGCGAGCCGTGGATGAACGGAGAACCTCTACCCCAGGCACCGCGCGTCGTTCTCCGTACACTGATGGAAAAAACAGCAAAAAAAAATCTGATGTTGATGGCTGGGGTCGAGCCAGAGTTTCATCTTATAAATTCCGATGGATCAGCGATTTCCGATCATCGCGATACCCAGGAAAAGCCGTGCTACGACCAGGCGGCGATCATGCGGCGTCTCGATGTGATCGGTGAAATCTGCCAGACGATGATCCAGCTCGGCTGGGGCCCCTACCAGAACGACCATGAGGACGCCAATGGCCAGTTCGAGATGAACTG
>JANLYR010000417.1:0-3353 GCA_031365765.1 Hyphomicrobiales bacterium | reverse complement strand
TTCCCCCAAGGTTCCCCCGGTAGAGAAGCGGCCCAAGCACCTATCACACTAAAATGGTACAACAGATTGATTTCACATGAATAAATTTGGAGCGGGCGAAGGGATTCGAACCCTCGACCCCAACCTTGGCAAGGTTGTGCTCTACCCCTGAGCTACGCCCGCGCCGGGGACGCCGGACTGTCCGGCGAGGTGGCGGTCTTATTGCGCAAGCCCCGGCCAAATGCAAGAACAACTTGGCCGCCCACACCCGCAACCGGACTCCCATGCCCGCCACGCGCGACGACCTGTTTGCCCGCTTCGCCAGCCTTGGCATCGAAACCACGACGCGTGACCATCCGCCGGTCTTCACGGTGGAAGAAGCCCAGGCCCTGCGCGGCGAAATCCCCGGCGGACATTGCAAGAACCTGTTTCTGAAAGACGACAAAAGTGCGATCTGGCTGCTCGTCTGCCTTGAGGAAGCGCGGATCGACCTCAAAGCCGTGCCAGCCCTGATCGGCTCGCGGCGCCTGAGCTTCGGCAAGCCCGAACTTCTGCTGGAGGTGCTGGGCGTCGAGCCCGGCTCGGTCACGCCCTTTGCCGTCATCAACGACACAAATCTCCGCGCCCAGGTCGTTCTTGACGCGCCGATGATGGCGCATGATTATCTGAGCTATCATCCGCTGCGCAACGATGCCACGACGACCATCCGGAGCGCCGATCTGGTGGCGTTCCTCCGCGCCTGCGGCCATGAGCCCAAGATTGCCCGTTTCAGCACCGGGTCATTGTAATTTCGGCTCCTTTGCGCCATTTATCCTCACGAAACGTGAAGGACAGCCCCATGAACCAGATGATCGGTACCCCCGCACCCCACGCCGCCAACGGCGCTGGCCCCGTAGCGGCCGGCGAACTGATCAAGGACAGCGACACCAAGCGCTTCATGATCGACGTGATCGAAGCCTCGCGCCAGGTGCCTGTGATCGTCGATTTCTGGGCGCCGTGGTGCGGCCCCTGCAAGCAGTTGACGCCGGCGCTGGAAAAAGCCGTGACCCAGGCCAAGGGCAAGGTTCGCCTGGTCAAGGTCAATGTCGATGAGAACCAGCAGTTGGCCGCGCAGATGCGGGTGCAGTCGATCCCGGCGGTGTTCGCCTTCGTCAACGGCCAGCCGGTCGACGGCTTCATGGGAGCGCTGCCCGACAGCCAGATCAAGCAGTTCATCGACAAGCTGGGCGGCCAGGGAAGCCTTGCCGAGGAAATCGAGGCGGCACTGGCCGAAGCCCGCGAGGCCATGACGCGCAAGGACTATCCGGTGGCATCCGAGATTTTCACCCAGGTTCTGGGAGCCGACCCGGAAAATGCCGGGGCGCTGGCCGGCATGGCGCGCTGCCAGATCGAAACGGGCGACCTCGACGCGGCGGGAGCGACCCTGGCGCTGGTGCCCAAGACCAAGCTCAACGAGGTTGATGTGCTGGGCGCCAAGGCGGCGCTCGAACTGGCGCTGAACCCGGTCGATCTCTCCGAGATCGCCACGTTGCAGAGAACCATCGAGACGACGCCCGATGATTTCCAGTCTCGTCTCGATCTTTCGGTCGCACTCAACGCGGCGGGGCGGAAGCAGGAAGCACTCGACCATCTGCTCTATGTAATTGGCAAGGATCGCGCCTGGAACGAGGACGGCGCGCGCAAGCAACTGGTGAAATTCTTCGAAGCCTGGGGGCCCAAGGACGAATTCACGCTGGCTGGCCGCCGCAGATTATCCTCAATCCTGTTCGCATGATGCGGTCATGAGCTTTCTTGGACGATATCGCGAACCGGCCGACCTGCCGCAACGCCTGCCGGTGTTTCCCTTGAGCGGGGCGCTGCTGCTGCCGCGCGCCGAATTGCCGCTCAACATTTTCGAGCCGCGCTATCTTGAAATGTTCGACGATGCGATGGCGGGCGACCGCCTGATCGGCATGATCCAGCCAGTGATCGAGGATGCGGCAGCGGACCGCCCGGCGCTGATGGCGGTGGGCTGCGCCGGCCGCATCACCGCCTATGCCGAAACGCCCGATGAGCGGCTTCTCATCACGCTGACCGGGGTCAGCCGGTTCACGCTGCGCGAGGAGCTTGACGCCGACACGCCCTATCGCCAGGCGGTCGTCGACTTTCACGGCTTCGCCGTCGATCTTGTCTCGGATCTGGGTGCGAGCGATGTAAACCGTCCAGCACTGCTCAAGGCCTTCCGCGACTATCTCGCCGCCAACGACATGAATGCCGACTGGGGCCAGGTCGATTCGGCGCCGACAGAAGTGCTGGTCAACACGCTGTCGCTCATGGCGCCCTATCCGGCCAAGGAAAAGCAGGCATTGCTGGAAGCCCCCGACCTCAAGACCAGGGCCGACGTGCTGGTGGCGCTGACCGAAATGGCGCTGGCGCGCACCGCGCGCGGGCCGCGCAACACGCTGCAATAAGATGGCGCCGCGCGAGGCCGATCCCGCATTGCTGGAAATCCTCGTCTGCCCGCTGACCAAGACGACGCTGACCTATGACCGCGACAGGCAGGAACTGATCTCGCGCGTGGCGAAGCTCGCTTATCCGATCCGCGACGGCATTCCGATCATGCTGCCCGACGAGGCGCGCGAATTGACCGATGACTGATCCGTGGCCGGAGGAATTGCGCCTGCGGAGCGGCGGGCGGCAATTGCAGGTCCGGTTCGATACAGGCGACAGTTTCGATCTCGATGCCGAATATCTCCGCGTTGAAAGCCCGAGCGCCGAAGTGAAGGGCCACGGACCCGGCCAGGAACAGCTCGTCACCGGCAAACGGCATGTGACGATCTCGCGGCTCGAACCCGTTGGCACCTATGCGGTGCGATTGATGTTCAGCGACGGCCACTCGACCGGACTCTACACGTGGCAATATCTGGCGAAGCTCGGCCGCGAACATGAGACGGTGTGGGCCGAGTATCTGGCGAAGCTGGATAATGCGGGGATGACGAGGGGGTAAGCAACCCATCCCAATGAACGTTATCCCGGCTTTCGCCGGGATGACGAGTTGAGGGTACAGTGCAAAATTACACAGCATAAAAGTTGGAAATTGCAGATGGCACTATCCCCAAAGCATATCTAGAGCGCAGCGCAGTCAGATGAAATCCAACCTTAACCCATAACCGTCACCCCCGCGCAGGCGGGGCCCCGCTAACTTGCTGACAAATGGCGGGATTCCAGCCTTCGCGGGAAAGACGAAATTGGGGAGCACTAGTAGGTTGGCAATGCGCCTCAAAACAGGCCCGCGATCTGCCCCTTCTCGTCCAGTCCGATCACTTCCGCTGACGGCACTTTTGGCAGGCCGGGCATGGTCATCACGTCGCCGCAGATGACGACGATGAATTCGG
>JANLYR010000406.1:0-10883 GCA_031365765.1 Hyphomicrobiales bacterium | reverse complement strand
CGGGAAGGCGTCCTGCGGCAGGTGCGGATAGAAGCGCTGCGCGTCGAGGAAGATCGCGTGCCCCCCGGCCGGCCGCACAAACGGAACGTTGGCCGTCTCGAGCAGCTCCCCGAGGTAGTACACCTGCCCGATCCGCGAGCGCACGTGGTCGTCCTGGACGGACTCCTCGATACCGATCGCGATCGCCTCCATGTCGCGCCCGGCGAGACCGCCGTAGGTGTGCAGCCCCTCGAAGACGACGACCAGGTTGCGCGCCTCTTCGTACAGCTCACCGTCGTTGAGCGCGAGCCAGCCGCCGATGTTCACGAGCGAATCCTTCTTCGCGCTCATCCAGGCGCCGTCGGTGTACGAGCAGAATTCGAGCAGGATCTCCGGGACCGACTTCCCGGCATATCCCTCCTCACGCTCCTGGATGAACCAGGCGTTCTCGACCATCCGCGTCGAGTCGAGGAAGAGCCTGATCCCGTGCTCGTCGCAGAAGGCGCGCAGCGCCTTCACGTTCGCCATCGAGACCGGCTGGCCGCCGGCCATGTTCACGGTGCCCGCGAGTGAGACGTACGCGATCTGCTCCGCTCCGTGCTCGGCGACGAGCGCTTCGAGCTTGGAGAGGTCGACGTCCCCCTTGAACGGGTGCAGGCTCTCGGGTTCGTGGGCCTCGTCGCGGATGACGTCGACGAAGATGCCGCCGGCGCGCTCCTGGTGGAGCCGCGTCGTCGTGAAGTACATGTTTCCCGGGACGAACTGCCCCGGCTTGATCGCGATCTGGCTGATCAGGTGCTCGGCGCCGCGCCCCTGGTGCGTCGGGACGACGTGCGTGTAGCCGTAGAAGCGCTGAATCGCCGCCTCGAGGCGGTAGAAGTTGCGGCTGCCGGCATAGGCCTCGTCGCCGAGCATCATTCCGGCCCACTGGCGGTCGCTCATCGCGTTCGTGCCGGAGTCGGTGAGAAGATCGATGTAGACCTCCTCCGAGCGCAGCAGGAACGTGTTGTAGCCCGCGGCGGCAAGCGCGCCCTCACGCTCATCGCGCGTCGACATCCAGAGCGGCTCGACCATCTTGATCTTCCAGGGCTCGGCCCAGGAGCGGCGGCCGTACTGCTGGCCTGTGGTGACGGGTAGGTGGTCGGTCATCGGGGCGCTCTCCGGTGCGGTGGTGAGCCGGATGAGCGTAGCGACCCCCGGCCGGGGACGAACCGGGACGTTTCGCGACCAGACCTGCGGGGAGGGAGCCGAGGCGCGGCCGCTTGAGTCGCGCCCACAAAAAGGGGGAGCTATGGGAGCTCGGAGACGTCGCGTCGCGATCGGAGCGGCGGTCCTCACACTCGGCGCGCTCGTCGCGAGCGGGGTGGTCGCCGCCACGCGCTCGAGCGACGCGGGCGCGCTCCAGCGGACGCGGCAGGCCGCGAGCCCGGGCATCGAGCGCAAGGTTGCCAACCTCCTCCAGCAGATGACCGTCGACGAGAAGTTGCAGCAACTTCAACTGCTCTCGGACGGACAGATCACCGACACGGACGCGCGCGCAGGCGTCGGCTCGGTCTTCAGCCTCACCGACCCGGCGAGGATCAACCACTTCCAGCAGCTCGCGGTGAAGGAGTCGCGGTTGCACATCCCGATCCTGTTTGCCTACGACACGATCCACGGCTACCGCACGATCTTCCCGATCCCGCTCGGCGCCGCGAGCAGCTTCGACCCGTCCGTCGCGACCGCCGACGATACGGTCGGCGCCCGCGAGACGGCAACGGTCGGCATCAAGCAGATCTACAGCCCGATGGTCGACGTTTCGCATCCATGGTAATCTTCATCAACCAGATCCGCATGAAGATCGGGGTGATGTTCGGCTCGACTGAAACAACCTCGGGCGGCAATGCGCTCAAATTCTATGCCTCGGTCCGGCTCGATATCCGCCGCATCGGTTCGATCAAGGACCGCGACGAGGTGGTAGGCAACCAGACCCGCGTCAAGGTGGTCAAGAACAAGGTGGCGCCGCCCTTCAAGCAGGTCGAGTTCGACATCATGTATGGCGAGGGCATTTCCAAGGTTGGCGAACTCGTCGATCTGGGCGCCACCGCCGGCGTCGTCGAAAAGTCCGGCTCGTGGTACTCCTATAATGGCGAGCGGATCGGCCAGGGCCGCGAGAACGCCAAGACGTTCCTCCGCCAGAATGCCGACATCGCGGCCGCCATCGAGGCTGCGATCAGGGCCAATGCCGGGCTTATCGCCTCAAAGATCGGCAGTTCCGGCGAGACTTCGCGGAGCGACGAGGAGGCGGACTAACTGTCAGGATTTCCGGCCCGATCCCCCCTCGGGCCGGAAGAGAGGTGTGAGCCCCACACACCGGTAAGGGTGCCAGGTGTCGCCAAGCCCTTGGGTCGGCCATCAGGAAATTGCGCTGGTCTTGCGGCGTTGGTTTCTGATATTGACCCCAGGCTTCAGACACCTGGCACCTTCCACTGGGCTCACCAACCGCCATGACGACGCTTGCGCAGATCCGTTCGACCTTCCTCGACTATTTCAAGGGCCACGGCCACGAGGTCGTGTCCTCGTCGCCTTTGGTGCCGCGCAACGATCCCACCCTGATGTTCGCCAATTCAGGGATGGTGCAGTTCAAGAACGTGTTCACCGGGTTGGAGAAGCGGCCCTATGTGCGGGCGACCACGGCGCAGAAATGCGTGCGTGCCGGGGGCAAGCATAACGATCTCGACAATGTGGGCTATACCGCCCGCCACCACACGTTTTTCGAGATGCTGGGCAATTTCTCCTTCGGCGATTATTTCAAGCCGCAGGCGATTGAATGGGCGTGGAAGCTGATCACCGCCGAATACGGCCTGCCGAAAGACAAGCTGACCGTCACGGTGTTTTCCGAAGACGATGAAGCGCATGGGCTGTGGAAGAAGATCGCGGGCCTGCCCGACAGCCGCATCATCCGCATTCCAACCTCGGACAATTTCTGGGCCATGGGGGATACCGGCCCCTGCGGTCCATGCTCGGAAATCTTCTATGACCATGGCGACAGAATTCCAGGCGGTCCGCCGGGCTCGGCCGATGCCGACGGGGACCGCTTCATCGAGATCTGGAACCTTGTCTTCATGCAATATGAGCAGGTTTCAAAAGACCTCCGCGTGCCGCTGCCCAAGCCCTCCATCGATACCGGGATGGGGCTGGAGCGGATCGCCGCCGTCCTGCAGGGCACGCACGACAATTACGAGACCGACCTGTTCCGCGCCCTGATCGCCGCCATCGTGGAGAAAACCGGCGTTGCGGCCGAAGGCCCCGCCAAGGCCTCCAACAGGGTGATCGCCGACCACCTGCGCGCCTCTTCATTCCTCATCGCCGATGGCGTGCTGCCTTCCAACGAGGGCCGGGGCTATGTTCTCCGCCGCATCATGCGCCGCGCCATGCGCCATGCCGAACTGCTGGGCGCGCGCGATCCGCTGCTGCACAGGCTGGTGCCGGCACTCACGCGCGAAATGGGGGCTGCTTATCCCGAACTGATCCGCGCCGAGGCGCTCATCTCGGAGACGCTGCATCTTGAGGAAACGCGCTTCCGCAGGACGCTGGAGCGGGGTCTTCGCCTGCTGGAAGACGAATCCGCGGGCCTCGAAAAGGGCGCCACGTTTTCCGGCGCCACGGCGTTCAAGCTCTATGACACCTATGGCTTTCCCCTCGATCTCACCCAGGATGCGCTGAAGCCCCGCGGCATCGCAGTCGATACCGCGACATTCACCGCCGCGATGAATGCCCAGCGCGCAGAGGCGCGGAAAGCCTGGAAGGGCTCGGGCGATACCCGCACCGAAACCTACTGGTTCGATATCCGCGACCGCGTGGGGGCAACCGAATTTCTGGGCTACGAGACGGAAACGGCGGAAGGCGTCATCCGGGCCATTGTGGCGGATGGCCGCGAGGCAAGCGAACTTGCGGCGGGGGAAGAGGGGGCGCTGATCCTCAACCAGACGCCATTCTACGGCGAATCGGGCGGCCAGACCGGCGATCACGGCGTAATCAAAACCGCCGAGGGTGGGCTGTTCCGCGTCACCGACACGCAGAAACGGGTGGGCGATCTTGTTGTCCATCTCGGCCGGGTCGAAGAGGGCACATTCAAGCTCGATGCCCCGGTTGAGCTTCTGGTCGATCACGCCAGGCGCGCCGGCAATCGGCGGCACCATTCGGCGACCCATCTGCTGCATGAGGCGCTGCGCATCACGCTCGGCTCTCACGTGGCGCAGAAGGGCTCGCTGGTCGAGCCCGGCCGGCTGCGTTTCGATGTGAGCCACAACAAGGCGATGAGCCGCGATGAAGTGGCGCAGGCCGAGCGCATCGCCAATGCGATGGTGCTGCAGAACGATCCGGTGACGACGCGGCTGATGTCGGTCGATGACGCGATCGCCGAGGGCGCCATGGCGCTGTTCGGCGAAAAATACGGCGACGAGGTGCGGGTCGTGTCGATGGGACGCAACAACCATGGCGCCGGGCGGCCGATCTATTCGCTCGAACTGTGCGGCGGCACGCATGCTGGCCGCACCGGCGATATCGGCTTGATCAAGGTCGTGTCGGAAAGTGCGGTGGCGGCCGGTGTCCGGCGGATCGAGGCGCTGGCTGGACCGGCGGCGCAAGCCTATTTCGAGGATCAGGACGCGCGCGTCCTAGCGGCGGCGGCGGCACTGCGGACGACACCCGGGGAACTCGTGCCCCGCATCGAGGCGCTGATCGAGGAACGCCGCCGGCTCGAGCGCGAACTGGCCGAGGCGAAAAAGGCGCTGGCGATGGGCGGCGGCACTTCGGATGACGGCATTGCCGAGGTGAATGGCGTTCGGCTGATGGCGCGGGTTCTCAAGGGGATCGATGCCCGCGATATGAAAGGCCTGGTGGACGAAGGCAAGGCCAGGCTTGGATCAGGCGTGGTGGCGCTTATCGGCATCAATGGCGAGGGCCGGGCCAGCGCCAATGTGGGCGTCACCGGCGATCTGACGGGCCGCTTCAACGCGGTCGATCTGGTCAGGCTGGCGGCCCAGGCGCTGGGCGGCAAGGGCGGCGGCGGCCGCCCCGACATGGCGCAAGCCGGCGGCCCCGATGCGGCAAAGGCCGATGAGGCGCTGGCCGCCATCCGGGCGGCGATCGCGCAGTAAGGCGTCAGTGACCCTCGAAGCTTACGAGGGTGTGGACCTTGACGCCCTTGGCCTTGAGCTTTGCCGCCCCACCGAGATCGGGCAGGTCGATCACGAAGGCGGCTGCCACCAGTTCGCCACCCGATTTGCGAATGAGGTCGATCGCGGCGCCTGCCGTGCCACCCGTGGCGATCAGGTCGTCGATCAGCAACACGCGGTTGCCCTTGCTGATCGCGTCGGCGTGAATCTCGATTGTGTCGACGCCGTATTCAAGCGCGTATTCCTGACCGATCACGCGTGAGGGGAGCTTGCCTTTCTTGCGGATCGGAATGAAGCCGCGGCCCAGCGTGTGCGCGACGGCACCGCCTAAAATGAATCCGCGCGCTTCGATTCCCGCCACATAATCGATGTTCCCCTTGAGGAACGGCCAGGCCAGTTCGTCAATCGCGGCACGAAACGCGTGCAGGTCCGCCAAGAGGGTCGTGATGTCGCGGAAGATGATGCCGGGCTTGGGATAATCCGGAATGTTGCGGATGTAGCGCTTGATGTCGAAGCCGTGGCGTAAATCCATTGATGGCACCCTCTCACGGCCACTTAACCGATGGCGGCATCGACGACAAGATCGCCTCGACATTGCCGCCGGTCTTCAGGCCGAACAGCGTGCCCCGGTCGTACAGCAAATTGAACTCGACATAGCGGCCGCGCCTGACGAGCTGCTCTTCGCGGTCCTGCTCTGTCAACGGACGGTTCATGTTGCGGCGGACGAGGCGCGGATATATGCCGTGAAAGGCGAGCCCCACATCTTTCACAAATGCAAGATCGGCGTTCCAGTCGCCTGAGTCGAGCCAGTCGAAGAAAATGCCGCCGACGCCGCGCGGTTCATTGCGGTGGGTGAGGAAGAAATACTCGTCGCACCATGCCTTGTAGCGCGCGTAGTCGGCGACCGTGTGGGGCGCGCAGGCGCTCCGCATCGCTTCGTGAAAGTCCTCCGTGTCCGGATCGTTCTGTGAGCGCCGCCGGTCCAGCACAGGGGTCAGGTCGGCGCCGCCGCCGAACCAGGATTTCGACGTCACCACCATGCGGGTGTTCATGTGGACGGCGGGCACCTGCGGGTTCCAGGGATGGATGATGAGCGAGATGCCGGACGCCCAGAAGCGGGGATCGTCCTCGGCACCCGGCACCTGTTTGCGGAACTCGGGCGAGAATTCTCCGTGTACGGTCGAACAGTGGACGCCCGCCTTCTCGAACACGCGGCCCTCCAGAACCGACATGACGCCGCCGCCGCCTTCGGGCCTGGTCCACGGTTTGCGCTCGAAACGGCCCGCGGGGCGGGACGCGTGAAATTCAGCTTCTATTTCCTCCAGAGCCGCACAGATCCGGTCGCGCAGGTTTTCGAACCATGCGCGGGCCTCGATCTTCCGGTCTTCGCTCATTACCGATCGAGCTTGGCGAGATAGACCTTGGCCAGAACGGCATTTGGTTCATGCGGCGCGAGGCGGAGGTATTCGGTGAGCGCGGCGCGTGCCTCGGCCCGCATCCCCTGGCGCTGATAAATATCGCCCAAGTTGAAGCGGGCCACGGTTTGCACCGGGTCGGCGGCAATCGCTGCGAGGAACAGCTTCTCGGCGTCGGCGAACTGGCCCCGGTCACGAACCAACTGGCCCAATGCGTTAAGCCAATTCGCGTCGCCAGGCTTCAGCTTCAAAGCGTCACGATAGCTGGCAATCGCGGCATCGTAATTCTTGTTCAGAACCAGGGCGGACGCGTAGTCGGCAACAGCGCTGGCATCGCCCGGCTTCAGACGGCGAATTTCGCGGTATTGCTCAAGAAGTTCTCCAACGTTGTTTTCGGTAATGGCAAGCCCGGCCAAGCCAGTATGTGCTTCGATGCAATCGGGATCGATTCCAATGGCGCGGGTATAGGCCGATTTGGCTCCCACCGCGTCGCCGCTCCGCGACAGGATGGAGCCGAGGCGTGCGTCGGGCGAGGGCGAATTTGGATCGGCCGCAGCCGCATTGCCATAGGCCGCGGCGGCGACCGCGATATTTCCTTGTGCCGCTTCGGCCTGGCCCAACACCATGTTGGCGAAAAAAGGTTCTCCGCCCGCCGCCAGCGCTTTTTGTGCGATGGCGATCGCCTCCTTCTGGTCGCCCTTGTCGCTGGTGACCCGGGCGAGGTTGAGCATGGCGACCGTGTAGCCGGGGTCAAGTTTGAGCGCCGCCCGATAGCTGGCGATGGCCTCATCATGGAGTTGGCGATCGCCCATGATGTTGCCGATCAGGTTCAGCGCCCATTTCGAATCCGCAACGCTGCCTTTCACCAGGCGGTGAAGGTCGGCCAGCGCTTGATCGGAATCATGATCGGCAGACCACGACGCCGCGACGAAAGGATCGAGGCGGCGGAGCACCTGCGCGGCAGCCTGTTTGTAATAGCTGTCATCGGTTGAAGAACCCATGGGCGGCATCTCGATCACGTCCATGCCGGAGCGGAGCAAACGGATCCTCAGGCGTAGCTTGTCGCGTGTACACGGCGTCTCGAAGCAAACGAACTCGCCACCAATCCTGGTGTTTGAGGCGTTGAAGAAACGCCGCACGTGATCGATCAGGGACGAGAAAGACGGGACATCGCCGGCAAGGATGAATTCCACGCGCCCCGTACCGGGCAGGGGGTTGAGGCGCTCCCTGGTGGCGCCTGCTTCGACATTGACTTGTCGTACCGCTTCCCAAAGGCGGTTCGCCACCACGTTGCCGCTGTAGCCCTGTTCCACGAGGACAGGAGGCACCGCGATCGGATCGATTGTGACGGGTGCCCGGAACATTCCGATCGCGGCCAGCGGTATCACAAGCAGCACGGCCATAAGGAAGAACAGATTGAGCAGAAAACCGCGCAGCCGCGCGATGCGCCGTTCGGCGACGAACAGGGGAGATGCGAGTTTCGCCAGCGGGCCCTTGGGCACGGGGGGTCTTCTCATTGGCTGGGCTGGCGTAATGCGGATGGGGGTCATGGCGCTATGTCGCAGGTTATTGTGTCATGTCAACGGGTGCCGCTGCAAAATGCCCGGTCTGGCGCAGCGCTTCCGTCGTCACCATGGCACAGGCCATGGCAACGTTCAGCGAACGCAAACCCGGGCGCATGGGGATCACCACTTCGGCCTCGACATCCTGGTGGACGGTATCCGGCACGCCGGCGCTTTCGCGTCCCAACAGCAGGATATCGCCATTATGAAACGCGAACTCGCTGAAAGGCAGGGACGCCCTGGTAGTGAGGAGCACGCTACGGCGGCCTGCCGTTCGCCGCCGGTAAGCGGGCCATGAGGGATCGCGCACGAGATCGGCTTTGTCGAGATAATCCATGCCGGTCCGGCGCAAAGACGAGGAACTCCAGGTAAAGCCCGCAGGTTCGATGATCGAGACTTTGACTCCGAGACACGCCGCCAGCCGCATGACGGCGGCGGCATTGCCTGCGATGTCGGGCTGGTATAGAGCGATTTCAATCATGATTCCCCAGTTTAAACAAGCTTGCACGGCACCACAGATTCCTGCTGACTGCGACACTTGATGGCTGGACTTCCGGCAATCGCGATGCCACAAGGGCGCGGATTCAGCACCTGCCGCGCCGTTCATGCCATGAGGGGGCAGGCGCCCGCAACACGAGGAAAGAAGACGTGTCCACAGCAGACCATGCGGAAGTGAACCGGCGCGATTTTCTGTATGTCGCTACCGGAGCCGTGGGGGCGGTCGGCGCCGCGCTCGCGGCATGGCCACTCATCAACCAGATGAATCCCGACCAGTCGGTGCTGGCGCTGGCTTCGATCGACGTCGATCTCGCCCCCATCGCCGAAGGACAGGCAATTACCCTGAAATGGCGCGGAAACCCGGTATTCGTCCGCCACCGCAATGCGAAAGAGATCGAAGCGGCCAAGGCCGTTCCCCTCGACGACCTCAAGGACCGCGACGCGCGCAACGCCAATGTCAAGGATGGCGATCCGGCAACCGACGAGAACCGCGTGGTCGGCGGCAAGGAACAGTTTCTAGTCATGATGGGCGTGTGCACACATCTGGGTTGCGTGCCGATCGGCAATGACGGCGACTACGCGGTGGTCGAAGGCAACGTCAAAACCGGTGGCTGGTTCTGCCCCTGCCATGGTTCACATTACGACACGGCCGGCCGTATTCGCAAAGGCCCGGCGCCGCAAAATCTGCCGGTGCCAAACTATGCCTATCTCACCGATACCAAGATCCGCATCGGCTAAAGAGGACAACCCCATGAGCGGACATTCCACATACAAACCGAAAAGCGCCTTCGGCAGATGGTTTCACGAGCGCCTTCCGGTCATGGACCTGGTGCACGGCCAAGTGCTCGACTATCCAACGCCGAAGAATCTCAACTACTGGTGGACGTTCGGGGGCATTTTGACGATCATGCTGGTGGTGCAGATCGTCACGGGCATCGTGCTGGCGATGCATTACACGCCGCAAGTCGATATGGCCTTCGGCTCCGTTGAACACATCATGCGCGATGTGAATTACGGTTGGCTGATGCGCTATCTGCATGCCAACGGCGCGTCGATGTTCTTCGTCGCCGTGTATATCCATATCTTTCGCGGCATGTATTACGGGTCGTACAAGGCACCGCGCGAAGTGCTGTGGATGATCGGCGTGCTGATCTACGTCATCATGATGGCTACGGCTTTCATGGGCTATGTGCTGCCGTGGGGCCAGATGAGCTTCTGGGGCGCCAAGGTCATCACCAATCTTTTTTCCGCCATTCCATTTTTCGGCGAAACGATCACCACCTGGCTGTGGGGCGGTTATGCCGTCGATAACCCGACGCTAAACCGGTTCTTCTCGCTGCACTATCTGCTGCCGTTCGTGCTGGCGGGCGTGGTCGGGCTTCATATCTGGGCATTGCATGTGCCGGGCAACGGCAATCCAACCGGCGTCAGCGTCAAGGGCTCTCAAGACACGCTGCCGTTCCATCCCTATTACACCATGAAGGATGGCTTCGCGATCGTGGTGTTCCTGATGCTCTACGGCGCGTTCGTGTTCTTTTCGCCCAACTACCTGGGCCATGCCATCAACTACCAGGAAGCCAACCCGCTTTCGACACCGGCGCATATTGTGCCCGAATGGTATTATCTGCCGTTCTACGCGATCCTGCGCTCGATTCCCGACAAGCTGCTTGGCGTGCTCATCTTCTTCGGTTCGATCATGATTCTTTTCCTGCTGCCGTGGCTCGACACATCGCGAGTCCGTTCAGGGACTTACCGGCCGATCTTCAAGCAGTTCTTCTGGATCTTCGTGATTGTCTGCGTGGCGCTTGGCTATCTCGGGTCGAAACCGGCCGAGGGATGGTATGTCATCCTCTCGCGCATCCTCACCTTCTGGTATTTCTTCCATTTCCTGGTGATCCTGCCGCTGGTCGGCCTGCTTGAATCGCCCAAACCGTTGCCGCCGTCGATCTCGGACGCGGTGCTCGCCAAGCGGAAAGTCGTGGTGCCAGCCGAATGAGTGTGGGGAAAAGTCCGATGGGGATGTTGACGAAACTGGTTCTCGCCGCAGCGGTCCTGGCGACGATCGGAGCAGGGGCCATGGCCGCCGAGGAACAGAAGCCCGCGAAGGAAATCGACTTCTCCTTCGAGGGTCCCTTTGGCACCTTCGACCGGGGGCAGTTGCAGCGTGGCTACAAGGTTTACAAGGAAGTCTGCTCAAACTGCCATTCCATGCGGCTGGTCTCGTTCCGCAATTTGAGCGAGCATGGCGGACCGGGCTTCACACCCGAGCA
>JANLYR010000402.1:0-3842 GCA_031365765.1 Hyphomicrobiales bacterium | reverse complement strand
TGTAGTCGCGCGCTGTCGCCAGGGGCAGCGGATGAACCCCATCCGACAGCACGAAGAAACTCGCCTCCTCGCCTTCGAGGAATTCCTCGATCACGCATGCGCCTGTCCCGAACCGGCCCGAAAAAATGTCTTCCAGCGCGGACTCCGCATCGGACCGCGTCATGGCGACCGTAACGCCCTTGCCCGCCGCAAGACCATCGGCCTTGATCACAATGGGCACGCCCATCCGCGCCAGATACGCCAGCGCGCTCGCGTGGTCGTTGAAACGCCCATAGGCCGCAGTCGGAATACCATGCCTGGCGCACACATCCTTGGTGAAGCCCTTGGAGCCCTCAAGCTGCGCTGCAAATTTCGAAGGCCCGAATACCTTTATTCCAGCACTGTTGAGATCATCCGCAAGGCCTGCAACCAAAGGCGCCTCTGGTCCCACCACGACCAGGCCAACTCCGTTTTCGTTGCAAAAAGCAACCACCGCGCCGTGGTCGGTCACGTCGAGTGCAGCAATCCTGGCCACCTTGGCGATTCCCGGATTTCCCGGTGCGCAATAAAGTTTTTCAACCAGCGGACTGGCGGAAATTGCCCAGGCCAACGCATGTTCGCGGCCGCCACCGCCGATCAGGAGAATGTTCATGATGAAACCCCTACTGCCCCAACGGCGGGCTTGTCCACAGCGCGCACTTTCCTTCTCATCATCGCCGTGCTTGACACGGCGATCTTCTTTGCCGACTGCAAGAAGAAGATGCCCGGATCGAGTCCGGCACGAGAGATTGAATCATGCCAACCCTGTTCGACCACGATCCCTTGACCGGTGAGCTCCGCGAAATGCCTAAAGCCAATGTCGGCGAATATTCCGTCACTTCTCTGTCTCAGGCGCTGAAACGCGCCATCGAGGACGGTTTTGGCCATGTGCGGGTCCGGGGCGAAATCACCGGCTTCAAGGGCCCCCATACCTCCGGCCACTGCTATTTCTGCCTGAAGGACGAGGGCGCCAAGCTCGACGCCGTCATGTGGAGGGCAACCTATTCCAGGCTCCGGGTAAAGCCTCAGGAAGGCCTCGAAGTGATTGCCACCGGCAAGATCACCTCTTATCCGGGAAAATCCGCCTATCAGATCATCATCGAACATCTGGAGCCGGCAGGTGTCGGCGCTCTCATGGCGCTCCTTGAGGAGCGCCGCCGCAAGTTGCTTGCGGAAGGTCTGTTCGATGCCGCGCGCAAGAAACCGATTCCGTTTCTGCCCCGGGTCATCGGCATTGTCACATCGCCCACTGGTGCCGTGATCCGCGATATCCTGCACCGCTTGGCCGACCGTTATCCGCGCCAGGTTCTGGTCTGGCCGGTCCGCGTCCAGGGCGAAACGTCCGCCGCCGAAGTCGCCGCCGCCATTGCCGGTTTCAATCGGATGGCGCGCCCGCCCGACCTCATCATCGTGGCGAGGGGCGGTGGTTCGCTGGAAGACCTGTGGGGGTTCAATGAGGAGATTGTCGTCCGCGCCGTCGCCGCCAGCCTCATCCCCTTGATATCCGCCGTAGGGCACGAAACCGATACCACGCTTATTGATTTCGTCGCCGATCATCGGGCACCCACGCCCACCGCCGCAGCCGAGCGTGCGGTTCCCGTCCGGGCCGACCTGTTGCTGCAGGTCGACTCGCTCGCCGCCCGCCACCGGCGGTGCATGAGCCGGGCCATGGAGCAGCGGGTGACCAAGGTTCGCTCTGCTGCCCGCGCGTTGCCCCGTCCAGACGATATGCTCGCTCTTGCCCGCCAGCGCCACGATACCGCGGCGGGGCGACTGACCCAGGCGCTGCGGGCTAATACGGCCCTTCATCGGGCCCGTTTGGCACGAACCTCCGCCAAGCTGTCGCTGGCGCCGCTTCAGAGAGCGATTGGGACGAACACACAAAAGCTCGAAGCGGCCTGGCAGCGGGCAGGCAGGGCGACAGGCCGCCTTCTCGAAAGGCGCTACGATCACCTCACCTCATGCGACAAGCTGTTCGTGTCCCTATCCTACAAGTCCATCCTGCGCCGAGGGTTCGCACTCGTCCGCGACGGCAAGGGCGGACCCGTCCGGGCCAAGTCCGAGGTCGCGCCGGGCCAGGCCCTAACCGTTGAATTCGCCGATGGTCTGATCAATGTGCGCGAAAGCGGTGCGCCCCGCCAAGCTTCGTTATTCTGAACAAATTAATTTGGCAAAGGACGCGGCTTTGATAAAATCAACTGAACGATCCATGAAATGCGGCAGACCGTTGTTCTAATGGGGGTATTGGTGTTTGTTTAACTCTCCGGATCGACGCAGGCGGATAGTTTCGGTCGAGCGTGGCAAGCCGATATCGATCATCTCGGGCTGTCACGATTGCCACACACAAAATTACGTCGAAACGGATGGCACCATCGATCCAGCACTTGCCTTGGCCGGAACCATGCTGGGCCAACCCGGTCAGCCGATGCCTGATACCGTGGCCCCCGGCGTAGAGCCGAAAACCCCCTATTATCCTCTGATTCCACCCACCATGCCAAAGGGCTGAAACCACATTGAATTTCCTTGATCCGCTCCTGCCGCAGCACCGCGAGGCGAAATTGCGCTACCTCGACGCCGACTACCAGGTGTTGCGCGAGGGCGATTACGTGCGTTGTGCGGCGACCGGCGAAACCATCAGCCTCGACAATCTGCGCTATTGGAATGTCCTTCGCCAGGAGCCTTATGCGTCGGCGCATGCAGCGTTCCGGGAATATTTGCTGCGCCTTTCCGGCTAGGAATACGGCAGCCAGTGACGGATGGAGGGGAAGTAATCTCTGAACATGATCAAGGCGTTGGCGAAGATGAGGAAGCACTGAATGGCGATCGATGTTTCGCTGCGCACGGCCCTTGCCCCTCTCATGCGACGCGCCATGAAAAGCGCCAGCACCACCGTATTCAAGAGCAGGATTTGAAGCGCAAGGGGAGGGTGCCCTTTGGTGAAAAAGACATAGATATCGTTCCACGGTGCATGCAGGAATTGATCGGCCATCGAGCGGCGATCTTAAGTCGAAATCCTTACAGTTCCTTGCTTGGTTTGGGGGTACTGGAAACCAACGCTCCCGCCATGTATATACCGTTGCCTTGCCGGCCGCCGGCGGCGAGGGACGGGTCCGGCGTGTGGAGTAAGTGAATGTTGACGAATTGGACGCCCGACAGTTGGCGTGGCTTCCCCGTGGTGCAGGTTCCCGTTTACGAGGATCAGGCCAAGCTCGCGATTGTTGAAAAGCGTCTCGCCGGGTTTCCCCCGCTGGTGTTCGCTGGCGAGGCACGGAAGCTCAAGCGCAAGCTGGCGCGCGTGGCCGAAGGCAAGGGTTTTCTGCTTCAGGGCGGCGACTGCGCCGAAAGCTTCGCCGAGCATTCGGCTGATAACATCCGCGATTTCTTCCGGGTTTTCCTGCAGATGTCAGTGGTCCTGACCTTCGCTGGTGGTCAGCCCGTGGTCAAGGTTGGCCGCATTGCCGGTCAATTCGCTAAGCCCCGATCTTCACCGATCGAAACGATCGATGGCGTCGAATATCCGATTTATCGGGGTGACATCGTCAATGACCCTGAGGCGACCATCGAGGGCCGCAAGCCCGACCCCGAGCGCCAGATCATGGCGTATCGCCAGTCCGCTGCAACGCTGAACCTGCTGCGCGCCTTCGCGCAAGGCGGTTACGCCAATCTCGAACACGTGCACAAATGGACATTGGGGTTTCTCAAGGATTCACCGGCCTTCGAGCGCTATCAGGAACTCTCCGACAGGATCACCGAGGCTCTGGGCTTCATGCGGGCCTGCGGCATCAATGCCGACACCGCGCCGCAACTTCGCCAGACCGATTTTT
>JANLYR010000339.1:0-2552 GCA_031365765.1 Hyphomicrobiales bacterium | reverse complement strand
TCCAGGGATTGACCGGTCTGGCCGGTGTGCAGGGACTGCAAGGCAATACCGGTGACACGGGCCCGACCGGGCTGACGGGCGCTGCTGGTGCCGGCGGCGCGGTGGCAACGTTTATGATCACTTCAAACTTGAGCGCCAGTGCCCGTTGCCTTCGAAATCTTGGCGACGGCGGAGCGGGCGCCGACGCCGCCTGCGCCACGACGGCGACGGTGGGCTCGTTCAACAGTACCTTCACCACTCTGCTTGGACCGATGCCAGCTGGGGGTGGGACGGTGATGAACCTGGAAGCCATCGTCAGTGGCGCCAGCCCAGCATCGCTCGTGAACACTCCAACGATCACCATCGTCGATGGCACGAACACGGCGGTTGGTCTTGCCTGCACGATCAATTTAGGCATTGCCTGCACCAACACCAGTTCTGTCACGGTGCCGGCGGGAACGTATCTGCAGGTGAGAATTACCAACAACGGAACGTTCACGGCGCGGCAGTACCGCGTCACATTCCGATATTGAACGCGCACATCGCGACGAAAAGAGAGCCCCGCGAGGGGCTTTCTTCATTTCTCCTCGGTGCCTGCCATCCTCGCCACTTCGGCGGCGAAGTCGTCGGGGCCTTTCTCGATCCCCTCGCCCAACTGCATGCGAATGTAGCCGGTGAGCGTGATGCCCGCTCCGGCGGCTTTCGCGGCTTCGGCGATGGCCTGGGTCACGGTCCTGGCGCCGTCATGCACGTAAGCCTGTTCGAGGAGGCAGTTTTCCTTCGCATAGGTCTTGAGACCCGAGGCCACGATCTTGTCCATCACGTTGGCGGGCTTGCCCGCGTTCTTCTCTTCCAGGATGGCGCGCTCGCGAGCCAGCGTCTCGGGCGGCACGGCGGCCAGATCCATGGCGACCGGATTGGTCGCCGCCACATGCATAGCCAGCAGGCGGCCGAACTGGGCGAGCTCATTTTTCGATCCGGACGATTCAAGGGCGACGAGCACGCCGATCTTGCCAAGGCCGGGGGCCTGCTGGTTGTGAATGTAGGAAGCGATCACGCCTTCCTTCACATTCAGCGAGGCCGTGCGGCGGATCGTCATGTTCTCGCCGATCGCCGCCACCATCTCGGCCACATATTCGGCGACTGCGTGGTGGGTGCCGGGGAACGGCATGGTCTTGAGCTTCTCGCTCGAGCCGTCGGCCTTGAGCGCCAGCCTGG
Organism: Hyphomicrobiales bacterium; assembly: GCA_031365765.1. Classification (GTDB taxonomy): domain Bacteria; phylum Pseudomonadota; class Alphaproteobacteria; order Rhizobiales; family Aestuariivirgaceae; genus Aestuariivirga. The sequence continues at coordinate 1,355 of JANLYR010000339.1, read as the reverse complement.
CGATCTCGCTCACCATGGCCTGGAACTTCTCGTTCCGGGCAACGAAGTCAGTCTCGGAATTGACCTCGACGGCGGCACCGCGCGTGCCCTCCACCGCGATACCGATCAGGCCGTCGGCGGCTACTCTTGTGGATTTCTTCGCGGCCTTGGCCAGGCCCTTGGCGCGCAGCCAGTCGACGGCTGAATCCATGTCGCCCGCCGTGGCGGTGAGTGCGGCCTTGCAGTCCATCATGCCCACGCCCGTCTTCTCGCGCAGCGCCTTCACCATAGCGGCAGTTATCTCAGCCATGACCGGTCCTCTTTTCTCAGGGTAGCGGGGTTCAGGCGGCGGGGACGTCTTCGACGAGCGGCTCTTCGGCGGCACCGATGTCGTGGCCCTGCCCGCTCTGCGCCATTGAAATGCCCTCGATGCAAGCGCGGCTGATCAGATCGCAATAGAGCGCCACGGCGCGGCCGGCATCGTCATTGCCGGGGATCGGGAAGTTGACGCCGGTTGGATCGCTGTTGGTGTCGATGATGGCGATCACCGGAATGCCGAGACGGTTGGCCTCCTTGATGGCGAGCGCTTCCTTGTTGGTGTCGATGACGAACATCAGGTCGGGCGTGCCGCCCATTTCCTTGATGCCGCCCAGCGCCTTGTCGAGCTTGGTCTTCTCGCGCGTCAGCGACAGCATCTCGCGCTTGGTCAGGCCTGATGTTTCCTTGCTGAGCGTTTCATCGATGGTGCGCAGATGCTTGATCGAATTGGAGATCGTCTTGTAGTTGGTGAGCGTGCCGCCCAGCCAGCGCGAATTGACATAGTACTGCGCCGAGCGCTTCGCCGACTCGGCGATCTGCTCGGAGGCCGCGCGCTTGGTGCCGACGAACAGCACGCGCCCCCCCTTGGCCACGGTTTCGGTGACGGTGAGCAGCGCCTGGTGCAACAGCGGCACGGTCTGTGCCAGATCGATGATGTGAATGCTGTTGCGGCTGCCGTAGATATAGTTTTTCATCTTCGGATTCCAGCGATGCGTCTGGTGTCCGAAATGCACGCCCGCTTCGAGCAATTGGCGCATGGTGAATTCTGGCACGGCCATGGTATAAGTCCTTTTCCGGTTGATCCGCCGCAGGGCATGTGACCGGATGAACCGGCACCGGAGGGACTGACGCTATGTGGGGAGCAAGCTCCCATGCGGCATTCCCAACCCTGCGTGTGAGTTGAAGTGACGGGGCTTTAGCCTCCCGCTAAAGAAGACGCAAGCAAAAATCGGAGGAAATCCGGCAAGCCTCTGTCATGTGATGTTCTTTGTCTTATGGAATTTTTCCACGAAGAGTCCGCGGCAATTGATTCAAATTGGACATGCCCGCAGTACGTG
>JANLYR010000300.1:0-37986 GCA_031365765.1 Hyphomicrobiales bacterium | reverse complement strand
CGACCCGAAGTTGGATTCGATGAGAACGCGGAGTGGAACGGAGGACCCGATCGACGGTCCAACGTTAATCTCCACCGGCGCCTGACTGACAGTGGCGGCCGACATGATGGTTCGCCACAGACGTACCTTGAGGGCCGAAGGCACGTAGCGGTCGGGCCGTGACGCCAGACGTTTAAGAACAGCAAATTCGCGCCCTGGCCTGATCGGCGACGATACCGTGTTATTCTCCTTCGCGGCGCGCACACTTGCAACCGCGCTAAATCTCCGATCAAGGAGATCGCAAATTTCATCATCGATTGAATCGATCTCGAAACGAATTCTGTCCAGCGCGGCCTTTCGCGCTTCGGCGTCTTCCAACATGGTCGGCTGGCTCATTCCTGACGAAAGCGGCTATTCATAGGAGGACAAGCGCGAATTGCAATGCTTTCATCCCGGCCGCCAACAAGCTGACGAAGGGCTGCCGGGCGCAACACCGGGCGCATGCCCGGCGCGATCCGGCGCACGCGCTTTCCGGATGAAATGGCATAAACCTGCTTGACCGCTTCCACCACGATAACCCCGCCCAATCCTGGTGTGATCCGCGCTCCCACCGATTCCCAGATGCTCGCCGTGGAAAGCATGAAATTTCTCCCCAGAGGAGGCATGAACAAGGCCTGTGACCATGACACAATCGAAAATTGTGCCTCACGGAGAAGGCTGGCAAGCTGCGGACCCGAAAACGGCTGGCCGAAACCGAATGGGGATGTATCCACGCTGGCCCATAACCCACGCCGGTTGGGAACAACCAAGAGCATGCGCCCCTGCGGCGACATCACGCGCCACAGCTCCTTCAACATTTCGCCTGGCGCATCGGTCAGTTCCAGTCCGTGTATCACAAGCGCCAGATCGATAGCACTTTCGAGCAGAGGAAGATCGCATTCATCGACGAGGCAGGAGCGGATCGGACCGCCCGGCCAGGGGATGACGCCTTGCCGCGCGGGCATGAGGGCAAGGCAACCGAGGGCCTCCTCGCTTGATCCCGGCAAATAGGGAAGCGCGTAGCCCAAGCCAATAATTCTCATGCCACCGGCCGGCCCCAACAACGGCCGTAGCCTGTTGGCAATCAGCCGTTTTGTGGTATTGCCAAAACGGGACGCATAGAACTCGCCCAGGTCAACTACATCCATTGCAATCCCAGAATAGCTCCAGCGCTGGCTCCGGTCATCCTGGAACTTTGAAAGGCCAAAAACCGATGCCGCTCGAAATTTACCAGTTCCCTTGCCGGTCCGATAATTACGGTGTCCTCGTTCATGACCCGGAAAGCGGTGCCACTGCCTCGATCGACGCACCGGACGCCGAAGCGGTTGAGCGCGAACTCGCCGCAAAGGGCTGGCGCCTCAGCCATATTCTGACGACCCATCACCATCAGGACCATGTCGAGGGCAATACGGCTTTGAAGGCGAAGCACCGGTGCGTGATTGTCGGGCCTGCCAGCGAGGCATCCAAGATTCCAGGGATCGATCAACTCGTTTCGGGCGGACAACGATTCATATGGGCTGGGCGTGACATCCAGGTCTTCGACTGTCCGGGCCATACCGCTGGCCATATCGCATTCCTCACTGAAAACGTGCTCTTCGCCGGTGATACGCTGTTCGCCATGGGATGTGGGCGCGTGCTGGAGGGATCGATGGCGCAGATGTGGCAATCGCTGAACCAGTTCCGCAGCCTTCCCCCAAAAACCCTAGTTTATTGCGGCCATGAGTATACCGTGGCGAATGCCAGGTTCGCCTTGTCGGTGGAACCGGGAAACACCAAACTGCAGAGCCGTGCAAAAAAAGTGTCGGAGCAGCGTGAACGGGGTGTGATGACGTGTCCTACCACCATCGGCGAAGAACTGGAGACCAACCCTTTCCTGCGTCCAGAAAGCAGCGAAATTCGAAATCGAATCGGTGCCGAAACATATAGCGATGCCGATGTCTTTTCGGAACTGCGGCGGAGAAAAGACAGTTTCAAGTAGGGCTTTTGGTCATCCAGCGGCGGCCAAGAATACTTAGCGTGACCGCTCCGATGATAACGGCGCCGCCAAGATAGGCGGCGCGCTCGGGCATTTCTCCCACAAACAGCATCGGCCAGAAAGGGTTGATGATGGCATCGAGCATGACAATCAGCGAAACGGAAATCGCAGGGACGGATTTCGCCCCCTTGACGTAGAAGATCAGCGGAATCGAAAGCTGCAGCGGTCCCATTGCGGCAAGGATCAACATCTCGCGTGGCAAGACTTCAAATCCTCCTCCCGTATGGCCTGCAAGGAAACCCAAAATGCCCGCTGCGAAGAAGGTAAAAAATCCGCCGGCGCAAATCGCCGGAACCATATCCACGCTTCGGTAGCGCCGGAGCATGAGAGTCTGGCCGGCGAATGACATCGGCACACAGATGGAGACGACGATCCCCAACATCCGTCCCGCCTCAAGTCCATCCCAGGCGATGATCCCGACGCCCATGAGCGCCATCAGTGCAGCAATCCAGGCTGCAATACCGGGCCTCTCACCGGTGACCCAGGGGCTCAGCATTCCCGTGAAAATCGGCGAGGACGCGCCGATCACCGAAATCACCGCCGTGCTCACCAGCGTGAGCGAGGTGACATAAAGGGTCGAACCCAGGGCGAAAAATCCGGCCGACAGAAGCAACGCCGGCAACGGGATGTCACGAAATTTCCGAAGTGTATCTCGGCCGTAAACGGCCACGAGATAGGCCAGTAGGGCCACGGCCATCCAGTAGCCACGCCAGCAATTGATCTGCCAACCATCAAGCCCAGGCAGCAACCGCACGAAAATGCCGGATACGCTCCAGCCCAATGTCGCCAGGAGGATGAATACGACGCCCTGGGCGTAGCTTTGCTGGCCGGCAGCCTGCACCTCAGGCGCGCAGCATCGCGTTTTCCGGGTCGTAGGGGCTTTCCGGTATGACCGTGGCCCGGAACAGCTTACCCAGAATTTTGATCTCCAGTTCAGTGCCGACAGCGGCGCAATCGGGTTTTACCATGGCAAGAGCGAGTGACTTGTTCACCCGCCAACCAAACGCGCCATTGGTGGCACGCCCTACCAGTTTTCCGCGATTGTAAAGCGGCTCGGAGCCCCGGGCATCGGAGCCTCCATTCTTGATGCCATCGACATCAAGCGTCACGAAGTTCCAGCCGAGGCCCTGTTCGCGCGCGGATACCAATGCATCGCGTCCCACAAACTGGCCCTTGTTGGGATGGACGAAGCGATCGAGACCGGATTCGTAGGCCGAATATTCGATCGACAATTCTCGCGCGACCAGCCGGTAGCTCTTTTCCACCGAAAGCGACGACATGGCCTTGATCCCGTAGGGCTGGATTCCAAACTCCCTGCCGGCCTCCATCAGCTGGTCAAACAATGAAACCTGCTGTTCGATCGGGTGATGGAATTCCCAACCAAGCTCGCCCACAAAATTCACCCGCAGCGCGTGGGCGCTTGCGGTGCCGACGCTGATCTCGCGTCCGGACAACCACGGGAATGCCTCGTTCGAGAGATCGGTGTCCGTCAGTTTCTGCAGCAGCTTGCGGGAATTGGGACCAGCCAACACCAGGACGCCCAGCCTGGTGGTGATAGCATTCAGCCGTACCGAGCCGTCCGCCGGGCACAGTTTTCGCAGAACATCATGGTCGTGGCGTTCGAAGGCGCCGGCGGATACGAGGTAGAACCTGCCCGGCGCCCATTCGTAAACGGTAAATTCCGAACGCACGCCGCCTTTCGGGGTAAGCAGGTGGCAGAGCGCGATGCGGCCCATCTTTTTGGGGATGCGGTTGGCCAGGATCGATTCAAGCCAATCGCGAGCGCCTGAACCAGAGACCTCCATCTTGGCGAAAGCGGACATGTCCTGCAGCGCCACGTTGTTCATCACGTTCAGGCATTCTTGCCCAACGAAGCCGAAATAATTAGAGCGCCGAAACGACCATTTCTCAACAATCCGGCCATCCTCCGCCGGAGCGTGGTTGTGCGCCATAAGCACATCGGGCGTGTTCAGATCAGCGGCCGAGAGTGCATAATCTTTTGGGGCAAACCAGCCCGGCCGTTCCCAACCATACACCGACCCGAAAACTGCCCCCAGGTCCTTCATCCTGCCGTAGCAGGGCGTGCGTTTGAGAGGCCTGGCCGCCGCCCTTTCCTCATCCGGGTAGTGCGGCGTAAACACATTGGCGTAGGCCTCCTCGTTCTTGACCTTCAAATACCCCTTTGTCGCATAAGAGCCGAAACGGCGGGGATCGACGCCCATCATGTCGATCGTCGGATCGCCATCCACGATCCATTCCGCCAGCTGCCACCCCGCGCCTCCCGCCGCAGTCACACCGAAGGAATGCCCCTCGTTCAGCCAGAAATTCCTGGCGTCCCAAGCGGGACCGATGATGGGCGAGCCATCCGGCGTATAGGCGATGGCGCCGTTATAGACCTTCTTAATGCCGACCTCGCCGAAGGCTGGAACACGGGCAATGGCCGTTTCAATATGCGGCGCCAGACGGTCCAGGTCTTCCTGAAACAGCTCGTATTCACTGTCGTCCGAAGGGCCATCCACATAACAGCAAGGGGCGCCCTTTTCGTAGGGCCCAAGGAGAAGGCCGCCGTTTTCCTCGCGCATGTACCAGCTTGAATCCGCTTCGCGCAGCACGCCCATTTCGGGCAGGCCCCGGGCTTGCCTGTCACGGATCAGCGGATGGGGTTCGGTAACGATATACTGGTGCTGTACGGGTATGACCGGAATGTCGAGTCCGACCATGGCTCCCGTCCGGCGGGCGAAATTACCGGAGCAGGACACCACATGCTCGCAGGTTATGTCGCCCTTGTCGGTGGTTACCCGCCATCCGCCGTCAGGGGATTGCGAGATCGCCGTCACCGCGGTGTTACGGTAAATCTCAGCCCCTCTGGAGCGAGCGCCCTTGGCCAAAGCTTGCGTCAGGTCGGCGGGCTGGATGTAGCCGTCGTCGGGGTGCTGGATCGCCCCCAGAATTCCCTCCGTCTCGCACAGGGGCCAGATAGCCTTCAGTTCTTCGGGGGTGAGAAAGTTGACCTTGACGCCGATGGTCTCGGCCACGCCCGCGTAATACATGAACTCATCCCAGCGATCGGGGGTCCGCGCCAGACGGATATTGGACACCTTGCTGAAGCCCACCGGCTGACCTGTCTCGGCCTCCAGTTCGCCATACAGTTTCACCGAGTATTTGTGAATCTGGCCGACCGAGTAGGACAGGTTGAACAATGGCAGCAGCCCGGCGGCATGCCAGGTCGAGCCCGAGGTCAACTCCTTGCGCTCGACCAATACGACATCGCTCCAGCCTTTCTTCGCCAGGTGATAGAGGGTCGAGACACCGACGACGCCGCCGCCGATCACCACTACGCGCGCATGACTTTTCATCCAGTGACCCCTAACGGCTTGAGACGTTGGCTCCGCACCATAGTTAGATGCCTGAGAATGGGGCCAAGTCAAACGACCGCCATGTGGCTAAATCCGACACTAGCCGGAAAATCCACCGCACTTCATAAAGGCCAGTTCAGCCGGTGTGGAGGTTCTGCCCAGGATCGGATTGCGGTGGGGAAAACGTTCGAAGCTTGCAATGATGTCGCGGTGCAGTTTGGCGTATGCGACAAATTCATGCAGCCCCAGGGTTTCAAACAGCGCCACACAGCGATGCTGACAGTCGATATCCTCGGCGTGTTCGAGCGGCATGAGAAACCACATGGCGAGCGGTGCCGGCAACCTCTGGTGAAAGCCTTGCGCGATAGAAGTTTTCGCCAAGCCAAGAGCTTTTGCATCCGCCGCGAATGCCAGCGGCGTTCCCCGGTGAACGTTGCGCGACATCTGGTCGAGAAGAATGACGAGGCCAAGCGCGCTTTCGGGGCGGGCCCCCCACGCGTCGAATTCTCCCCTCCGTGCGGCCGCGAGACTATCGCCAAAGCGGATCGTAAGCGTGCCATCGAAACCGGCATCCCTGGTGAACCAGTGGCCCGGTCCCGCTTCCAGCCAGAAGGCGACAATATCGTCCGGTTTCATCGGAGCTTCATCCGAGCTTCAATGAAACTGGCCAAGGCCGTGACATCGTCGCGATCGAAAACCGGAACGCCGGCATCCTCCACCACGCCGTTCGCCGCTATCGCCACAACTGTTGGGTCTTCACCGGCCAGTCTCGGATGATCGAGGGAGAGGTCGCGGACCTCGATCTTGTCGTGGGTGTCGCGCTTGTACCCTTCGACAATGACAAGATCGCAGGGCGCAAGCTTTGCCAGAATGAGATCGAGGCCTGGTTCGGCCTCGTTCCGCAGTTCATGGATGAGCGCCCAGCGATGACGCGATACGACGGCGACTTCGATCGCACCCGCCGCGCGGTGGCGAAAGCTGTCGCGGCCCTCCTGGTCGATGTCGAAGGAATGGTGGGCATGCTTCACCGTCGAGATGCGATATCCCCTTCGTGTCAGCTCGATCACCAGTTTCTCAACCAATGTGGTCTTTCCGGCATTCTTGAAACCGGCGACGCCGATCACCTTGCTCACAGGTTGAATTCCGCCGCGAGCCGCCGCGCTTCCGCCAGATCCTCCGGTGTGTTCACATTGAAGAACGGGTCATAGTTCTTCGCGGGCCATTCGACTTCGCCTGCCCTAGCACGCTCGGCCCATTGGCTCACGCGGAACATGCCGGATGAAATCGCGTCCTCCAGATCAATGGCAAGGCCTGTCGACCATGCGCCGATCACATAGTGGCGCTGCCCGCCGGAAGAGGCGATCGCGGCGCCGGTTTCCGCTGCCGCGGCGATCAATTTCTCCTGCAGGTCGGATGGCAGGAAGGGCGTGTCCGAAGGAACGGTCGTGATCCAATCATATCCGTTCGTCTTTCCCCAACTCAGGGCCGCATGGATCCCGGCGAGCGGTGTTTTCACCTGTTGCAGGACGTCGGGGACAATGGCAAGGATCGCTTTGCCCGGCATGCTCAGGAGAACCTGATTTGAGTTCAGGATGATGCTTTGCGTTCCAACCGCAAGGCACGTCACGATGCGATCAAGGATCGTTGTGGAACCTATTGTGAGCCGTGATTTGTCACAGCCCATGCGTGTCGCATGTCCACCGGCGAGAATGGCGGCTGCCGCTTTCATGCAATGTTGTAAATACGCTGGGGCGGAACCCAGACGATGACTTCATCCCCCGTTTTCACCACCCCTTCAGCTTCGATCCATCCCACGAGCCCGCGTTTGCCGCTGGCGGCTGAAATGAACGATCGCTTCGGTGCGGGAAAATGGGTGGCGATGATGTCGGCTGGATAGCGGCAGGGCAGGTTTTCGAGATCGATCACAATCGTCGCGCCGGAGGGAAACTGCAAACGGCTCGAAGGCGGCAGCATGGTCAGATTTGGAATGCCGGCGGTCACCATGTTGGCGCCCAGCCAGGATGGGTCCAGGGTGGAGATGTTCATCGCGCCGGCTATCTCGTCCAGCTCCTCAATCGAGACGAGTGAAATGTGCCGGCTATTGCGGACCTCGGTGCCGCGCCTGTATTGTTTCAGCATGCGGCTGTCCGATTTCCGCGTCAAACCCCCGTGGGCATCCGCCTCAATGCCGGTAAACCGCAAGTTCAATTCCCCCACGGGCTTTTTCTCCAATCCCGACTTACGGTCGGGGTTTCGCAGAAGGGTGTGGACGCGGCCATTCAACGGCAGTTTGGACAGAAGCGGCGCCAAGGCTTATCTCCGGGGTCTATTTCGGGAAGAGGCAGTCTAGCGATGTCGCAGGCGTCCAGGCAAACGATACTCGACGCCAGCGGTCTGCAGTGTCCGCTGCCGGTTCTGAAAGCACGGAAACTGCTTCAATCCATGGAATCCGGTGACCAAATTGTTCTCGTCGCCACCGATCCGATGTCGGTCATTGATGTCGCGCACTTCTGCCGGGAGCAGGGACATCACCTGATGCGCCAGGATGATGAGGACGGCGTTTTCCGGTTCACCATCGAGCGCGCCTGACGGTCAACGGTTGAGCGACAATGTCGTGTCCAGAAAAGCGTCACCGCCGCCGCTGATCTCGTCGGTGAAGGCGCGAAACAATCGCTCGATCACCGGCCGGCCGATGTTCTGGACAATGAAGACCAGCCGCGTGCGATGGTCATTGTCGGGCCACTTCGCAAGCCTGACCGGTGGCTCGAATATATGCTGAACGCCATGCAGCACCACGGGCCTTTCGGGATCGTCGGAGAGATTGACCAGACCCTTCATGCGCAACATGTCTGGACCGTGGTGGGATCGCAGAAGTGCCAAGAACAGTTCGAGCCCGGCGGGACTGATAGCGCGAGTTTCAGTTAAACAGAATGACTGGATGCGGCTGTCATGGGAGAACGCCGCGTTCTGCCGGGTCTGCCGCCTTTTTGCGTGATCGTGCGCTTCCGCCGCCAGCCAACGCCGTATTTCGGGCCGGCACTGCGGATCGAATGGTCCCATGGTGAACAGCCGTTCGGCGGTGGCTTCGTTGCGGAACGTGCTCAGGAGCCGTGCGGCGGGGTTCAGCTTGTGCAAGCGTTCGATGATGGAAAAGAGCGCGTCCTCGCCTTCGCGACCCGAAAGCAGGTCTACCTTGGCGAGCACGATCCGATCCGCCAGCGCGACCTGCTTCACCGCCTCCGGATGCGCATCGAGAGTCGCTTCGCCGTGGACCGCGTCGACGACGGTAATCACGCCTTCAAGCCGGCACTCCCGCAGCAGGCGAGGATCGGTCATCACCGAATGCAGGATGGGAGCGGGATCGGCGAGCCCGGTGGTTTCGATGACGATCCGGTCGAAGTTGTTGATCGAGGCACTAGCGCGGCGATCCAGCAGATCGTGGATCGTGTCGATCAGATCGCCCCTGACGGTGCAGCACAGGCAGCCCGATGCCAGTACCGAGATATTTCCTGCGGTATGCTCGACAAGCAGATGATCCAATCCCACGTCACCAAATTCGTTGATCACGATGGCGGCGTTGGCAAGCATGGGAGATCTGAGCAGTGAGTTCAGGAGCGACGTCTTGCCGGCGCCGAGAAAACCAGTGAGAACCGCCAGCGGAATGGGTTGAGTGTCGTGGGTTTCCGGCAAAATATCCACTTGCGTTCTATTTCTTCTTAATCGTTGTCATTCGCGGCGCACCTTCCGCTCCCTGGACCGCGGCTTTCTGCATTCTAGATGTGTCGGGAGGCGTCGCCGCGGCGATCGCGGAAAAATTTTCGGGCGTCATCGGTTCGCAGGGAACCTTGTCGCGGCTGTATTGTGCGCACATCGTTTCACCCATCGCGGGTTCCAGGCCCCATACCACGGCGGAGAACCGGTTCTTTCCCGGCATGCGAACCACCCCAGCCTTTCCCGTAAATCCAAGACCCGCCGGTGAAAGCAAGCGTCCCCGCAGTGCCATATCCGCCTTCTGGGCAGAAGCAAAAACGCCGAAACTGATACCCCATCCCGATAACGCCTGCGCTGGCGTCAGTTCAACAACTGGCTTTTTCCGGCAAACCGCAGCGGTCAAATCCGCTGGAACAAGGGTTCCAAGCGTATCATCCTTCAGGTCGTCCAGTCGCGTTCGCGCGGCGGCGTTGGGCCGGGTGAAGGCGTCGGTCAACAGCATCTGGGCCAAGTCGGCGCGCGCGGCGGGCGAGGGGGCGCCGAGGATGATCGCGAGGAGCTTCCGGCCGTTCCTGCTGGCGGAGCCGACTAGGTTGAAACCGGAATTACAGACGAAACCGGTTTTCATCCCATCCGAATCCGGCATTTGCCGAATCAAGGCGTTGCGGTTGAGCAACTTCCGTTTGCCGATTTTCAGAAATGGCTGGGAAAAGTAGTGCCAGTGTTGGGAATGCTCGCGCACGATTGCTGCCGCCAGTACGGCCAGGTCCTTCGCCGTGGTCACCTGGCGCGGGTCGAAGAGGCCATTCGGATTGACGAAATGGCTGCCGGTCATACCGAGGCTCCGGGCCGCTTCGTTCATGAGTCCGGCGAAACTGTGGACGTTGCCCGCCACGGCCTCAGCCAGGACGACAGCCATATCATTCGCGGAATAAACCAGGAGGGCCTGGAGAGCGAAATCGACGGTCACGGTACGGCCGGCTCCCACTCCGATCTTGCTGGGCAGCGCGGCATTGGCAAAGGCGGATACCGGGATGGCCTTATCAAGCCGAAGTCTGCCAGAACGGAGCTCCTCGAAGACCAGATATGCCGTCAACAGCTTGGTCAAGGATGCAGGATACCAAGGCTCACCGGCGCGTTCGTAGGAAATGACTTCGCCCGAAGAAGGATCGAAAACCAGAGTTGGACCGGCGGTGCCGGCAACAGCGGGAGGTGCCGCCAGAAAAGCCAGGACCAAGGCTATAAAAAAACGCTGAATCATCTTCAATTGCCGGCGAATGCCGTGTGCAAGCCAGGGGCTGCAAATTTCACAACGGCCAGTCTCTGCCTAAGCATGGACCAATGTTCCTCGCTCAGCGGCGAAAGCGGTGGCCTGACTCGCGCGAAGTTTTTGTGTCCGCCATACTCGGCCGCCATGCGCTTCAGCGCGGCGATCATCGGCATGCCATCGAAAACCGAACGAAACGCGTTCAGCGACGTCTGTGAATCTTCAGTGTTCCCATCGCGGGCTCTGGCATAGGCCGAAACGATTGCAGCAGGGTTCAGGTTCGCCGACGCTGAAATGCAGCCTGCTCCACCTTCCGCAATCGTCTCGACCAGAAATCTTTCGCTCCCGCAGAAAACCTGAAAACCGGGGAAGGCCCTGATCATCGCCAAGGTATTCCCCATGTCGCCACCCGAATCCTTGATCCCGGCGATGGTCTCGGGGAATCTCGATAGGAGGCGCTCGATAAGGGAGAGGCTGACGGGCACGCCGGAGACCTGCGGAATGTGATAGAGACAGATATTCAATCTCACATCTCCCACGCGCTCAATGGTTTCGGCGAAAAACGCAAAGAGGCCATCCTCGGTGACGTCTTTGTAGAAGAAGGGGGGCAGCATCAATACGGCCGGCGCTCCCGCCCGCGCCGCTGCCCGGCACAGCGTGACCGCGTCGGGCAAAGCACAGGCGCCAGTCCCCGGCATCATCCGTGTGGCCGGCAAGCCCTGGCCTAAAACGTGTTCGAGGAGCGTCAGGCGCTCATCGAGCGAGAGCGAATTGGCCTCCGAGTTCGTCCCGAATAGAGCGAGACCCGCCCCTTGTGACAGCAGCCAGGAGCAATAGCATGCATAGGCTTTCGGATCGATCGAACCGTCCTGTTTGAACGGAGTAAGCACGGGCGCATAGACGCCGCTGAGCGAATGTTTCTGCATGCGAGGAGAAGAGACCGTTAAGAAAGTGATGTCAAACATCCCATTGTGATTGGACTACAGGATCAAGCGACTGGATGGACCGTGGCGCCGGGCGCATTCCACAGCGGATTGGCGTTGATTGTGCTGCTTGCGACTGGTGCCCCTGGAGGGACTCGAACCCCCACGTCCTTGCGAACAACAGATTTTGAGTCTGCCGCGTCTACCGGTTCCGCCACAGAGGCCAGGCGCGTGCCGACTTAGGGGCCCCGGCTTGCGCCGTCAACCGGAAAGGCTGACAATCATTTCATGCTCCGGATCACCGATTCCATCTCGATTGACGAAGACGATATTGAAAAGAGTTTCATGCGGGCCTCGGGGCCGGGGGGCCAGAATGTCAACAAGGTATCGACAGCGGTCGAATTGCGTTACGACGTGTCGCGCGCGCCACTGCCCGGAGACCTGAAGGCCCGTCTCAGGACGATCGCGGGGCGCCAGCTCACGCGGGACGGCATCCTGGTGATCACCTCGCAGGAACATCGATCGCAGGAGCGCAACCGCGAAACCGCACTTGCCAAACTGGTGAGCCTGCTGCGGCGCGCGGCGGTCAGGCCACGCCGGCGGATCGCCACGCGTCCGACACGGGCGTCGGCGGTGCGCCGTCTCGATTCAAAGACGAAACATTCGCGTACCAAGAAACTTCGCCGCCCCCAACCCGAGACCGACTGAAATGCTTCGCAAACTTTATGACTGGACGCTTTCGCTGGCGGCCCGCAAAACGGCTGAAGCCTGGCTGGCGATCATCGCCTTTGTCGAGAGTTCGGTCTTTCTGGTCCCGGCTGATGTCCTTTTCCTGCCCATGGTGTTGGCGCGGCCGGATCGCGCCTACCGCTACGCCTTGGTCGCCACGGTCGCCTCGACACTCGGTGGCATCGCTGGATATTTCGTGGGCTATTACGCCTACGAGGCGGTGGCCGTTCCCATCCTTGAGTTCTACGGAAAGCGCGAGGCTTTCGACACTCTGCGAAGCTGCGCCGACGGCAACACGATCCTGATGCTGCTGGTCACGTCGGGCCTGGCGCATCTTCCGCCCATCAAGGTCGTCACGATATTGGCGGGCGTGGTGCAGATCAGTTTCGTGTTCTTCGTGCTCTCCTGCATCCTGGCGCGGGGCGCCCGGTTCTTTGCCCTGGCCTGGGCGCTGCGCCGATACGGCCAATCAATCCGGGATTTCATCGAACGCCGCCTCGGGCTGATTGCCGCGATCGCCGCTCTTGCACTCATCGTGGTCTATTTCATGATAAGATTTCTCGGTTCCAGCGGAGCACTGAACGCATGCTGACCAGACTTTCCACACGGCAAATCGGGTTTCTCATCTTTGCGCTTGCGTTCGCCACTATCGGAGGTGCGTGGATTTTCGAGGCGATAGGATACGCACCTTGCCCCCTCTGTCTCAAACAGCGGTGGGCCTATTATGCCGCAGTACCTTTGGCGTTTGCGGCGGCAGCGCTATCACACTCGCAACCAAAGCTGTCGAAGGTCATCTTTTATCTGCTGACGCTTGTCTTCGTGGCAAGTGCCGTATTCGGGATTTTTCATTCAGGCGTTGAGTGGAAATGGTGGCCCGGTCCCGCCACCTGCGGGGGTGAATTCAGCGGCGGGCTGCCGGACCTGAGCAAACCGGCGGTGCGTTGTGACGAGGCAGCCATCCGCATCCTTGGTCTTTCCCTGGCCGGCTGGAACGCGCTTATCTCGGCTGGACTGGCTGTCCTGTCGGCCCTGGGAGCCAGAAACTACGGATCGAGTTCCGTATCCCAGTAAAGATAGTCCTGCCAGCTCTCGTGCAGATAGTTCGGCGGAAAGTGCCGGCCGTTGCTGTGGAGCTGGGCGATCGAGGGGCGTATCGGCTTGTGGGCGGGAAACATGTGAACGTCCTGCGGCAGGTAACCGCCCTTCAGCAGATTGCAGGGTGAGCACGCCGTGACGACGTTATCCCAGGTCGTTTGTCCGCCTTTCGAGCGGGGAACCACATGGTCGAAGGTCAAGTCGCGGTGGTCGCTGCAATATTGGCAGGTAAACCGGTCCCGCAGGAAGACATTGAACCGCGTGAAGGCCGGTGTGCGCGAAGGCTTCACATAGGATTTAAGCGACACCACGCTGGGCAGGCGAAATTCGAATGACGGGCTGCGCACCACGCGATCGTATTCCGACACGATGTTGACGCGGTCGAGGAACACCGCCTTGATGGCATCCTGCCAGCTCCAGAGCGACAAGGGATAATAGCTCAACGGGCGGTAGTCCGCGTTGAGAACCAGGGCCGGACAGGATTCGGGCGCGATTTGCGCGACGGTCACACTCACCTCATCGGTTCGACGACGAGCCTACTATATCCTGTGTGTCGGTTCTGTGAAGAGGCTCACGCCAAGGTGGCCGGCCAGCCGCGAAGACCCCGGTAGTGGCTCCACAGCAAGCGCGCGGCCACCGCCCTCCAGGGCTGCCAGGGCTCGGCGAGCCGATCCATGAGACGCCCGTCGGGCCTTGCATCCAGGCCAAATAAAGCTTGCGCCGAAACCTGCAGCGCAAGATCACCGGCGGGCCAGGCATCGCATCGGCCAAGGGCTGTGAGCAGATAGAGCTCGGCTGTCCATGGGCCGATCCCCGGCAAGGCGATGAGCGCGGTCCGGGCCTCGGTGTCTGTCATTTCCCCAAGTTGGGCGAAGTCGAATTTACCCGAGGCTACCCGTTCCGCTACCGCGATGAACGTGCGAGCCTTTGCTCCGGAAAGCCCCAGTTTCATAAGCTGGGCGGTTTCCATCCCCGCGATCACTTCCGCGTTGAAGGGGGCGAACTCCGATTCAAGCCTTCGCCAGATCGCCCCGGCCGCCAGAAGCGAAATCATCTGGCCGGTCACGATCCCGAGCAGTCCTGCGAGCCCACCTTCATTCCGCCGCAGGGGTGGTACGCCGTGTGCCTGAATTACGGAAAGGAACCGGGGCTCGACGGTGCCCAGTTCAGCCACCGCCGCACTCAACTGGTCTTCTGTTTCAAGGGTCTGCATCGACAGAGGCTTAGACGCGCGAATTGGCAAACGGCAAGTCCCGGTTGGCCAGAGGTCTTGTTGCCACGGGTCTTTCTCATCATATGACAAACCGGACGACAGGAGATATCCATGAACACCATGCGGACTGGCCTTTTGCTGGCGGCGATGACGGGCCTCTTCGTGGCCGTGGGTTACCTGCTTGGCCGCGAGCAGGGCATGGTCATTGCGTTTCTCATTGCCGCCGGAATGAACGTGTTCGCTTACTGGAATTCCGACAAGATGGTGCTCCGGATGCATGGGGCACGGCAGATCGACCGCGCCGCGGCACCCGAGTTCTACGATCTCATCGCGGAGCTTGCGGGCAACGCGAAGCTGCCCATGCCCAAAATTTACATCATGGACAATCCACAACCCAACGCCTTCGCCACGGGACGCAACCCGCAGAATGCCGCGGTCGCCGCGACCACTGGTCTCCTGCAGTCTTTGAGCCGCGATGAAATCGCCGGGGTGATGGCGCATGAACTGGCGCATGTGCGCAATCGCGACACATTGATAATGACAATGACCGCCACATTCGCCGGCGCCATTTCCATGTTGGCGAATTTCGGGTTCCTGTTCGGCGGCCGCGATCGCAACAATCCCATGGGCGCGATCGGATCGATCCTCCTTCTGATTCTCGCTCCGCTCGCCGCAATGGTGGTGCAGATGGCAATCAGCCGTACGCGTGAATATGGTGCCGATCGGGGTGGGGCTGAAATTTCCCGCAAGCCCCTGGCACTGGCGTCGGCTCTGGCCAAGATCGCGCAGGCATCGAAGCGGATCGACAATCCGGCGGCCGAAGCCAATCCCGCCTCGGCCCATCTGTTCATCATCAATCCCCTGTCGGGCCAGCGCATGGACAATCTGTTCTCAACGCATCCCGCCACCGAGAATCGGATTGCCGCGCTGGAGGCCATGGCCGGTGAAAGTCCGCCCACGCTTGACCCGGCATCAGGTGGTCCGTGGGACAGCCCAGCAAGGCGGAACGGACCCTGGGGTTGACAGCGTCCCTCGACGGCGCGCCGGGACTGCTTGTCCGCAAACTAGCTGCCGAGGCGCTCGAAGCAATTTTGTCGAATGGTGCCGCCTTCGATGATGTGACCGACGCACAGGCCGGACTGACAGCACTGGAACCACGCGACCGCGCGTTTTTCATGTCGCTGGTGTTCACAGCACTTCGGCGCAAGGGCGAGGCGGACCGCGTCATCGATCACTTTCTGACATCGCCGCTGCCGCGAAAGTCTGGCAGCGCGCGTCTGGTCCTTCTGCTCGGAACGGTACAGCTGCTTTTCCTCGGAGTGGCGCCCCATGCGGCCATCGATCTTTCCGTCCGCCTGGCGCGTGGAGACAGCCACGCCCGGCACTTCGCAGGCCTGATCAACGCGGTGCTGCGAAAGGTCGCCGCAAGCGGGCACTCCCTCATCGATGAAAAGAAAGCAGGCCAGGTCAACACACCGGTCTGGTTGTGGTCGAGATGGTGCGACAATTACGGGCCTGTCCCGACCCGGGACATCGCCCGGGCGCATGGATCGGAACCCCCACTCGATCTCACCGTGAAGGGCGATCACCAAGGTTGGGCCGATCGTCTCGGGGGTGTGCTCCTGCCGACCGGCACGATCCGGCTTGGCTTGAACCAGGGACAGGTGGACCTGTTGCCCGGTTATGCCGAAGGAGACTGGTGGATTCAGGACGCCGCGGCGGCGATACCGGTCAAACTGCTTGGCGACGTCGCGGGAAAAAGCGTGCTCGATCTGTGCGCCGCGCCGGGCGGAAAGACCTTGCAATTATGTGCGGGCGGTGCGGCGGTGACCGCGATCGATATCTCGGCCAGCCGCCTCAAACGCATGGCCGTCAATCTGGCGCGCGCCCGTTATCATCCAACAGTCATCGAAGCCGATGTCATGCAGTTCGATCCTGGCGTTAAATTCGACGCCGTTCTGCTCGATGCACCCTGTTCGGCCACGGGCACGATTCGCCGACATCCGGACCTGCCCTACCGCAAGACCGCGGAACAGATTGGGTCGCTGGCAGGCCTGCAAGCAAGGATGCTGGAGAAAGCAGCCGTCCATGTGAAGCCCGGTGGCACTCTGGTCTATTGCGCGTGCTCCCTCGAGCCGGAAGAGGGAGAAATACAGATCGACAATTTCCTTCGGGGCAACCGCGAATTCGAACTGGTTCCCGTAAAATCCGGAGAGGCTGGAATCGAAGAGCATTTTATAACGCATCACGGCTTTCTCCGGACGCTGCCGCATATGCCAATCGGCTTCGCCCTGACGCTTGATGGATTTTTGGCCGCGCGATTAACCCGGCACAACTGACTGGCGTTAGCAATTCGTTAACCTCGTCCCGGCCAGATTGTCCGCTCACTCCAGGGGCGGTTTTTTCATGAGCGGGCGCGACGATTTCTATCGTTTTGAGCCACCGCCATTGTTGCGCGGGCTATCCGGTGTGGGCCGGAACTTGCGCTCGGCGTTCGTGGCTTTGGAAGGGCCCATCACCGGATTTCGGCAACCGCTACCCTGTCTCGTTCCCGGTGACCCGACAATTGCCCGGGACATTTATCGCGGCCGGATCAGACTGGCGAACAGATCCCTCGAAGGGCGGTTTCAGTGGTTCCTGTCAACGCCTGTCGACCCTGTTATCTCGGATGCCCTGCTGTCGCTCAGCTGGCTCCCGCATCTCGCCGCGGCGGACCTCGCACTATACCGGGGATTCACCCGGAATTTGTTCTCCCTTTGCGCAAAACAACGCCCCTTTTCCAGCAGCCTGCTCAGCCGCCGCCTGATGCTCCTGTCGCGCTTTGGCGATTTTCTTCTGGCGGGGGCGCCCGTTACCTTTGTCCGGTCGTTCCTCGGCACGGTGTCATGGGAAACACGCGCGCTCAAAGCGAGGAGAATAGGGACCGACGAGGATGACTTGTGCCGGTGGCTCTCCCTCTTGGCGGTTTCCCTGTCATTCAGAGGGGCGGAAGACCTGCGCAAGGTGGCTATGGACAGAGCGGCGGCGGCCATCCCGGGAGTCGTCATGGCCGATGGCGGACATGTCTCGCGCAATCCGCAGAAATTGCTGGAACTGCTGCTCGATCTCATACCGCTGGTTGACGCGATGCGGGCCTACCGGATCGCGGTCCCCGGCGCATTTGATGAAGCCATCGCCCGCGCCTGCCCGATGCTTCGCATGATGTGCCATGAGGATGGCGGTCTTGCCCTGTTTCAGGGTGTCGACAATTCATCGCATTCCTCGATTTCGGCCATACTCCGCCCGGAGCCTGGCGTTGCGGATGCGGGGCCTACCGATATGCGGGGCGGCTATGCCCGCCTCACGCGCGCGAAAAGCACGGTGATCATGGATGTCGGCGGAACCGGGGAATACAACAGTGCCCTGTCCTTCGAATTTTCGCACGGGCTTGCGCGTATCGTCAGCAATTGTGGAACGCCTGCATGGGCTGCCGCCGCATGGCGTGCGGCCGCCTCCAGCGCTTCAGCCCACAGCGGGTTGCAGGTCGATCATCGGCATCGACCGAATTTTCCGTTTTTCCGCCGGTCATTGTCGAGGGCGCCAGACGCTATTGCGGCCGCGGCTGTCACCGAAATTGAAACGGGCGTGATGGCCGGGGCCAGCCGAGCGTGTGGTCCATCCCAGCGTGGCCTGCAGCATTCCCGTCAACTCTATTTAACCGATTGCGGAAATTGCCTTGAGGGCGAAGACCGGCTGGATTTATCCGCGCCCAGTGGCGGAGACACTGCTTTTACCATGCGCTTCCATCTCGATCCGGGGGTCAAGGCATTCAGCAGCCGCGGCGGTTCCGCCATCAACCTGATGCTGGCCAATCGCGCTGTGTGGCAATTTTCGGTGCACGGCGCCAAGGCCATGCTGGAGGAAAGCGTGCTGATGGCGGGAGAGGATGGCATACGCAAGACCCAACAGATCGTGCTCCGGGGCACGAGCACTAAATGCACGGCAATAAACTGGGCCTTTCGCAGAATGGAGAAACCCGTCCGTCCTGCAGGCCCCGGAGAGAATACGCCGCACCTGCCTTTCTGATGGCTCGGCGCCTGTGGCGTGCTATGCTTTGTCCATGCCTGTGCGGCGCGCCCTCATTTCAGTTTCAGACAAGACCGGCCTGACGGATTTCGCCCGCGCGCTACACGGTCTCGGGATAGAAATCCTGTCGACCGGAGGCACCGCGCGCGCACTGGCCGCGGCCGGTATCGGCGTGACGGATATCCAGGAATGGACTGGATTTCCGGAGATCATGGATGGCCGGGTCAAGACGCTTCATCCCAAGGTGCATGGCGGCCTTCTGGCGGTGCGCGGCAATCGCGCGCACCGGCAGGCACAGGAAGAACACGGGATCGGCGATATCGATCTGCTGGCCGTCAATCTCTATCCCTTCGAGGAGACGGTTGCAGCGGGCGGATCCGCATCCGACACGATCGAGGCCATCGATGTCGGCGGGCCTGCGATGATCCGAGCGGCTGCCAAGAACCACGAAAGCGTTACGGTGATCGTTGATCCCGCCGATTATCATTCGGTCGCCGACGAGTTGAGGGCGCATGGCGGATCAACCACGCTCACGCTGCGGCAGGGGCTTGCGGCAAAAGCCTTCGCGCGCACCGCTGCCTATGATGCGGCCATCGCGCGCTGGTTCGCGGGCCACGGGGGGAATGCGCTTCCACCCTATTTCGCCATCGGCGGTAAACGTTTGCAGGCGCTGCGTTATGGCGAGAACCCGCATCAGCAAGCCGCGCTCTACCGGGTTGCCGGAAATGGCGGCGGCATCGCCAATGCGCAACAGCACCAGGGAAAGGAACTGTCCTTCAACAATTTCAACGATGCGGACGCGGCGATCGCCTGCGCGAGCGAGTTCGATCCCACGAAGTTCGCCGCGTGCGTCATCGTCAAACACGCAAACCCGTGCGGTGCGGCCCTCGGCGCTTCGCCGCTCGAGGCCTATCGCAAGGCGTTGCGCTCGGATCCGGTCAGCGCATTCGGCGGTATCGTCGTGCTCAATCGCCGCCTCGACGAAGACGTTGCGGCGGCCATTGTCGAACTCTTTACCGAAGTCATCGTCGCGCCATCGGTCGGCGAAGCGGCGCGGCGTATTTTATCGAGCAAGAGTAATCTCCGTGTGCTGACGCTCGAACCATGGCCTGACCCGCACGCTCAAATGCTGGATGTCCGGACGATCGGTGGGGGATTGCTGGTTCAGGCGCGTGACACATCGGCACTTACGGGGGCGCCCAAAGTTGTGACCGCACGGGCGCCTACCGCTGGGGAATGGCTCGATCTTGAATTCGCCTTCCGCGTGGCCAAGCATGTCAAGTCAAATGCCATCGTCTATGCCAAAGACGGCGCCACCGTGGGCATCGGCGCGGGACAAATGTCACGAGTCGATGCCGTGACAATCGCCGTCCGCAAAGGGGCCGATGCGGCGCGGGCCGCCGGTGCGGACCTCTCCCCGATCCAGGGATCGGTGGTTGCCTCCGATGCGTTTTTTCCTTTTTCCGACGGCCTGCTTCAAGCCGCGGAGGCGGGAGCCACGGCCATCATCCAGCCGGGCGGCTCGATCCGCGATGCCGAAATCATCGAGGCCGCGAACACCGCCGGGCTGGCCATGGTGTTCACCGGCGTCCGGCACTTCAAACATTAGCCGTCACAGCAGCGAGGATACACCATGCTTGTCATCACCACTCACAATGTCGAGGGCCGGCGCATCGTCGACTACAAGGGACTGGTCGCCGGCGAGGCGATCCTTGGCGCCAATATCTTCCGCGATCTGTTTGCCTCGATCCGCGATATCGTCGGCGGCCGGTCGGGGTCTTACGAGAAAGTGCTGAACGACGCGCGTGAAACGGCAATCGCCGAACTGACCCACAAGGCAGCACAGCTTGGCGCCAATGCCGTCATCGGCGTGGATATCGACTACGAAACCGTCGGCACCAATGGCAGCATGCTGATGGTGACAGCGGCCGGAACGGCGGTGCTCATCGAATAAATTATTGGGGCTGCTGATAGCCTGGGCCAATGACCAGCGGATCCTGCGGCAAGGAAGACTGGTCGACTTCGGTTGCAAAGGTTTTCTCGACACGGCCAAGTTCCGCACCGGTCTTGCCATCGATCAGCTTGAGTACGGCCCTGTAGGGGTGATCCTTGACGATGCCGCGAAGATTTCCAGTGCGGAACATGTATTGCAACCGTCCCGGCGTTACCGGCTCGGTCAAGACCAGTGGCGGACGCCCGCCGGGCATTTCGAGATGGGCTTCGAGAATTGCATCAGCGGGAAGCGATCTCTTGGGCCGTACGACGAAGCCATAATAATGTTCGGCGTTGCGATAATTGAAGATGAAACCGCCGCCGGCGAATTCGAAATAGGGAGCGTTGCTGTCTTCCCCACAGCCCGATACCACGACGCTCAGAGCAAGCAGCACAATGGCGATCATGCGGTGGCGCATCATCCCTCCCTGCCGGTTTCGCCGCGAAGCGGAACGCCCAGAAGCCCTTCAGGCTTGAGAACGAGTATCATGACCACAAGGGTGAAAATCGCAACATCGCGATAGGCGAGCGGAAACAGCGCGGACCAGGTCACTTCGAGGGCGGCGAGCAGCACTCCGCCCGCCAGCGCCCCGCCGATCGTGCCAAACCCGCCGGCGATGGCGGCGAACATCGCCTTGGTTCCCAGCATCAGTCCCATGTAGAAGCTGACACCGCCATAGGCCGCCGCGGCGATCCAGCCCGCGAGCCCAGCGAGTGCGCCCGCCGCAATGAACGACCAGCGGAAAACCGCATCGGTGTCGACACCGCAGAGCCTGGCCAGCCGCTCGTTCTGCGCGCACGCCCGCCAAAGCCGGCCGGCACCGGTAAAGCGCATCACCAGCGCCACGATTGAAAGCGTGGCTACGGCGACAGCAACTGACGACATCTGCAACGCGCCGAGCCTAACCGGAAAATTCTCCGCTTCGATCCGGAGGGCGTGATCGTAGAAGGGCGGCACCCATTGGTCGCGCGCGTCCGATTGCAGCCGCATGACTTCCTGCAGAACGATCGAAACGCCGATGGAGGCGATCATCACGGCCTGACCGGGCGACCTGAGCAAAGGCTGGAACACCGCCGCGTTGGCGAAGCGGCCCAGTGCGGCGGCGGCCGATACCGCCCCGATCGAAGCCAGGGCCATCATGGCAAAAATCGCGTATCCCTCCGACATCGCCCAGAGGGCCGCATAGACCGCGGCAAACGCGCCGAACATGGCGAAGTCCCCGAAGGACAGCACGATCTTGTTGGTGATGCCCTGCAGCAATGCATAAGAGGTGGCAAGTGTTGCATAGAAGGACGCGAGCACGATGGCATTCAGCAACTGCTGTAGCGCGTAGCCCCACGAGCCGTCGATCATGCTCCACATCTCCACAGCGCTACCCTGTACGAGGAGAGCCGGTCCGTCAAACCGACGGGGTGGCCAGGCGGTAGGATGGGGGAGGCGGTGAGGGGCTGATACCGCCTCCCCTTATCGAAACGCTAACCCGGTTGCGAGTCCGGTGTCGCGCTTTAACAGCAACGACTGCGAGATTGCCAAAGAACGGGTTTCGGTGATGTGACCCAGATCACAACTGGGAAATCGCCTTAATACAGTCCGCGCAACAGCCGGTCGATGTAATCGCGCTCGAGACGGGGCCGGCCTTGTTCGCCAGCGCGTGCCCGCAGCGTATCGAGGATTTCACGGGCGCGGCGGATCGCCAGTTCCGAGGGCAGCATGTCGCGCTCCGGGCCGAAGTCCTCGCTGCGATTGGGCATGGGGCGTCCCAAGGGATCGCGGTCATCGCCCCGGGCCTCGCCGTTGCGGCCCTGGTTGTCCTTCTGGCCCTGGCCTTGCTGCAGCATTTCGCGCACCATGCTCTGCGCCCCTTCGCGGAGCTTCGCCAAGGCCTGGCCCTGCTGGCCCAGCGCGCCCTCCCGATTCTGCTGGCGAAGCGAACCCTCGGCGCCCTGCATCTCCTTGCCGGCCTCGCCCAGCGAGGGACTGGGCTGCACGCCATTCTGGCCCAGCTGACGCATGAACTGTTCAAGCATGCGGCTCAATTGCTGCTGCTCACCCGCCAGGCCGTTTGGATCGGGTTGCTGCCCTTGCGCGCCTGGCTTTTGTTCTTCGCCGTCCTCGGGCTCACCTTCGCCGGGCTCGCGCATGCGCTGCGTGTCGTCCATTAACTGCTGCTGGCGCCGCATCATCTGAGAAAGCTGGTCGAGCATCTTGCTCATGGGCGAATCCCGCGGTGGGCCCGATTGCTGCGGGTCCATTCCCGGTTGCAGATTACGCAGGATGTTTTCTAGCTCCGAGAGCAGTTGCTGGGCTGCGTCGCGGGCACCGCTTTCGGCCAGCTTCTCGATCGTGTCGAGCATCTTCTGCAAATCCTGGGGTGTCACCATCTGGCCGGGCTGCGGCTGCTGGCCGGGTTGCTGGCCTTGCTGCTGCATCCGCTTCTGGGCTTCCGCCATCATCGACTTCATATAACGGTCCATCGCTTCGCGGAGCTTGTCCATCAGTTCGGCGATGCGCTCGGGCGAAGCGCCCTCTGCCAGCGCCTTGGCAAGTTCCTGGCGGAGCGATTCAAGCGCGGCGCGCGCATCGGCCAGATCGCCTTCCTCGATGCCTATGGCAATCTGCCAGAGAAAATCGATGGCGGCGCTGATGTCGTCATGCCCGCGGGCATTGCGGATCTGGGACAGCGCGGCGGCGATCGCCACATGCGTCCCGCTGCCTTGCATAAGTCCTTCGGGATAAATCAGAAGGGCGGCGAGCATGGCTTCCACATCGCCGGTTTCAGCGGGCTCCATGATCAGCCGGCGGCGCTGCTCGATGAGCGCTTTCGCCAAGGGCTTGATGAACAGTCTTTCCGGCAGTTTGAAAGATTTGACCGCGCTTGTGGTTTCGTGACCGGCGGCATCGCGCGCCTTGAGCACCATATCGACAGTGAGGCCGGCCCAGGGATGCGCAGTAAGGTCGGCGCTCGTGGTGCCCGCTTCCTCGCGGGGCACGGCCCGTCTGAGCGCTATTGGAAATTGCGGAGGATCGAACAGGAACACGCCATTGCCCGCGATGCCTTCTCCGTCCTCCTGCGTGTCCGACAGCGAAATTTCGGAAGAAAGGCCGCTCACGCCGTAATCGTCGGCGGTTTTCCACTTCACCACGAGAGCGCCCGAGGAATCGCCCTGCGGGTCTGCGGTGATCTCCACCGCGGGTGGTGCATCCGGCACCATTACGATCGGCCAGGAGGCAACCGTCCGGCCGCCGTCGGTCAAGCGCACGACCACGGGCCGGGTCAGCTTGGCTTCCGCCTGAAACAGGCCCGCGTCGAATTTGCTCGTTGCCGCGAGGTCCGGAATTTCCTTGCCGGCTTCGCCCGCGTTGTCGGGTTCGTGGAATGCAAGTCGCGGTTTTGCAGCGCCCGTGAGGCGGATAGTGAGCGAAGTGTTTTCCGGCGTGACGATCTCCGGATCAACTTTGAGCCGTTCGGCCATTGCCGGACTGGTCAGCAGCACCGGTGGCTTGCCGGTATAGGCGGGCGGTTTCAGCCAGGCATCGAGTGATAGGGGCGTCGCCTCCACCTGAGGCGCAAGGCGGAGCGAGTCAGCGAGGCTGGAGCCGGGGTCGCCCGGTCCAAGCAGCAAGGACAGGATGAGGGCAAGACCCGCGGGCACGCGCAATGCCCAGGGGTCGAGGTCACGCCAGGCCGAGCGGGGCGCACCGGCGCGCATGCGGTCCAGGCTGCGCAATTGGCGGAGCCGGTGTTCTTCCCACAAAGCTTGGCTCTGCGGCGCCATCGTCTCGTCGGCGAGGCGATCGCCGAGGGCGGAGACGGGCCGGTGCGCGAGGTTCGAAACTTGCTCGATACGGCGGATTGCGGCCTGGCGCGTGGGCCATATGGGCTGGAACAGCGATTTCAGCGACCATAGGAATGCCAGGGCAAAGAGTCCGAGCAGGCCATAGCGGCTGATCTCGTTCAGACCAGGGAGCAGACCGGAAAAAACGGCGGCCCCGAACAGCATCAGAACCAGCGCCGGCACGTGCAATGCCGACCAGAATATTTCCCACCGCAGGGCGAAACGGGCCTGCGCGACTTTGCGTTCAAGTGTCCTGTGGGTGGGAGGGGTCATGATTACAACATGCTAACACAGAAGGGCCAAATTGTGCCCTGGTCCTTATCGGAACATTGAGCGCCGGTGAACGTCACGGTCTTTCCTGCCAGGGCGCTAGTCGATCTAGGCCGATCAGTTCATCAAAGCTCTGCCGTGGACGCACCAGGGACCAGGCCGCACCGTTGACCAAAATCTCGGGTATCAGCGGCCGGCTGTTGTAGGTTCCCGACTGTACCGCACCATAGGCGCCGGCGGTCATGGTGGCCAGGAGGTCTCCCTGCTTCACTTCAGGCAGCCGCCGCTCCTTGGCCAGATAGTCACCGGATTCGCAGACCGGACCCACAATGTCCGCGGTCATCATGGGGTTGTCGCTGCCTGCTTCCTCCACGGGGATGATTTCATGAAAAGCATCATAAAGCGTGGGACGGATCAGGTCGTTCATCGCGGCATCCTGGATGATGAAGTTTCGTCCGCCGGTGTCCTTCACATAGATGACGCGCGAGACCAGAATGCCGGCATTGCCCACGATCATCCGGCCGGGCTCCAACACATATCGCAAGCCCAGGGGTCCGAGGATGCGCTTGACCATCGCCGCGTATTCGTCCGGATGGGGCGGTACATCGTTGGTGCCGCGATAGGGCACGCCAAGGCCCCCACCCAGATCGAGATGGCGGATGTTGTGTCCCCGCGCGTTAAGCTCGCGCGTCAGTTCCGCCATCAGGCGGAAGGCCTGTTCGAAGGGTTCGAGTTCGGTGATCTGGCTGCCGATATGCATGTCGATCCCGGCGACGTCGAGGCCTGGAAGGGCCGCGGCGCGGGCGTAAACTTCCGGGGCTCGAAGATACGACACGCCGAATTTGTTGTCGGCCTTGCCGGTGGTGATCTTGTGATGGGTTCTGGCATCGACATCGGGGTTGACCCTGATCGACACCGTGGCCCGCTGGCCGGTGCGCTGGGTGATGGCGGAAAGGAGTTCGAGTTCCGGTTCCGATTCGACATTGAAACAGGCGATACCCTCTTTGAGGGCGATCGACATTTCGCGCGCCGTCTTGCCCACGCCGGAAAAAACGATCTTGCGCGGGGGTACGCCCGCTGCCAGCGCGCGCCGAAGTTCGCCTTCCGAAACCACATCCATGCCGGCGCCGAGAGCCGCCATGGTCTTGATCACGGCCTGGTTGGAATTGGCCTTCATGGCATAGCAGATCTGGTGATCGGTGCCTTCGAACGCTTTTGCCATCACCTGGTAATGGCGCACGAGCGTCGCGGTTGAATAGCAGTAGAAGGGCGTGCCCACCTCCTGTGCAAGTGCCGCCAGGCTGACATCCTCGGCGTGGAGGATGCCATGGCGATAGGCAAAATGATGCATGACTACTTCGCCGGCGCGGACCAGGCTGGCGGGGGCTCTGGATCGCCGCGCACGCCACAGCCCGCCAGCGACGCCGACAGCAACAGCAGGACAAGAATCATCTTCATGATGTCTCCTTCATTTCGTCTCAAGGATTTTAAGCCAGCGCTTTGCTTCGCGCCGAACGTTGGCGGGTGCCGTTCCGCCGAAGCTGGTGCGCGATGCAACGGATGCTTCGACGCTCAACACCTTATAGATGTCCCCGGTGATGCGCGGTTCGACCGTCCGCAAATCGGCTAGGGTCAAATCCGGCAGCGCACAGCCCCTGTTTTCCGCCAGTGCTACCAGTTTTCCAGTGACGTGATGGGCATCGCGGAACGGCATCTTCAGTGTACGGACGAGCCAGTCGGCGAGATCCGTGGCGGTCGAGAATCCGCTGGCTGCGGCGGCCCGCATCCGGTCCTTGTCGGGCGTCAGATCGCGCACCATCCCCGCCATCGCGGCGATTGCCAGCGACAGCGAGGCAAATGCGTCGAAGGCCGGTTCCTTGTCTTCCTGCATATCCTTCGAATACGTCAATGGCAGGCCCTTCATAACGGTGAAAAGCGCCATCAGGGCGCCGATGATGCGGCCGGGCTTTGCCCGCACCAGTTCGGCCGCGTCGGGATTGCGCTTCTGCGGCATGATCGAGGAACCGCTGGTGAATTTGTCGGAGAGCGTGATGAAGCCGAACTGCGCGGTCGACCAGAGCACGATCTCCTCGGCCAGCCTGGACAGGTGCGTGGCGCAGATGGCGGCGGCGCCAAGCGCTTCCAGAACAAAATCGCGGTCGGAAACGGCGTCGAGCGAATTGCGCGACGGGCGATCGAAGCCGAGCGATTTGGCGGTGGACTGCCGGTCGATCGGAAAGGACGTTCCAGCCAGTGCCGCGGCACCCAGCGGACTCTCGTTCATGCGCCGCCTCGCATCGGCAAACCTGGAGCGGTCGCGCGCCAGCATTTCCACATAGGCCAGGCAATGGTGGCCGAAGGTCACGGGCTGGGCTACCTGGAGATGGGTGAAGCCCGGCATGATGAGGCTTGCGTGATGCGCGGCTTTTTCCGCGAGCGTGCGCTGGAGATCGAGGAGTTGGCCATCGAGGTGATCGACGGTATCGCGCACATAAAGTCGGAAATCGGTTGCCACCTGGTCATTGCGTGAACGGCCGGTGTGAAGGCGGCCGGCGGGCGCGCCGATCACGTCCTTGAGGCGCTGCTCGATGTTGAGATGGATATCCTCCAGCGCCCGGGAGAAAGTGAAAGTGCCCGCTTCAATTTCACCCTGGATCTGGTCGAGTCCGCGGCGGATCGCGGTGGCATCCGAAGCCGTGATAATGCCCTGTTTCCCCAGCATCGCGGCATGGGCCTTCGAGCCCGCGATATCCTGCCGGAAAAGCCGCTTGTCGAAATCGATAGAGGCGTTGATGTCTTCCATGAGGGCGTCCGGACCCCCTTGAAACCTCCCACCCCACATCGCATTGGTCATTGAAAATCCTTCATTCCGGCCGAAGACCCTTGTCATGAGCGAAAAAAATTCCGGGTTGTTCCGGTTTTTCCCCGTGGTTCTGGCCGTGATCGCCGGCGCCGTGGGCATTTACTGGTTCCAGAGCGACGAGCGCAAGGCCGTAGCGCCAGGTGGCACCGCCGTTCAGTCTGCTGCGTCTCGTCCAACCGGCGCTATGGCGGCTTTTCTGGTGAAGGCGGACCGCAAACCCGTGCCCGATATCGCATTCCAGGACGGAACTGGAAAGCCGATGCGCCTCAGCGCGTGGAAGGGCCGTGTCGTGCTGGTCAATCTGTGGGCCACCTGGTGCGCGCCCTGCCGAAAGGAAATGCCGGCATTGGCGGCGCTGCAGAAGCAGCTTGGCTCTCCGGAATTTGAAGTCGTAGCAATCAGCCTTGATCGCAAGGGGGTTGAGGCGGCGTCGGCATTTCTCGAGGAAACGGGAGCGGCTTCCCTTAATTTGTATGTAGAACCGACCGCCAGAATCCTGAGCGAACTGGAAGCAATCGGACTTCCCGCAACGCTGCTCGTCGATCGCAAGGGAAACGAAATCGGCAGGCTGTTGGGCCCGGCCGAATGGAACAGTCCGGAAGCAATCGCCCTGATCAGGTCGGCCCTCGCCGAGCAGCCCTAAACAATCAACATGAGGCCGAAGGCCAGGAAGATTCCCGCTTTCGCCAGGTGAGCGGTGAGCTGGGCGCCACCATAGCGATCGGCGCTCCGCCATGTTCCTGCCGCGGCAAAGATGAAATACAAAATGGGCGCCACATGCGCGAGCAGCGCCAGGAAGGGCTTATCGAAATTCAAATAGAGAACGAGTGCTAGCCCGGTGAACACCAGGTTGAACAGCAACCCATAGGCGCAGAGATACACCCAGAATGCGGCCGAAAGCGGCAGCTCACCCCGCCACAACCGCTTCAGCGAAGTAAGCATTGACTGGCGCTAGCGGGTCGGTACCGGCTTTTCGCCACGGTAATCGTAGAAGCCCCGGTTGGTCTTGCGGCCGAGCCAGCCCGCTTCCACATATTTCACCAGCAGCGGACAGGGGCGATATTTGGAATCGGCCAGACCCTCATACAGCACCTGCATCACCGAGAGGCAGGTATCGAGGCCGATGAAATCGGCAAGCTCAAGCGGTCCCATGGGATGGCGGGCGCCCAGCTTCATCGCCGTGTCGATCGCTTCGACGCCGCCCACGCCTTCATACAGCGTATAGATCGCCTCGTTGATCATCGGCAGAAGGATGCGGTTGACGATGAAGGCGGGGAAATCCTCCGATACGGCGATCGTCTTGTGCAGGGCCGCGGTGAATTCCTTGACCGTGTTGAACGTCGCCTCGTCGGTGGCGATACCGCGAATCAGTTCCACCAGATCCATGATCGGCGCCGGATTCATGAAATGAATCCCCATGAATTTTTCCGGCCGGCCAGTGGTCGCCGCAAGCCGGGTAATCGAAATGGAGGAAGTGTTGGAGCCGACGATGCATTCCGGCTTCAAATGCGGGCAGACATCCTGGAAGATCTTGCGCTTGACCTGTTCGTCCTCGACGGCGGACTCGATCACCAGGTCGTAGTCGGCAAAACCCTCATAGGCGGGAACCCCGTTGATCCGCTTGAAAGCGGCTTCGCGGTCTTTCTCGCTGAGACGGCCCGCTTTCACCTGGCGCGCCAATGTGCCCTGGATGGACGTCAGACCGGCGTCGATCCGGCTTTGGCTGACATCGTTCAGGCCAACTTCGAACCCTCCCACTGCGCAAACATGCGCAATGCCATTGCCCATCTGCCCGGCGCCGATGACGCCGACTTTTTTGATCTGCATGAGTGCCTGCGTTCCTAAGATTTGGCGTCGAGCCTATCGTGCGGACTGGCGCAGGGCAAGGCCATTTCGCAAGTGCAGCAAATGCTACTTCGCCAGTTTGGCCAGCTCCCTGTCGAGTTCCGGCACGGCCTGAAACAGGTCGGCCACCAGTCCGTAATCGGCAACCTGGAAGATCGGCGCCTCTTCGTCCTTGTTGATGGCGACGATGATCTTGGAATCCTTCATGCCGGCCAGATGCTGGATGGCGCCTGAAATCCCAACCGCGATATAGAGGTCGGGAGCGACCACCTTGCCGGTCTGACCGACCTGATAGTCGTTGGGCACATAGCCCGCATCGACAGCGGCACGCGACGCGCCCACCGCCGCGCCGAGTTTCTTGGCGACGGATTCGAGCAGCTTGAAATTCTCGCCGTTCTGCATGCCCCGGCCACCCGAGACGATGATCTTGGCCGACGTCAATTCGGGCCGGTCCGATTTTGACAGGTTCTCGCTGCCATAGCTCGACAGGCCGGGATCGGTGAAAGCGCCGGTTTTCTCGATCGGCGCCGAACCCCCTTCGCCCGCCGCCACGAAAGACGCGGTGCGAACCGTCACCACCTTGATCTTGTCCGTGGACTGAACGGTCTGCACGGCGTTTCCGGCATAGATCAGGCGCACGAACGTGTCCGGGCTCTTAACTTCCGCAATGTCGGACACCTGCATCACATCGAGCAGCGCCGCCACGCGCGGCATGAAATTCTTGCCGTTGGTGGTGGCGGCGGCGACGATATGCTCGTAGCCCGGCGCCAGCGATTGGATCAGGGCGGCCATGGGTTCGGCCAGCGGCCGCTCAAGGCTGGGGCTTTCGGCGTGCAGCACCTTCGTCACGCCGGCGAGTTTCGCTGCTTGCGCCGCGGCGGCGCCTGCATTGTTTCCCGCCACCAGCACATGAATGTCGCCACCCATCTGCATGGCAGCCGTCAGCGCCTTGTGGGTCGCGTCCTTGAGCATCGTGTTGTCGTGTTCGGCGATGAGAAGGACGGTCATCCGAGCGCTCCTGCTTCCTTGAGTTTGGAGACAAGCTCCGCCACCGACTTCACCTTGACGCCGGCCAGCCGCTTCGGCGGTTCCTCGGTCTTCATCACCTTCAGGCGCGGCGTGACGTCAACGCCGTAGTCGGCCGGTGTTTTCTCCGCCAGCGGTTTTTTCTTGGCCTTCATGATATTGGGAAGCGAGGCATAGCGCGGCTGGTTGAGGCGCAGATCGGTGGTGACGATCAGCGGCATCTTCACCTTGAGCGTCTGCAGGCCGCCGTCGATCTCGCGCGTGATGGTAGCTTCTCCCTCGCCCGGCTCAAGCTTCGAGCAGAATGCCGCCTGGGCCCAGCCCAGAAGTGCCGCCAGCATCTGGCCGGTCTGGTTGCAGTCGTCGTCGATCGCCTGCTTGCCGAGGATGACGATGTCAGGTTTTTCCTCCTCGACCACGCCTTTGAGAATCTTGGCCACGGCCAGCGGCTCGACATAGGTATCACTCTTGACCAGGATGGCGCGGTCGGCTCCCATGGCAAGGGCGGTTCGCAGCGTCTCCTGCGATTGCGCCGGCCCGATCGAGACGGCGATGACTTCGGCCGCCTTGCCCTGTTCTCGCAGGCGCACCGCTTCCTCGACGCCGATTTCGTCGAACGGGTTCATCGACATTTTCACATTGGCCAGTTCGACGCCCGAGCCATCCGATTTCACCCGGATCTTGACGTTGTAATCGACGACCCGCTTTACAGCGACCAGCACTTTCATTTACGCCTCGTTGGAAATCGCGGCGGAACCTAGTAGCCGTCAACCTTCGAGTCAATTCCGCTACCGGCGGTTTCGATCCATATGCGACTCACGCACTCAATCGCCGACCCGGATCAGCAGGCGCGACCGCAGTAAAAACGTGATCGCAAGCCCAGCGAGGAAGCCGCCGATGTGGCACCACCACGACACATCGACGGCACTCTCGGAGGCAAGGAACATCGAGACGATCTGCAAGGCGAACCAGCCGCCCAGAACCCATACCGCGCTGATGCGGAGCGGTAGGCGCATGAACAGCAGAATCCAGATGCGCGCGCGCGGGTAAAGCAGAATATAGGCGCCGATGACTCCCGAAACGGCACCCGACGCGCCAATCAGGGGCGCGGGCGAGGACGATGCCATCAGGACATGCACGAGGCCGCCCGCGACACCTGTCAACAGATAGAAAATCAGGAACGCCACGTGGCCGAAGGCATCCTCGATATTGTCGGCGAACACCCACAGGAACAGCATGTTGGTGCCAAGATGGATCCAGCCGGCGTGTAGGAACATGTAGGTGAAGAGTGTCAACGGCTCGGCCACCGGATTGAAGACCGGACCCGCCACCTGGCCGGTGAATTCGGCGGGGACGATGCCATAGCCAGAAGCCAGTGCGAAAATCGCATGTTCGTTCCAGGCTCCGCTGGAGAGGAACACAACGATGTTGGCGGCCATGATCGCCACCGTCACGAACTGGAAGCGGATGACCCGGAGCGGTGTGTCGTCATGTAGCGGAATGAACATTTCAGCGGGTTTTTCCGGGAACCCACAGAATGTCGCCGCTCGCTTTCGCATTGACCCAGCGGCTGGCGACGAAGAGAAAATCCGACAGCCGGTTGACATAGGCCATCGCCGCAGGACTTACGCTTTCCCCGGGCTGCCGGCCAAGGTCGACCATCCGCCGCTCGGCGCGGCGGCACACGGTGCGGGCCAGATGCAGATAGGCGGCCGCCGGATGTCCTCCGGGCAGGACGAATGAGCGCAGTGGCGCCAGATCCTCGTTCAGGCGGTCGATTTCGGTTTCGAGCCGCGAACTCTGCGACGGCAGAATGCGCAGCGGTTCGTAGTCCAGCGGCTTGCCCTGGTCGGGCACGCACAGGTCGGCACCGAGATCGAAGAGTTCGTTCTGGATGCGGGCCAGCATGTCATCGAGCGCTCCCACGGCGGGGGCGGCCGTATGAAGACGGACAATACCGAGAACCGAATTGGTTTCATCGACCGTGCCGTAGGCCTCTATGCGCAGCGCCGATTTCGGCAACCGGTCGCCATTGCCAAGCGCAGTTTCGCCGCTATCGCCGGTGCGCGTATAGATGCGATTGAGCACAACCATGGGCCACTGCCTATCGCGAATGGAATGGCAATTCTACTCGTTTCTCAGATGGGACGCGGGCCTTGCCGAAAGGGCCCGCCAGGTGACGGCCATTCCACCCAACACGGTGATCGCCATGGCGATGATGCTGGTCAACACCGCCATTCCCACGGGCAGGCTCCACGGTAGTTCCAAAACATAATGCGCCAGGAACCAGGAGGCGGCCGAGCCAGCCACGATGCCGAAAATCGCTGAAGCCAGCCCCAAAGCCGCATATTCAATGATGAAAGCACCCATCAACTGGCGGCGGGACGCCCCATAGGTCTTGAGGATCACGGCATCATAGACGCGGCCCGAGAGACTGGCGGCCAATGCGCCCGCCAGCACCAGAACACCGGTCAGCAGCGTGAGGGAATTGGCGGCGCGGATCGCCCCCAGCATTTTGCCCAGCAGATCGCTGACAATGTTGATCGCATCCTTGACCCGGACCGCGGTCACCGATGGAAAGGCGCGCGCCATGCGATTGAGCAATTGCGCCTCGTCGCCGCCCTCCATCTCCACCGTGACGATGTGGCTGTGGGGCGCCGCCTTCAGCGTGTTGGGCGAGAATACCATGACAAAATTGATGCCGAGGCTCCGCCAGTTCACCTGCCGCAGATTGGCAACGCGCGCCGTCACATCGCGGCCGAGGACATTGACGGTGATCTCGTCGCCGATCGCCACGCCGATGCCGTTGGCAATTTCGTCGACGAGGGACACCAGCGGGGGGCCTTCATAATTTTCCGGCCACCATTCGCCGGCGACAAGTTTCGAGCCTTCCGGCAAGGTGGCCGAATAGGTAAGTCCCCTGTCACCACGCAGTGCCCAGTTCGAATCAGGCGAGGCTTTGACCTTTTCCGCCGCCGTGCCCTTCACGCTCACGATGCGGCCCCGCATCATCGGCGCCGAATCCACCGACTTGACGCCCGGCTCGCGTTTCACGGCTTCGGTGAAGGCGGGCAGTTCTTCATTCCGCACGTCGAGAAAAAAGAAAGCGGGCGCCTTGTCGGGAATGCCGGAGCGCAGTTCATCGCTGATTGTGCGGTCGGTGATTGCAAGGGTAACAAATAGCGTCAGACCGAGGCCCAGGGCCAAAATGACCGAAGCGGAAGCCGACCCCGGCCGATAGATATTCGACAAAGCATAGCGCCACACAATGGAGGAAGGCCTGGGCAGGCGGCGGGCGGCGGCAATGATCAAATTGGCAAGCCCTAGCAGAACGACAAAGCTGGCAGCCAGGCCGCCCAGAAAATACGCAGTGATCCGGGCTTCGTCAAAGGTCAGGAAGACCACCCCGGCGATGGCCAGCAGGGCCGTTCCGATGATGACCAGATCGAACAAGCCTGGAAGGCCCTGGGACGGCAGGATGCGGTGGCGGAACAGCGCCGATGCCGGAACGAGCCTGGTGCGCGAGAGCGGCCACAGCGCGAAGACCAGCGTCACCAGCCATCCGAGAATGCCCGCCACCAGCAGCGGCACGCCTTCGACCTGCGCGGTGATCGGCAGAGGCAGCATGTCCGACAGAAATGCCTGGGCAATCGCTGGCGCCGTGGCGCCGATCCCCAGGCTGACGGCAATGGCAATCAGCGCCACCAGCATGATCTCGGTCAGGTAGATGCCGAACACGTCGCGCGACGGCGCCCCTAAACATTTCAGCGTGGCGATGGTGCCGGTCCGGCGGCTGACAAAGGCCGAGACGGCATTGCCGATGCCCGCACCACCGACGATCAGCGCCGAGATCCCGACGAGCGTCATGAAAAAGGACAGACGCTCGACAAAATGCTCGGCGCCGGATGCCGCGTTGTCCCTGGTGCGCATGCGCCAGCCGGCATCGGGAAATTGCTTTTTCGCGTCAGTGGTGACAGCGCGTACCGCTTTCAGCGTCGCGTTGTCCGCCAGCTTCAGCCGGTAATGCCAGGTAACAAGGCTGCCCGGTTGCACGATGCCTGTCGCATTCAGTGCTTCCTGAGGGAGCAGAAGCCGTGGACCCAGCACGATGCCGTCCGATATGCGATCGGGTTCGCGCGCGATCAGGCCCCGGATTTCGACCGCGATCGATCCGAGTTTCACCTTGTCGCCCAGCTTGATGCCCAGCCGGCCGAGAAGCAGCGGGTCGGCCACGGCGCCGTAAATTCCCTGCCGCGTTTCCAAGGCCTTCGCCATGTCGCCGCCATCTTCCAGCGTCACGGCGCCATAGAGCGGATAGGCGGCGTCGACAGCCTTTACCTCGACGAGCGTCGCCGTTTCGCCGGCAACGGCCATGGCGCGCACCGTGGCAATCCGGCTGACCGCACCTTTGCCGGCGATAAATTTAAATTCCTCCGGTGTGGCCTCGCGATGCACCAGGGCGAACTCCACATCGCCGCCCAGGAGTGGCTGGCCCTGCTCGTTGAGCCCACGCTCGACCGCCGCCGACAGCGATCCGATGATGGCGATGGTGGCCGTGCCAAGCGTCAGGCAGGTCAGAAATATGCCGAAGCCCTGGAGGCCCGAGCGAAGATCGCGCCAGGCGAAGCGCAGCCACAATGCCAGTTTCACGGATGGCTGCCCGTGACGATCCGTCCGTCGCGCACTTCGGCGATGCGGTCGCAGCGCGCGGCAAGCGCGCGGTCATGGGTCACCAGAAGAAGCGACGCGCCGCCTTCCTTGCGCAAGTCGAAGAGCAGTTCGATGATCTGCTCGCCTGTCTCCTGGTCGAGATTGCCCGTGGGTTCGTCGGCCAGAATGATCCTGGCGCCGGAAACCAGGGCCCGGGCAATCGCCACCCGCTGCTGTTCGCCACCCGAAAGCTGTCCGGGATAGTGGCTGAACCGATGTCCCAGCCCCACCCGCTCCAGACTCTTGGTAGCCAGTGCCATGGCATCGGGAACGCCTTTGAACTCGAGCGGCACGGCGACGTTTTCCAGCGCGGTCATTGTCGGGATCAGATGAAACGACTGGAACACGATACCGATATTGTCGCGCCGGAACGCGGCAAGCTCATCCTCGCTCTGGCCGTTGAGCTTCAGTCCGGCGACCTCGACGCTGCCGGCGCTTGCCTGTTCGAGCCCGGCGATCACCATCAGCAGTGTGGTCTTGCCCGAGCCCGAGGGGCCGACGATCCCCACAGCTTCGCCGCGATTGACAGTGAAATCGGCGCCGCGCAGGATTTCGACGCTGCCCGCGAGACTGGGCAGAGCAAGGCGCACATTTTTGAGGGAAACGGTAAGAGGGGTCATCGCTGCCATAGATGGCGGTGACTGGATGGTTTGTCGAGGTGGCACCCGGCAAGCTTGCGCAAAGGCGGCGCCGGTCCTACCTAAGGCGAATGTTGCGGCTTTGTTGCGTCCTCGGATTTCTATTCGCCCTCGTTCTGCCCGCGGCCGCGAAGCCTTTTACAATTCTGGCCCTCGGCGACAGCCTGACGGCCGGGCTGGGTCTGCCTGCGGAGGAAAGTTTTCCGGCCAGGCTGGAGGCCGCCTTAAAGGCCAAGGGCCATGACGTTCGCATCATCAATGCCGGTGTTTCGGGCGATACCGCGCAGGCGGGCCTTTCCCGTCTGGACTGGGCGCTCACCGACGAGGTCGAGGGACTAATCGTCGAACTGGGCGCCAACGATGTCCTGCGGGGTCTCGATCCCGCTCAGGCGGAGGCGGCGCTCGATGCAATCCTCACCAAGGCCGCGGAGCGTCATCTCCCGGTTCTCCTGGCCGGCATGCGGGCCCCACCCAATCTGGGGGCGGACTATGCCGCGCGTTTCGATCCAATTTACGCGCGCCTTGCGGAGAAGCACGGCAGCCTGCTCTATCCTTTTTTCCTTGACGGCGTGGCGAGCAAACCTTCCCTCAACCAGACGGATGGTCTTCATCCCAACGCCCAAGGCGTGGATGCCGTGGTCGCGCGCATGCTGCCAATGGCCGTCGAGCTTCTGGGGAGGATCGGGCAAAAATAGCACTTGGCGTTTTTTCGAATCACGCTAGCCTCGGCTGGCGCGTTCCGAGCAATCCTTCAACCTTAGGAGGCCCGCCATGCCGCGACTGTTCACCGGACTGGAAATTCCAGCCGATGTCGCATTCGATCTCGACCTGATGAAAGGGGGGATCGCCGGTTCGCGCTGGATCGACCGCGAATCCTTCCATATCACGCTCCGTTTTATCGGCGATATCGATGACGGGCTGGCACGCGAAATCGCCTACGAACTTGACGGCGTCGAGGCGCGGCCGTTTTCCCTCCAACTCAAGGGCTTGGGTGTCTTTGGCGGCAACAAGCCCCATACCCTCTTTGCCGGGGTCGAGGAGAATGCCGATCTCCGGCGCCTGCGGTCCATCCACGAACGGATTTGCCAAGTGCTGGGTCTCGGTCCCGACCAGCGGAAATTTACTCCGCATGTGACCCTGGCGCGGCTGAAATCTCCCGACATGCACGCCATCCAGCACTTTCTCGCCGCTCACAGCCTGTACAAGAGCCGGCTGTTCAACGTACACCGCTTCGTGCTCTTTTCTTCCAGGCCGTCGCGCGGCGGCGGCCCCTATGCTGTCGAGGAATCCTACCAGTTGCAGCCTGCGCTATGACCGAAAAACCCCTGTTTGGCGTCGAGCGGGTCAAGGCATTGCACGCTCTGACCGGCTGGAGCGAGGCCAAGGGCCGGGACGCCATCACCAAGACGTTTCAGTTCAAGTCGTTCAATCAGGCCTGGGGCTGGATGAACCGGGTGGCGCTTTATGCCGAAAAGACCAATCACCACCCGGAATGGTCCAATGTCTATGGCCGGGTAGAGGTGACGCTTTGTACCCATTCCGCCGGCGGCGTGACCGACAAGGATGTTAACCTCGCAGGCAAAATGGATGATTTTGCAAGGACTTGAATCGGCTTCCGCTTGACGGCGGGGTGCCGGGTTCCCATATTCCACACCACGACCTTTTGGAGGGACGACGACAATGGCTGAATTCAGATATCCCGCGCAGACCGGCGCTGGCACGCGTGCGGAGATCGATCAGGGCCTCAGGTCCTATATGGTCAAGGTCTACAACTACATGGCGGCGGGCCTCGGTATAACGGGCGTGGCAGCCGTTGCCACCTATATGGCAGCCGTCGATACATCGAGCGGAACGCAGCAGCTCACCCCGTTTGGTCACCTGCTGTTTGCCAGTCCGCTGATGTGGGTGATT
This sequence comes from Hyphomicrobiales bacterium, assembly GCA_031365765.1. Classification (GTDB taxonomy): domain Bacteria; phylum Pseudomonadota; class Alphaproteobacteria; order Rhizobiales; family Aestuariivirgaceae; genus Aestuariivirga. The sequence continues at coordinate 482 of JANLYR010000300.1, read as the reverse complement.
GTATTCGCCCCCGTGGCCCTGGTGCTCTTCCTGTCGTTTCGCATTCAGACAATGAGTGTTGCGGCGGCACAGACGACCTTCTGGATTTATGCGGCGCTGGTCGGCGTCAGCTTTGCCTCGCTTGGACTTGTCTATACCCAGGGCAGCATCGCGCGGGTCTTCCTCATTACCGCCGCGACCTTCGGGGGCATGAGCCTGTTCGGCTATACGACGAAGCGCGACCTTACCGGCATGGGGTCTTTCCTGATGATGGGCCTCATCGGCATCATCATTGCCTCCGTCGTTAATATTTTCCTTGCCAGTTCCACCATGAACTGGATGATCTCGGTGCTGGGCGTTTTGATCTTCACCGGTCTCACCGCTTACGACACCCAGAAGATCAAGGAAATGTACCTTGAAGCCGACGACGTTGCGGTGATGGGCCGCAAGGCCATCATGGGAGCCCTGCGCCTCTATCTCGATTTCATCAATCTGTTCCTGAT
>JANLYR010000273.1:0-2771 GCA_031365765.1 Hyphomicrobiales bacterium | reverse complement strand
GAACGATCTGTCGCGCGTGTCGAAGCCGGGTTCCGTCAAGGTGCCGGTGCTCTGCGGGCTTGAGACCTATGCCAATGTCCATCATCTCGTCTCGGCCATCCTCGGCGAGCTGCGCGACGACAGCACCATCGGCGACCTCATCGGCGCAACCTTCCCCGGCGGCTCGATCACCGGTGCGCCAAAAATCCGCGCCATGGAGGTCATCGCCGAAATCGAGAAAGCCCCGCGCGGCGTCTATTGCGGCTCGATCGGTTACATCGGCTTCAACCGCCACATGGACCTGAACATCGCCATCCGCACCGCGCAATTCTCAAAAGGTATCGCCCGCATGCAAGGCGGCGGCGGCATCACTGCGCGCTCCAACCCCGCCGCCGAATACGAGGAAAGCCTCACCAAGATCAAACGCATCATGGAAGCCTTCCGCCCATGATCCTCATCGTCGACAATTATGATTCATTCGTCCACAACGTGGCGCGCTATTTCGAGGAACTGGGCGAGCGGACAAAAGTCGTGAGGAACGACGCCGTGACGCCGGCCGATCTCGCTGCCAAGGCCATCGTCATTTCGCCCGGCCCCTGCACGCCCACCGAGGCCGGCCAGTCGATTGAAATCATGCGGGAGTATTCCGGCCGCATTCCCATCCTCGGCATCTGCCTTGGCCATCAGGTCATGGGGGAAGTTTTCGGTGGTGTGGTGAAGCGCGCCCGCCGCCCCATGCATGGCGATTCCTCCGAGATCAACCACGACGGAAAGGGCCTCTTCGAGGGATTGCCCCAGCGTTTCAGCGCCGGGCGCTATCACTCGTTGATCGTCGATCTTGAAGCCCGGGAAACCCCATTGGACGTTACGGCACGGAGCGACGAGGGCGAAATCATGGGTCTTTGCCACAAATCGCACCCGACGTTTGGCCTACAATTCCATCCCGAATCGATTCTCACCGAATGGGGCTACGACATGCTGCGCAATTTCCTGAAAGTGGCGCGATGAGACGCCAGTGGTTCGATGGCGCAATCACCCATGGCGCGATCGCACTCGATGCGAGTGATCGCGGCCTGCTGCTGGGCGATGGCCTGTTCGAAACGCTTCTCGTCGTCAATCGCACCGCGCTCTGGGCCAACATGCACCTGGCGCGGATGGAAAGTGCGGCCCGCGAACTGGGGATCGGCTTCAGCCGCAGCACGCTTGATGATGCGATCGAAGCGATCCTCGATAGCGCCGATGTAACCCATCAGGTTCTCCGCATCACGCTGACGCGCGGTGCATCGGCCCGCGGCCTCGGCGGCAATGGCGGCACGCCCACCCTGCTGCTGACGCTCGATCCCTTTGACCCGCAGCTGATGTTCCAGCCGGTATCGCTCTGCACCGCCAACGTCCGCCGCAATTTTCATGCGCCCTCTTCGCGCCTCAAGACGATTTCCTACGTCGACAATATCATGGCCGCCCGCGAGGCCTCGGCGCGCGGCATGGACGACGCGCTGATGCTCAACACCGATGGCGCCGCCGCCTGCTCGACGATCGCCAATCTCTTCCTGATGAAGGACGATGTCCTGATCACCCCGGCGCGCGACCAGGGCATCCTCACCGGCGTCATGCGCCAGGCCCTGATCGCGGCCTCGGGCCAGCTTGGCATCCCCGTCGAGGAGCGCGTGGTCCGCCCCGAGGAAATAGCCCGTGCCGATGGCGCATTCCTAACCAACAGCCTGCGCTTCATCCGCCCGGTGAAAGTGCTGGACCAGCAGCCCCTGGCCCAGGTCGATCCGGAAATCCTCATTGCCGCGCTCTGTGAAACCGCCCGCCTGCAATGCGGCCGCGATCCGCGATTGATCTGAGCCGCGTCTGGGACTAATCGTCGCCGGAACAGAAGGATCAACACCTATGAAATTCTTTGTCGATACCGCCGAAGTGAAGGAAATCCGCGAACTGGCCGATCTGGGCTTGCTTGACGGCGTCACCACCAATCCCTCGCTCATCGGGAAGTCCGGTCGCGCCTTCAAGGAAGTGATCGCCGAGATTTGCGGAATTGTCGAAGGCCCCGTCTCCGCCGAAGTCGTCTCGCTGGACTATGAAGGCATGATGCGCGAAGCCGCCGACCTTCGGAAGATCGCGAAGAACGTCACCGTGAAAGTGCCCTTGACGCTCGATGGCCTCAAGGCCTGCAAGGCGCTTACATCGGACGGCTGCATGGTCAATGTCACGCTGTGCTTCTCGGCCAACCAGGCGCTGCTCGCCGCCAAGGCCGGCGCCTCCTTCATCTCGCCCTTCATCGGCCGGCTCGACGACATTCACATGGATGGCACCGAACTCATTTCCGAGATCCGCCAGATCTATGACAACTACGCCTTCGACACGGAAATCCTCGCGGCATCGGTCCGCACCGCGCTGCATGTGAAGCAGGTCGCCCTGATCGGTGCCGACGTCGCCACCTGCCCCGCCGCCGTCATCAAGGGCCTCGTCAAGCATCCCCTGACTGACAAGGGCATCGAGCAGTTCGTCGCCGACTGGAAAAAGACCGGGCAGACACTCTGAGCAACACGTGATCCTCGAACATGCAATCCTGAACGTCAGGCCGGGTGAAAGCCCGGCCTTTCTTCTTGCATTGAACGAGGCGCTGCCCCTGATCGGCGCCACGCCGGGCTTCATCGGCCTCGAAGTCCAAGCCTGCATCGAAGCGCCGGACCGCTACGTGCTCCTCGTCAAATGGCAAACGCTCGAAGCCCACACGGTCGGCTTCCGTACCTCGGATCGCTACGAGGAATGGCGCACAAGGCTGC
>JANLYR010000254.1:0-14119 GCA_031365765.1 Hyphomicrobiales bacterium | reverse complement strand
CTTTAAGTGCATCCGCATTTTCCATGAGATGAAAGCGAGTCCATCCGACCATGTGTCGGTTAGCGACTTCTATGCGGCCGTATCCGTGGTTTTGGCAGACAGCGATGCAGGCGCGGAACTGCTTGCAAGCACTGATCATGTGGCCCTGCAAATAGTAGGCATCGCCCAGGCCGCCTAACGCCAAAGCTTCTCCCTCGCTAGAACCCACTTCACGGGCAAAACCAAGCGCCTTTTCGTGTTCGGTAAGGCAACCGTCGATGTTACCGAGCGGGAAGTAAAGATTCCCGCGGAGATAGTGGATCTGAACCCTATCTGAGACAAGTTCATGCTTGATAGCTGCCGCCTCTGCATTGTCGAGCAGCACCAATGCTGCCTTCTGCCGGTCTGCAACGCGCAAGCCTGCTGCCATGCCTATCCATGCCTGGCAACGACGCACATCGTCTTCAGCGGAACTGAGCGCCATCTCGAAGGCTTCGACTGACTCCGTGGTAGAACCCAAATTTCTTAATGCATCGCCACGGATGCACAGCATCGCCGACCGTGTGGACGGATCCGTCGCCAGTTCAATACCACGATTGATGAGTTTGATGGCGGTTTCGAAATGAAATGTTCCATTTTTTGCATTGGCGGCGGCACCATAGGCAGACGCGGCGGCTGGATCATTGGCGCGATCGAGATGCTCAGCATGTAGAATGGGGTCGGAGCTGCCATACCAAACCGCGGCATTTTGGTGCAGTTCGGTGCGCGGGGCTGTTAGAAGAGAATTATAGACACCTTCTTGCACGAGTGCATGCGTAAACAAGAAGTTGTCCCCTTCTGGTCTGACAAGGTGACGTTGAACCAATGCGGCACAAGTGTACTGGGTACTCCTGATTAAATGGCGTAGGGCGTCTAGAGCAAATCTCTTACCCAGCACCGAGGCGGCTTGGAGTGCCTGTTTGTCAGATGGGGACAGGCGATCAATCCGTGCCAAGACCAAACTTTGAATTGTGGCTGGAACCTCACCACTGGTACTCTCCTGGTGGTCTTGCAACAGATGCTCAAGGAAAAGTGGATTCCCTGCGGCGCGCTCAACACAACTTTCAGCCAGTGGGCGGGTTGCGCCGACGAGATTGTTGGCCAGCAAGAATGCCTCCTCTTTGCGCAAAGGCCCTAAGTCGATGGTACTCAGTGAACATCCGTCGCTGGTAGCACGCCACTCCTGATCGAGGGGATAACCTTCTACGCGCGACGTCATAATCAATAGTGCAGGGCACTCCGCGATTGTCTGCGCCATCCGCGAAAGATGCTTTAGTACTTGAGAATCAGCCCAATGAATATCGTCGATAACGACGATGACTGGTCTGCGCGCGCTCAGATGGCGCAGCAGGTTACTGACCACAACCTGCTTGCCTTCGTTTCGTACCGCATTTGTCATGGCGTCGTATATCGCGCGATCTACACGCGACTGACTAAGATTGAGGAGATCAGCGAGAAAGATACGATGCTCCCTCGACAGCGATCCTTCCTGTATCGCCGCCGTAACCGCCGTATCCAGGGTTGCTTGATCGCTTCCTAGCTGGATGCCAAGCAGACTAGCTACGACTGAGCGTATGGCATCTCGCCCGTCACCTGATCCGAAATCCAGCACCAGCCCTTTATGAGTCTCGAAACCCTGGTTCGTTGCCGCTCTGATAAATTCATCGACCAACCTGCTCTTACCGATGCCGGCTTCGCCGCGCACGACAATCACTTGACCCAGACCACTGGCGCGGCATGCCTCAACGACACCAGCAAATTGCGCCATCTCGGCCCTCCGGCCAACGAATGAGGCTCGCCCAGAAGCCGAATCCGCTCCCCTTAGTCCCTGAACCCGCCATACTCGAACCGGCGGCGCTATTCCTTTAATGTCGAGTTCACCCAACAATCCACAATCGACACGGTCGCCGATTGCCCGGCGCAAGGCATCCGAGATTAGCGTTTCACCTGGCTGAGCTTTGTTTTGAAGTCGCGCTGCCAAGTTCACCGAATCCCCGGTGACAGTGTATTCCCGATGCGCCTCGCTGCCGGTGCTGCTGGCGACTACTTGGCCGCTGGCGATGCCGATGTGAGCCTGGAGCAAAGAGCCGCCTTCCCTCGATATCGAGGTCATCCGTTCATGTATTGTGAGCGCAGCACGCACGGCGCGCATCGGGTCATCGTCATGGGCGACCGGTGCTCCGAAGACAGCCATGACATTGTCGCCGATGTGTTTGTCGATCACACCTCCATGGCTCTCGACGATCGCATCGACCACCTCGAAGTACCGGTTCAAGAGAGCGTGGATTTGTTCCGCACCGAGCGCGCTCGTGAGGCGCGTAAAGCCGGCAAGGTCTGCAAACAGGACGGTCACCTGACGGCGTTCGCCGGCGGGGATCGATGGAGCGACTTCACGTCGGCCCGCGGCCGTTGCAGTGGACAGTTCTTCTATGGCTTTGAGCAGCCGCTTTCGGTCGGCCAGTCTCGCCACTCCAAGGTCTTTGAGATCATCGTTGGTGAGGTCAAGGAGAATTACAGAATCAACGCCGTTTACGGCGAAGGGGTCTACATATTCCGCTAACCCCAGCTCTTTTAACCAGTTACCTACATCCATCGTCATCAACTAATACGCCAAGTGCGGCAGAACCTAGCATACCTTTAAGACGTGTAGATCGGTATCAGTTCCGCGCTAACCTGGAATTGGAACGCGAGATAACGTCACTCCGGGAGTCGCCATTGCAGGCGAATTTACATCAATGAGGGTGGTCCAGGAGTGACAACAGAGGTTGAGCAGTACCATCGCTCAGTTTGAACTGCGTTTCGACAAAAGATAGTATCTGGTGGAGGAGATTTGGCATGGAGCGCAAGCTCACCACTATACTTGCTGCCGATGTCGTGGGCTATTCGGCGCTCATGGAGGCGGACGAGGCGGGAACTCGGCCGCCAGGCAATGGGCCGGCCACAATGAGAGCAGGGCTTGGATGTTCTGTCTTTCAACGAATCTTTGCCACGAGCTACCAGGGCACTGCCTCGCCCCGCCAGTCGAAGAACCCACCGTTTGCCTCGACAGGGAGCTTATCAACCACGGCTAGGAGATGGCGGGACGCTTCAGCGGGCGTGTGGACGTCCAACCCCTTCGCTGCAAAGGGGGCAGAAAACATCGTAGCAACCGTGCCTGGATGCAAGGCCACACAAATCCCTTCCGGAGATCGCCGCGCCAATTCCAAGGCCGCTGTTTTGACAAGTTGGTTGAGGGCCGCCTTCGAGGCGCGATACGCGTACCAACCGCCAAGCCGATTATCGCCGATGCTGCCAACCCTGGCGGACAATGTCGCAAAGACGGCCTTGCCCGACCGGGGCAATCGCGGAAGCACATGCTTCATGATCAGCGCGGGTCCAATTGCGTTCAGGGCGAATGCGCGCGCGAGGTTGCCCGCATCCAGTTGACGCCAACTCTTCTCCGGGCCTTGTCGATCATCGTGGAGAAACCCCGTTGCATCGATCACAAGCCGAAGCTCTCCAATTTCGGCGGCAATTGTCGCGGCGCGCTCGAGGCTTGGTTCGTCCAGCAGATCGATTGGCGGAGACGACGTTCGACTGAAACCAACCACCTGCCGGAAGTTGTCGGTGGAACTCAGCGCGGCAACCAAGGCACTGCCAATTCCGCCGCCTGCGCCGAAAACCACGGCAACGCCCGCCTTTGGAAATGAACCCAGGTTGACCGCAGACGTCGCCCCGATTGCTGATTGTGGCGCTCCGGTCACTACTTATGGCTCGCCCGCCTCATGGGCTTCCAGGAACCATAGCGCCTTGTCTAGCGACCGCGATAATGCGGTAAAGATATCGGCGGTGCCGGCATCTGCGGCTTCGTCCGATGCCTCGATCGCCGCACGGGTTGCATTGGCAAGATCACCGTAGCGCTCTGCCAAGGCGGCAACATGGTCTTCCACGTTAACGAGATCAGTCGGATAGGCCTTGAGTTTGGTGTTTTCTGCCACCGCCTGAGTTGTGCCAATCGCAACTCCACCAAGCTGCACGACACGCTCTGCCAGAACGTCGACATGCCCATCAATTTCGGTCCGAAAACCGTCAAGCATTTCATGCACGGCGATGAATTGCCGGCCCCCAGATTCCAATGCGCCTGCTTCGTCATCAAGGCGAGATCAATCGCGTCGGCCAAGCGTGCGTTGAGCAGCGCCGCGACACTGGTCCTGGTATTGGATTTCAGGCCAATTCGGGTTTTATGAAATTCCATTGGTCAACTCCTTCCAAGGCCTTTCGGCTACAATCGATGTAGGTGTTAATTCGCCCTTTCGTTGAGCGTTAGATGCCGTCATGCCTCCTGGATGCCCATAGCGCGTCTCTCAGACGTTTCATCCCTCCAAGAATCACGGCCAGCGCCGGCCGTACCGGCAGAAAGAGCCGGTAGGTGAATTCGAGTAACGCCATTATTCCGGGGAGCGTCGCAGCACGCGCCACCCAGCGCCAACGTGGCAATCGAGCCCACACTTCGACGAAAGCCGCTGCCCCGTAAAGCATCTGTCCATCCTCTTTCTGGACATGAAATCGCTCCATGGCCCGCTGCCGGGCGAGGCCAACCGGAACCAAGGCATCCAGTTTGGAAACGTCGATAAAACAGAGCGCGCTGGATTGATCCTGACGACGATAATAGCCGATCTCCGCCCGGCACAGCGGACAGGAGCTGTCATAATACACCGTCGATCTTGATCGCTCAGCGGCCAATTGGTTACACGCCCTCGTAAAGGCCTATTCGTGCTCGCCATCATAACGGCGACCCGAAACTCGAACGAATAGCTTAGGATTACTCGCTGCGGCCGAAAGGGTGGCGACCGTAATTGCTGCGGCTCCTATTATAAAAGCATGCCCGATCACGCTAGCCGCAAGAAACGTGTAACTTCCAATTGCGAGCGAGAAACTAACCGCCCACATCAGCCCCAATGCTTGCAAAACATAGTGGCGCACGGCGACGTCGGGGATGTTACGAAGTGGACTGACTTCGTGATTAAACAAGAAATTCCACGCATATACGATGTAACTGCGAGTGCCGGAGATCATGGTGCTGGGCCTTTCCTGAGAAACCATGTGGGGTTAACGCGGTATGGCGATCTATTATACCGGGATCGCCAGCCCTTGGCTGACTGGCAATCCTGGTGTTTCGCGCTTGGCCGATTATGCAGCCTTCGGAATTACGACGCTGTCGATCACATGAATGACGCCATTCGATGCAGCGATGTCGGTCGAGGTGACCTTGGCGTCGTTAATCAAAACATTGGCGCCGTTAACCTTCACCTGGAGCATCTTGCCGTTGACCGTCTTGGCTTCGGAAAGCTTGACGACGTCAGCAGCCATGACCTTGCCAGCCACGACATGGTAAGTGAGGATCGCAGTCAGCTGATCTTTGTTTTCCGGCTTCAAAAGGTTTTCGACCGTGCCTGCCGGTAATTTGGCAAAGGCGGCGTCCGTCGGAGCAAACACCGTGAACGGTCCAGGACCACTCACCGTGTTGATCAGGCCGGCAGCGCCCAGTGCCGCGGCAAGTGTTTTAAAGTTGCCTGCGGCAACTGCAGTGTCGACGATATTCTTTTCGGTTGTCATCTTGATCTCCATTCATTTGTTTGATGACCGGGTGGACGCATCCACCCGGAAAACATCGGCATCGATGTGTGTCAGTTGGCAGGCGGCAGGAGCACGGTGTCGATGACGTGGATGACGCCGTTCGATGCCGCGATGTCGGTTGACGTAACAGTGGCGTCGTTGATCATCACGGTGTCGCCGCTGACCTTGACCTTGACCATCATGCCGTTGAGCGCCTTCGCTTCCGTGAGCTTGACGACATCGGCAGCCATGACATTCCCGTCCACCACGTGATAGGTGAGGATTTCCGTCAGCTTGGCCTTGTTTTCGGGCTTCAGCAGGGTTTCGACGGTGCCCGCCGGCAGTTTGGCGAAGGCATCGTCAGTGGGCGCGAAGACCGTGAACGGACCGGCGCCCTTCAGCGTATCGACGAGGCCCGCCGCACCGAGGGCCGCAGCAAGGGTCTTGAACTGACCAGCCTCGACCGCAGTGTCGACAATATCCTTGTTGGCTGAGAAGGCAGATGCACTACCAAGCGCCAGGCCTATTACGGTTGCGGTGACGGCCGCAAGTTTCCCAATTTTGAAGTTCATGTGAGCACCATATGTTTGAGTGTGGCCCTGATTGGCCGTTACCGATGCGACCAAAGGAGTAGCATCGAATTGTTCATATAGAGATAATCATATTTAATGATAGGCACATTATCGTGATGAGAAATATTGTTGTAGCATGAGTAAATACCCTGTATCGTTTTCTTCACGTCAGGAAAAAATGGGGTGAACTATGCTCTCGGAGACCTTGGCCGCCGGCCTTGAGGGCTATCAGATCGGGCAAAAGATCAAGATGCTTCGCCAGAAGAAGGACCTCGGACTCGTGCAACTCGGCGAGCACACGGGCTTGTCGTCAGGCATGCTATCGAAAATCGAACGAGGGCAGCTTTTTCCAACCCTGCCAACCCTCCTCAGAATTGCGATGGTTTTCGGCGTGGGCCTCGATCATTTTTTCGTAGACCAGAACGACGTTCCCTTGAAAGCAGTGGTGAGAAAAAAGGATCGACTGCGTCTCCCGGACCAGCCCGGGAAAGAAGCGCCGTCCTATTTCTTCGAAAGCCTCGATTTCCCCGTGGCCTCTCGAAAGATGGAGGCGTATTTCGCAGAATTTGATGGGCAGCCGGAACCGACTGAACCTCACAAACATCAAGGGGCCGAAATCATCTACGTGATGAGAGGTCAGCTTGTCGTCACGATCACCGGCGAGGACACAATGCTCGAGGAGGGCGACTCGATGTACTTTGACTCGGGATATGCGCACTCCTACCGGCGGCAGGGACGTGCTATCTGCACCGCGATCGTGGTGGTTGCGCCTTAGAATATGTGTCCTTCCCAACTGAATTCAGCCGACTCCGTGTCGCGTGCCGTGATGTCCGGCGGGAGACCGAGAAGATGAACATTACCTCAATACTATCTCTCTTGGGTTTTGTCGGAGCCTGCTTCCTGGCAGCGGCGACGGGTGCGCTGTTTCCTCCGGGCGAATGGTATGAGCAGCTGGTCAAGCCCTCATGGCGGCCTCCGAACTGGCTGTTCGCGCCGGCTTGGACCGTTCTCTACCTCACCATCGCCGTTTCCGGATGGCAGGTGTGGCGGGAGTTTGGTTTCGCCGCCGCCGCTGCGTTACCATTCGCCATCTATCTCGTTCAATTGATTCTCAACGCCGCGTGGACACCGATCTTCTTCGGCCTACACCGTCCGGACTTGGCGTTTTTTGAAATCGTTTTGCTATGGATATCGATCGTCGCGACGATTGCGTTTTTTTACCCCCTCAATGCGGGAGCGGCGTGGTTGCTGGTGCCCTATCTCAGTTGGGTTACATTCGCCGCAACGCTCAATTTTGCCATCTGGCGTATGAACATCGAATCGGTTTCGCTGAGGTAGCTCACTTGAACTCTCTAACCTCGCGGACTAGGTCGTGCACCGATTTCGGAGGGTCGAATGGCGGCATGCGGCAGAACTTGTGGCCTCTGATCCAACGCGTGAACGCCCCCCGCCGCTAGAATGCCCACGAACCACCCTTGCTGGCCTGGGAGGCCAGATCTTCGAAAGTGCTACAAAAATTAATGGCTTACGCGGTTTTCAAGAGGGGTCGTGTTTGGACGCGATTTCACACGAGGAGGCCGGCGACAGCTGTTCACCTTCACCCGGCTGCTACCGAGCCAATGGAAAAGCGCCAGAACCACCCACCGCATCGAGCGGCTGCACGAAGAATTCAAGCGCTGCATTAAGACCCAGACCGTGCCGCCATTAGCCGACACAGCCGCCATGATGTTCTGGGCGCTCACGGCATCCGGCCAGATCGTCATGCGCAAGTTGATGGATGGCAGACGCTCATAACCAACCCCTCAAACAGGAGATTGACCTACGAGACCGAGTTTCACCAGATTTACTTCCAACTGCAGCATAGCGGACTTCGCATCGGTGACGATGATGGCCCGGTAGCCTACAAAGTTCTGGATGAGACGCGGCTCTGTCATGACACAAGCCGGATCGCTGAAACCAGCGAGCGCACCGCATAACGCGGCGATGTCTGAACCAGATAAGGATCGGGCTAGACCGGCTGACGGGCCTCAAGGACGATTTCAAAGCGGCCCGAACCGACGGACTTTCCAACCCGTGGCGTCAGGCAGGCATGGTTTGTCTTGCCGTCGATCCGGACCGTTCCCTGCGGTGCCTCAATCGACTGTTTGGGGATGGCCATGCGCACTGCATCGACATTGTCGCACCCCGCCGACGCGATCGACGCGGCAAGCAGTTTCACGGCCACATAGGACGCCTCGGCGTCGGCTGAAACGCTGGGGCCTGCGGGATAGAGACGGTCATAGGCTGCGACAAAGGCGCGGTTGGTGTCCGTGTTGATGCTCGAAAAATAGACGCTTGAACTTATATGACCGTCCATGGCGCCGGCGCCGATTTCCGCCAACTCAGGCTCGGACAGGCTGCAGCTGGCGACAGGAATTTTGCTTGGCTGATCAATGCCACGTGTAATGCACGCAGCCCGAAAGTCACGGAAAAACTGATAGGCGCTGGTGCCGATCAACGTATTGAAAACGAAATCAGGAGGGTTCTCCAGAACCACGCCGATGACCTTCGAATGATCGGTCTCTCCCACGGCAAAATACCGTTCAGCCACAACCGAACCGCCCACAGCCGAGAGGCCTTCCCGCAGAATTCGATTATTTTCCCAGGCCCATATATAGTTCGAACCGACACAGTAAGCGCGCTTGCCGACATGTGTGGTCAGAAATTCAGTGAGGGGAATGATGTGCTGGTTGGGAGTTGCACCCGTATAGATCACATTGTTGGAGCTCTCGAAGCCCTCGTAATGTGATGGATACCATAGGAGCGCATCGTGCTTTTCGAACAACGGGATGACATCCTTGCGGCTTGACGATGTATAGCAGCCGACGACGTGGCGAATGCCGCTGCCGATCAGTTCGGCCCCAAGGGTGGTGTACTGACTGAGAGCGCCCGCCGTATCCGCGATAACGGGCTCAATCACAAAATCGTAACGCCCTGAGCGGTTGTTCTCGTCGAAGGCGAGCATCGCGCCATTGCGCATCGAACGAGCGACCACGCCATATGGTCCGCTGTTGGAAAATAGGACTCCTATGCGATAGCGCTTTCTACCCACGGCCGCTCTCCAAGAACATTCGCACCCTCTAACAGGTACGGCGGGCTTCGTTGCCTCGACATATATCAGGATCAGCGCGCGCTATGGGGCGCATTTGCCCAGTGCGTTTCTTCATATTTTTCCGGAAACGGCAGCTTGTCAAGCACTGGTTCAGCGACACTGCCTGGTGGCCTCGGTAGAAACGAGTCTGCCGGGCGCGTTCGCGATCGGTGATGTTCGCTCTAGATCGATCAAGCGCGTTGCGGGCGCTGTCGGCGAGGGCGCAGGGTGGTGGCGACTCTGCACTCGTTTCTCGCGGAAGCGGGAGCGCAGGGTGGTGGGTTTGTTCGCTAAGAGTAGACCTTCATCGGCAGATCGGTCAGCCGCTCGGTGTTGCCATCGTGGGAGATCAGGAAGGGATCCTCGTGTCTCGCTCCGTAATGCAGCGGATGGCCAAACAGCCCCACGTCGATCATCATGGCGATGCCGGCCGGGAGATCATAGTCGCTGCTCTGCGTGGCGGTCTTCTCCTCCAGGCATTCGGTGAAGCCGATGCCATGACCGACGCCGTAGGTGTGGTATTGGCCCAGTCCCACGGTGGTGAGATAGCGGCGCGCCGCCAGATCGACCTCGCGGGCCGGCCTGCCGGCCACCAGCTGGGCGATGGCAAGTTCATGGGCATGGATGCCATGGTCGAGGAACTCCGCCTGTTCCGCCGTCGCACTGCCGGCGACGACCGTCCGCCCCAGGGCGGAGGTGTATCCTTCGAAGCGGGGGCTCACTCCCAGCATGACCAGATCGCCTTGCTCCATGACGCGGTTCGTCGACCGCCCGATGATCGTGTCGATGCGGGGGCCCGAGCAGACCATTGTATCGAAGCCGTAGCCATAGGCGCCGAGCCTCTTGCAGACCGCGTCGCCCTCGGCCGCCACTTCGAGTTCACGGCGGCCAGGCTCCACGCAAGCCAGCATCGCCCGCATCGCTTGCGTGGCGATCCGGCTGGCCAGGCGGAACATCCGGAGTTCGGCAGGACTCTTGTTGTAGCGGGCCTCCGCCATGATGCGGCTGACATCGCGCAGGCGAACCGGCCGGCTGCCGCCCGCCCTCTCGGCCAAGGCGACGATTTCCTGTGACAGCACGTTGGGTGCCGACAGCAGCCCCATCTCGACGGGGACCTCGCCTACGAACTCCCGCAGGATTTCGGCAAGCGTATGGAAGCGGAGCCCGCCATAGTCCTGGAACGGGATTTCGAACAGCGAGAGGTTGCGCCAGACGCCTGCCCGGCCCATGTCCTCGAACATTTTCTCGCCCTCGGCGCCGCCCAGGACCACCAGGTGATCAGGCAATAGCAGCAGCGCCACGTTTTCGATATGGGGGTCGTAGCCGGTGAGATACTGGACATCGCCCGGCATATGCTCGGTGGCGTAAGCGAGCCCGGCGGTCAGGCCTTCCTGCAGCAGTTTCCGCCGCACGCTTGCGAGGCGGCGGGGATATTCATCATCCGGGATACGCTCCTTGCCATGATCGATGGTTGCTTCATTCATCCAGTGGTTCTCCGCAGCAGTCGATGATCAGGCTAGCATATACCTTGCAGGCGTCGATGACCTGCCGGACCGGCACATATTCATTGGCGCCATGCGCGTTCATCGCCAGATCGCCCGGCCCGAAGATGACGGTGGCAACGCCGGCCTCGCTCATGATGTTGGCGTCGCAAGGGCCGGGCAGGCTGCCGAATTCGGGCTCGATGCCGAGGGCGTCGCGATAGGCGGCCGCCAGGCTTTGCACCGCCGGGTGGTCGAGCGGCAGATTGACCGGTTCAAGCACCTGGTGAATGACCGGCACCTCGATAACCGGAGGATGGTCGCGGAGCCACGTATCGCTTGTAACGACGCCGTCGATCGCCGCCTGGATCTGCCGCATGACCTCGTCGCCGCGCAAGGCCGGGTTGTAGACGACGGCATAAACGGCCTCGCATTGTTCGGGCAGCGAGGCGCGGAGATTGCCGCCATGGATATAGACCGGACACATGTTCATGCCACCCGGCGGCATGAACATGTGGCGCTGGTAAAGCGCCCAGTCGCGTTCGAGCTGCGTGAGGGCGTCCATTATCTTGCGCAACTTTTCCACGGCGTCGATGCCAGGGAGAGGCAGCGGCTTGTGAGAGGGGTAAATAGCAGCGTAGCGCGAGGCGGGATGGCGCCCTTTACCCACAACTGTGATCTTGAAGAAGAACCAGCCCATCGTCGCCGGGCAGACCCGCAGGCTGGTGGGTTCGGCATTGACCACAAAGGGTGCTGAATAGCCGCGGCGCAGCACGCTGAGCGGCCCTATATCGGCCTCGCCGGTTTCCTCGCCGATGCTGAATGTCAGTATCAGGTCGTGGCGCAGCTTCATGCTGAGTTCGCACAGGACCTTGGCCGCCCACAGAAAGGCGGTGTTGCCGCCTTTCATGTCGGTGGAGCCGCGGCCATAGAGATTGCCGTCGCGCGTCTCGCCGCTCCACGGGTCGCCGATCCACCTCTCCTTTTGCGGCCGAGTTACTTCCACGGTGTCGGTGTGGCCGTTGAACATCAGGCCCGCCTGCCCGGAACGGCCGCTGATCACGGCCGCGAGATTGGGCCGGCCCGGCGCATCGGCCCACAAATCGATCTTGTCGAAACAGCCCATGCGTTCGAGTTCACCCTTGAGCCAGCGCTGGCAGCTCTCCTCCTCGCCCGGCTCCTCCGGCGTAGCGCGTCCGGGATTGACCGATTTGTGCGCCACATAGTGCCGCAGGAAGCCGAGCAGCTCGCTCGCCTGGTCGTCGATCTTCTGGAAGACCTGACACTTGGTCTGCGGCGCCGCAGAAATCTTGCCTGCCACAATTCCTACCTTTGTGTTGGTTTCAGCACATCTGCGCAATTGCGCCACTATTCATGGTGAGGAGCATTTCTCACTGTTGGATCGCCCGCATGAAGGCCTTCACTCGTTGGATGTCGACCTTGTTCCACCACACCCCGTCGTGTTTCAGCGAACTGGCGACGATGACGCCGTCGATCCGCGCAAGAATGGCGGCGACGTTGTCCTTGGTCACGCCGCTGCCGACCAGGACCGGCAGATCCGTCGCGCTCCGAACCGTGTCGATCTCATCCATCGTCGCGGTATCGCCGGTGCGCTGGCCGGTCGCAATCACCGCGTCGGCGTGGAAGAAAGCGACGTCGCGGGTGAGTTCCGTGATGGAGCGGTCGGCGACGATCGCATGGGCGCCATGCTTGACATGGGTGTCGGCGAAAATTTTTGTATCGCCGGCCCGTATGGCGGACCGGTAGCGCAGCGCCTTCGCCGCTTCCCCCTCGATGATCCCTTCATTGGCGACATAGGCGTTGGCCCATTGATTGACCCGGATAAAGCAAGCACCCCCGGCGCGCGCAATGGCGAGTGCCGGGATTGCGCCGTTGGCGAGCACATTGATGCCGAGCGGCACCCCGCACGCGCGGCGCACGCGGTCGGTGATCACCGCCATGTGAGCCGCGGTTTCTGGGCCGATATCGGCGGGCTTGAGGAACGGGATGTCGCCATGGTTCTCGATGATCAGCCCATGGACGCCGCCCGCCACATAGGCCTCCGCATCGCCGAGGGCCCGCTCATAGATATCCTCGATCGGCCCGCCTCCATGCCCGGGGGAACCCGGCAAAGCTGGGCAGTGCACGACGCCGATGACCACCTTGTCGCGGCCGAAAAGATCGCGAATGACGTCTCCGGACGTGGCGGCGATGGGGGTTGCCATGGGAACTCCGTGGTTTGAATATTATCCGGCGCGGGTCAGCCAGCCCATTGCCTGACGCCAGAGCTTTGTGTAGCCGGGCCAGGCGACGAACGGCTCGGGCAGCCAGTGCGGACCAATGTCGGAGGTCCAGGCCAGCGTGCGGCCTTTGCCGCAGGCGCCTGTCACCAGCAGCGGGTGCCCGCCCTGTTCGGCCGGCAGGCGCGCGACGATCTCGACATCGGGACGGTTCTTGGCGACCACCTCGTTGACCCCGAGCAAAGCGGGCCAAGGACCGGACAGGCCGGCGACGATGGGGTGATCTAGCATGAGGATGTCGGCTACGATTCCTTCCGGCGCCTCGATCCGGTCGTCATAGGGCAGGCAGTCGACGGGCAACGCTTCCTCCACCGCCGTGCGCCGCCAGCGGGCACGGCCATCGATGCCCTGGAACGAAAAATAACCGCCGATCATCATCAGTCCGCCGCCCGCGCGCGTCCAGTCGCGAATGAGCTTGAGGCGGTTCGGAACGGTCTTGCCGGAGAGCCAGACGTCGGGATGCAGCAGCAGCGTATTGGCGCCGATGTCCGAAAGAATGATCGCGTCATACCCCGAAAGCCCTTCAAGGGTTAGCGGAAATTCGGTCGCGGCCTCGTGCGCCTTCATATAAGTGAGCGTGAACGCGCTGTCCTTGAGGGCAGCGACAAGGGGTTCGGCGCCGAGATGAAAGGTGACGCTGGAAAAACTGTCCCAGCCCTTGGTGTGGCTGGCGGCACTCACCCAGCTTTCGCCAACCAGAAGCACATTCTTCTTCGCCATACTCAATCCCTCCTCCTGCTCGTTTCACTCCGCATGAAACACGCGGCGCGGATTATCGCCCAGCATGGTTCCGATCTGGCTGTCGCTCACCCCATGGCGCCTGAGGCGGGGCACGAAATGCCTGAGGACATAGGCATAGCCGAAGCCGCCATAGCGCGTCAGCATCATCTTGAGAAAGACATCCTGCGACAGCAGGATGCGATCGAGAAATCCCAGATCGATGAGCCGCCGGATGGAACGGGCATTGTCCTCGTCGGACGGACATTGCACGCTTTGGTCGGCATACCAGTAGTCCATTCCCAG
>JANLYR010000251.1:0-2970 GCA_031365765.1 Hyphomicrobiales bacterium | reverse complement strand
TCAAAGGATGGCCTGTGTCTGCTGTGTCATCCTAATTTTCTCTGCCGGTTCGGCATTTCCGGAAGGGCATTGAACAAGGCGGGGTTCTGCTCAGATATCGTGTTCAACGCATTATCCAGATGTTCTTCCAGTGCGTTGGCCAGCGCCTCAATGGCATCGCCGACCATGCTGTTTTCTTCAACGGCCCTCCTGCCAACCGAACTGCTGGGCGAACGCCCTCATCACGGCATCTCGAATATTGCAGTCCTTGGGGGCACCTTTCCCCTTTAGCACCGGAATCGCGGATGAGTCGGAACGCAGTATCATTTCCAGCGCGAAGGCGATTTCGGCCTCGGTCAGTTCCAAGAGACGGTGTTGCGAGGGCATAGGAACAAATACGGAATGTATTGGCAAGAATGTCAATCTCGGAAACGCCCAAAAAAACCGCCGTGCTTCCCCGGTGCTTCCCAGCGATCAAGGAATTGGACAGCTCTATGCAGTCTCACACAAATATTTGAAATAACTCGGGAAATAGTGCCGCTTAGGTGACTCGAACACCTGACCCCCGCATTACGATGTCGTAGTAGTAGGTTTCTATAGCTGAGAATTGATAGGTGTACATGTCCGTACAAGGTCCGAACGATCTCGGAACTATGCCAAGTTCTGAATTGAAATGTACTCCATTGAAGTACTGTGCATTACCAAAGAGGCGAGAACCTGCAACCGGTGTGCCACCGGCCGAAACACTTATCACCATGCAAAGTGCCGCTCATCCTTGCAAACCGATGCGTGGGGCTATTTTTCCAAGAACGGCCTCTACACCGCCCCTGCTGCCAAACAGTATCAATATCATCAATATCGCGTCAGAGTAAGCTTTCGACTCTCCCGGCCTTCACCTCACTTTTCCGGCACCCCGGCCTTGGCGAGGTCGGAGAGGAACGGTGTTAACAAGCGCTCCACCAATACCGGATGACGGCCGCCGGGCGCCATTTTCTCGCTGGCGGCAGTGAGATCGGGCGTATTCTTCAGTTGTTCAGCGACCAATTTCCTGGCCTCTTCCAAGCGGCCGAGCCGAACCAGGGCTACCGCCCGGCACAGGCGGCACGGATTGGCGATCCGGTCCCACTCGGCCAGGGCGTCGGCCGGCCGATTGGCGTGGTAATAGGCCCAGGCCAGCCGGTGGCGATACCAGTCGGGAACTATGGATTCATTGCGGACCGCGAATTCCGCCCATTCTACGGCTCGGATGGTGTGGCCGGCACTCGTCATGACGATGGACAGATCTGCATTGGAGAACGGATCGTAGGGGACCAGGATATGAGCCGCCTCCGCTTCTTGCGCGCCACGCTCGAAATTTCCTTCAACCAGCGGATACATCAGGGCAAGAAGGTAGTGGCTGAGCCACGTTTCCAAGCGGGATTTATCCGGTTTCGCCTCGGCCTCGCGCGCCAATTCCCAAGCGGTGCGCAACGTTTGCCATGCATCATCGGTGGGTCCTTCCATGACGTCATTGAAATAGGTGGCGGCAACTTCCAACCGCAGCAGGGCCGAGTCCGGAAACTTTGCGAGGCCCTCGCGCCATATACGCCTGGCTTCCGCCTTGCCCTCGCTCGTCCATTTGAAAAATTCGGTGACGCCACGCAGATGATAGTCGTATTCTTCCAGGCTCGGCGCCTCTTTGCTCCAGGCAGCAGCCTCTTGAAGCCTCCGCAATTCACCTGTCATTCCGCCAAGCGATGAATAGACCTTGGCGGCAATCTCCTCCTGGAGAGCAGCGGCATCGTTGCTCTCTTCCGCGAAGCGGCTGGACCACACGTTTTGTCCGGTCTGGCCATCGATAAGCTGCGCGGTGATCCAAAGCTTTCCAGCCGATTTGCCAGCGCTGCCTTCAAGCACATAGGTGACACCAAGGTCGCTTGCGACATTCTGGATCTTGGCTGGCTTGCCATAGGTGAAGCTAGAGGACTTGGACACGACCCGAATGGTCGGCGAGGTTGACAGCATAGTGATGATGTCATTTGCGACGCCCAGCCCCAAATAGTCTTGGCTCGAATCGCCGCTTAGATTGGTGAAAGGCAGCACTGCCAGGGACGGTGGACCGGTGGGCGCCCGTGGTGTGGAGTATAGAAACCATCCGAACAGGCCGGCACCTGCAACCGCCAGCAATGCGGCCAAGCCCGCCAGTCGCATTCCAAGGAGGGGCGACGCCAGCTTGGGCCGCAGGATCGGCGCCCGCGCGCCATCGATCCGTACCCGGAAGGCCTTCACCGGTTCGACAATGTTCTTGACCTTCTGCTCGCCCATGAACTCGAAACTAAAAGCGAGTTTTTTATCGACTTCCTTGGCCACCTTGGCAGACACGCAGATGCCACCGGGCTCGGCGAGCTGTTCAAGCCTGGCCGCGATGTTGACACCCTCGCCAAAGCGGTCGTCGCCTTCGACAATCACCTCGCCCAAGTTTATACCAATACGCACCTGAAAGCGTTGGTTATCGGAAACATTGGTATTGCGCTCAGTCAAGCCGCGCTGCAGGCTCACGGCGCATTCGACGGCATCGACCACTGACCCGAACTCGGCCAAAAGTCCGTCGCCCATCAGTTTGAAGATCCGCCCATGGTGGCGAGCGATCTCGGGTTCGAACAGTTCCTTGCGCCCGGCGTTGAGCCGCTCATGGGTTCCCGCCTCGTCCACCTCCATGAGCGCCGAATAGCCCACGACATCGGCAGCAAGTATGGTGGTGAGCTTGCGCTCCATGCTAAAACTCCTCCACCAGAGGTTATCTGTTGTCGAAACGCAATTCAATCTGAGAGATGGATTCTGTGGGGTGCAGCAGCTTAATCAGATCGCTGGTCGCCGCCCCTTTGGGTAACAAGTTTTATGATTGAAATCTGAAGAATGGTCGCTTATCCGACTAACTAATGTCACTTTCAAATAAAGAAAACCACATCTATAGCAAATTCCTTGTATACGCACGACGGACTCGGCATTCCG
>JANLYR010000244.1:0-6675 GCA_031365765.1 Hyphomicrobiales bacterium | reverse complement strand
CACATAGCGCGGCTCCGGCATCTGGTCGTAGACCTTGCGCAGCGCCGGCGCCATCTTGTTGGTAAGCGTGCCGGCGACGATCATCACATCGGATTGCCGGGGCGAGGCGCGCGGCGCGAAGCCGAACCGCTCGACATCGTAGCGCGGCATGGAGGCCTGCATCATTTCAACCGCGCAACAGGCCAGCCCGAAGGTCATCCACATCAACGAGCCGGTGCGGGCCCAGGTGATCAGATCGTCGGAGGCGGTGACCAGAAATCCCCGGTCGGCGAGTTCGGCGCTGATTCCGGTGAAATATTCCTGCTGCTCCGGCGTGGCGCGCTCGATCAATCCCATTCCAGCGCTCCCTTCCGCCATTCATAGATGAAGCCCACGGTGAGCACGCCGAGAAACACCATCATCGACCAGAATCCGAAGACGCCGATATCGCCAAGGCTGATCGCCCATGGAAACAAGAATGCGACCTCAAGGTCGAAGATGATGAACAGCAGCGACACGAGATAAAACCGGATGTCGAACTTCATGCGCGCGTCGTCGAAGGCGTCGAACCCGCATTCATAGGCCGAAAGCTTCTCCGGATCGGGATTGCGCACCGCGATCAGGATCGGCGCCACCATCAAGGCGAGGCTGATGCCGCCCGCCACGGCAATGAAGATCACGATCGGCAGATAGTCACGAAGTAGGTCCGGCATGGAACTCCGCCAATGGCCCTCTGGGGACCGGATGGGGCGCTTGGTAGCGCACCGCACCATCAACCGCAAGCGTTTCAGCCCATGGACAGGCCCCGCCCGATGGCGGCATGATGAAGTTATCGGGCGGCGACAGAGACATAAGACTGGATGGCGCAATTCAGGTCGTTTTGGCATAAAGGCCCGCTTTCGCCTTACGAGCACCTATGCCTCAAGAGCTTCATTTCAAAAGGCCACGATCTGACGCTCTACTGTTACGAGCGGATCGAAGCGCCCATGCATGTCAGGGTGGAGGACGCCGCCGCGATCCTGCCGGAGGAGCAGGTTTTTTTCTACCAGCGCGGGCGCGGAGCAGGCAGCGTGGCGGGCTTCTCCAACTGGTTCCGCTACAAGCTCCTGCATGATTTCGGCGGCTGGTGGACCGATACCGATGTCATCTGCCTGTCGGAGGTGGTGCCGGAAAGCAGCCTGTGTTTTGCCTATCAGGATGAGTCGACCCTGAACTGTGCCTTGCTGAAAATTCCGGTCGGCCACCATTTGTCCATCACGCTCCTTGGTGAAGCGATTGCCCTCGGGCGGAACGTCCAGTGGGGACAATGCGGCCCGCACCTTCTCACCCGTATCGTGCGCGAACTCTGCTTGGGGGACTGGGCCTTGCCGCCGCAGGCCCTCTATCCCTTGCATTACAGCCGGGCCACCGACCTTCTGGATCCGCAGATGCGAGACAGGGTGGCAGAGGCGACGCGGCGAAGCTATTTCATCCATTTGTGGAACGAGATGCTGTGCCGGGCGCGCGTCTCGAAACATGCGAGGCCGCCCACCGGATCCTATCTCTGGGAAAAGTTCAATGAACACGGCATTCGGATTTGCTAACGTTGCGCCCGCGAGAGCTGGCGCGAGTGACGGGGCTCGAACCCGCGACCTTCGGCGTGACAGGCCGACGCTCTAACCAACTGAGCTACACCCGCATTAAAGCGTGGGCCGCCTGATAGGGCAGCCCTCCATGCCTGTCAAGCTTGGCACATTGTGTTGAGGACCGGGAGACGCTTACACTCGCTTCGATGAAGACCCTCTCCACCATCGGATTCGATGCCGACGATACGCTCTGGCAGAACGAGCAATTCTTCCGTCTCACCGAAAAGCGCTTCGCCGAACTCTTGTCGGATCATGCGGCGGAAACCCGGGTTTCGGAGCGCCTGCTCGAAGCCGAGAAGCGCAACCTGCAATTCTACGGCTTCGGCATCAAGGGCTTCACCCTGTCGATGATCGAGACGGCAATCGAGGTGACCGATGGCCGCGTTGATCCAGCCGTCATCGGGGAAATCATCAATGCCGGCCGCGCCATGCACAGTCATCCAATCGAACCCCTCCCCCATGCCCGCGAAACGCTTGAACGCCTGGCTGGCCAATACCGGATCGTGCTCGTCACCAAGGGCGATTTGTTCGACCAGGAGCGGAAGCTCGCGCAGTCGGGACTGGGCGACTATTTCGATGGCGTCGAGATCGTCAGCGACAAGTCGGCCGAAACCTACGCCCGCGTCTTTGCCCGTCACGGCGAGGGCGCGGAGACCGCCATGATGGTGGGAAACTCTCTTAAATCCGATGTCCTCCCGGCGATTGCCGCAGGAAGCTTCGGGGTTCACGTGCCGCATCCTCTCACCTGGCAGCTCGAACACGCTGAAGCGCCCGTAGCCAACCCGCGTTTCCGCGAACTGCCCGATCTGGGCCACCTGCCGCGACTTCTCGAAACCCTGAACTAACCCGAATGGCCCACAAATCGGCATCACTCACCCTTACGCCATCATTCCCGCCAAGGCGGGAATCCCGCTATTCTTCAAAACGTTAGCGGGGTTCCCGCCTGCGCGGGGGTGACGGTCAGGGGCTCATCAGGAAAGGCCTTCCCATGTTTGTCTCGTTCTTCCCGCAGCCTCGGCTGTTCTTCTGGTCGGCAGCCCTGTGGACGCTGGCCGCCGTCTTGTTCTGGTTCTTCGGTGGAGAACAACTGGGCGCCCTGTTCGGATTGCCGCCGGCTGCGGCGGATGCCCCACCGGTCGTCGGTGTGGCTATCTTCTGGTCGAAGCCGTTTCTGTGGTTCTACCTCTACTACGCAACGGTGGTTCTGCTGTTTGCCGCCTTCTGGTTCATTTACCATCCCCACCCCTGGGCCCCATGGTCGATCCTCGGCACCGCCCTCATCATCTTCACCACCTATTTCCAGGTTCAGGTCAGCGTCGCCATCAACACCTGGTACGGACCGTTCTACGATCTGATCCAGGCCGCCCTGTCGAAATCGCGCCCCGTGACGCTCGGAGAATTCTATGGCGAACTGCTGACCTTCGCGGGCATCGCCTTCGTCGCGGTCTTCGTCGGCGTACTCACCCGCTTTTTCGTTAGCCACTATATCTTCCGCTGGCGCACCGCCATGAACGGCTATTACGCCGCCAACTGGCCAAAGCTCCGCGCGGTCGAGGGTGCTGCCCAGCGCGTGCAGGAAGACACCATGCGCTTTGCCACCACCGTCGAGGGCCTTGGCGTCAACCTGATCGACGCGGTGATGACGCTCATCGCTTTCTTGCCGGTGCTCCTGCGGCTTTCCGCCAGCATCACCGAAATACCGGTCCTCGGCGTCATCCCCTATCCCCTGGTGGTGGTCGCCATCCTGTGGTCGGTGTTCGGCACCGCCCTGCTTGCCCTCATCGGTATCCGGCTGCCCGGGCTTGAATTCCGTAACCAGCGGGTCGAGGCCGCCTACCGCAAGGAACTCGTCTATGGCGAGGACGATCCGGCCCGGGCCCAGCCGCCACTGCTTTCGGAGCTGTTTTCAGGCATTCGCGCCAATTACTTCCGGCTTTACTTCAACTACATGTATTTCAACATCGGCCGCATCGTCTATCTGCAGACCGACAACATCTTTCCCTACATCATCCTGGCGCCCACCATCGCGGCCGGTAAAATCACCCTGGGTGCGATGAATCAGATTCTCAACGCCTTCGCGCAAGTCCGTTCATCCTTTCAGTATTTGGTCAATTCCTGGACCACGATCGTGGAGCTGATCTCGATTTACAAGCGCCTGCGCGCCTTCGAATCGGTGCTGAGCGGAGAGCCGCTTCCAGAGATCGACCGGGAATACGCGGCGGCAAAAGCCTGATCATGATTTCCCCGAAACCGCCGATCCAGCGGACGGCGAAAGGCGCGCGAACTGCCAGACCGATGTCATTGCCAGGAGGCCCACCACCAGGAATGCCAGCGAAAAATCCGCGACCGTGATGGCGGCGTCACCGCGCGCATATTGCGCCACCTCCAGCACGAAGGCCGAGACTACCACGCCCGCCGACAGCGACAGGTGCTGCACTACGGTGTAAAGACTGGTGGCGTGGCTCATGGCCGGGTTGTCGATGTCGGAATAGGACATGGCGTTCAACGCGGTGAACTGCAGCGAGCGCAGGAACCCGCCAACGAGCAGGATCGCCGCGATGACCAGGAGCGGCGTCGCCGTGGAGATCAGCGCCATCGCCGCCATGGTGAGGCAGCCCAGCACCCCGTTGACCACCAGAAGGCGGCGAAAGCCGAAACTCCGGATCAGCCGCGCCGCCCCGAACTTCATCGAAATGGCCCCCGCAGCGGCCGCACAGGTGAGCAGGCCCGACTGGAAAGCGCTCATGCCGAAGCCGAGTTGGAACAGCAGCGGCGTGAGAAACGGCACCGCCCCCACTCCCACCCGGAACAGGCTGCCCCCCAGCACGCCGGCGCGGAATGTTTCAATGCGCAGCAAGCGGAGATCGAGGATGGGATGGGGTGTAAGGCGCGCATGGCGGAGGTAGAAGCCAAGGAGGACGAACCCTGCAGCGAGCAGCAGGAAGGGAGCCGATCCGGGCAGCAGGTCGCGGCCCATCACGGTAAGGCCGAACACCGTCGCGGATAGCCCCAGCCCCGACAGCGCAAAGCCCACGAGGTCGAGCGGCGCCGCGCTCTCCGCTTCGATTTCAGGCATGCGCCAGGTGGCGAAGGCGAAGGCCGCGATGCCGAAGGGCACATTCATCAGGAAAACATAGCGCCAATTGAAATAGGTGGTGATGAAGCCGCCGATTGGCGGACCCATCAGCGGTCCAAGCAGCGCCGGAATCGTCAGCCAGGCCAGCGCGTCAACCAGTTCCGATTTGGGGATCGAGCGCAGCAAAATGATGCGCCCGACCGGCACCATCATGGCCCCGCCCAGGCCCTGCAGCGCCCGCGCCGCGACCAGCCAGCCCAGCGATTGCGCCAGGCCGCAGGCGACGGAACCCAGGGTGAAAACCACGATCGCTGCCCGAAACACAGTGCGCGCCCCGAACCTGTCGGCGCACCATCCGCTGATCGGGATGAACACCGTGAGGGTTAGGAGATAGGTGGTGAAGGCCAGCTTGAGCACGATCGGGTCGGTGCCGAGATCGGCGGCCATCGCCGGCAGCGCGGTGGCGATCACGGTCGAATCCATGTTCTCCATGAACAACGCGCTGGCGATGATGAGGGGGATCAGGCGGGAGGTTGAGGGCATTTCTGTTTCTTATCTGGAAAAAGGGCCCTCATCCGGAACAAATTCCACCATGCCGCTCACCACCCGCAACACTCGCGCTCGCGCAAAACTGCTCCGCCGTGCGGAAACCGAGGCGGAAAAGCGCCTGTGGGGTAATCTCCGCAACCGTCGCCTCAACGGCTATAAATTTGTCCGCCAGGTTCCAATCGGTCCCTTCATCGCCGATTTCCTCTGTCGCGACAAAAGCCTTATCGTCGAAGTCGATGGCGCGACGCATTCGACGGATGAAGAAATCTTGTCCGATGAACGGCGAACGAACTTTCTCGCCGCGCAGGGCTACGGCATTCATCGCGTACAGGACACCGATGTATTCACAATCCTCGACGACGTGTTCGAAATGATCCTGATGAAACTGGAAAATCGCGAGTGAAGTCCCGCATCCGGCCTGTCGGCCACCTTCTCCCCCGACTTCGGCGCGGGAGAAGGGCGATCACCCTTCGCCAGGGCGGATGAGGGTCTTCCTTATTTTTGCCCCCGTCCGCTTTCCTCCTATATAGTCATTGAATTGCCGCACACGTCCTGTTTTGGAGGCCTCCCGCCAGTGCGGTGAGGAGTTTACAGTGATCGCCCGTTTCTTCACCTGGCTGGAGAGTCTCGTCAACCCGTTCCCGCCGCGGCTTCCGGAAAAGCCGCCGGGCCGGCTGTTTGCCTTTGCCTGGCATTACACCAGGCCGTTCTTCCCGCTGCTTGCCGCCTCGATGCTGTTCTCGGCGGTGATAGCACTGATCGAGGTTTATCTTTTTTCCTTCCTCGGCGATCTGGTCGATCTCCTCACTTTGGCCGAGCGTGCCACCTTCTGGGGCGATCACGGGCTGAAGCTGATCGGCATGGGCGTCCTCGTGCTGGTCGTCCTGCCGCTCCTTAATTTCGTTTCCGAATCGATTTCGCATCAGGGTCTGCGCGGCAATTTCGCCATGCGCAGCCGCTGGCTGGCGCATCGCTATGTGCTGCGCCAGAGCATGGATTTCTTCCACAACGATTTCGCCGGACGGGTCGCCACCAAGGTGATGCAGACCTCGATGGGGGTCCGCGATGCGGTGATGAAATTCACCGAGGTCATCGTCTATGTCTCGGTCTATTTCACCGGAGCCCTGGTGCTCGTCGCCACCAGCGATGCCTGGCTGATGGTGCCCCTTCTCATCTGGCTCGGCGGCTACGCGCTCGCCTGCTGGTATTTCGTGCCGCGTCTCGGCAAGCTCTCCGAGCAGCAGGCCGACATGCGCTCGCTGGTCACCGGCCGCGTCGTCGACAGCTACACCAATGTCTCGACGGTCAAGCTCTTCGCCCATGCCGACCGTGAGGACAGTTATGCCAAGGAAGGCATGACCTGGATGCTCGACGTGGTGAACAAGTCGATGCGCGTCTCGACGCTCATGACCACATCGCTTCAGATCCTTAGCGGCGTTCTCATCT